>JAITTX010000343.1 GCA_031286755.1 Paraburkholderia sp.
GTTGCCCCACTGGTCGGTCGCGAAGCGTTGCGACGCGCTCAATGCGTTGTTCGACTGCGTGCCGATGCCGAACACCAGCGTGCCCGTGGCCGAGGCCTGCCCGTTGTTGGAGATGGGCGGCATCTGCAGGATCACGCCGTTGTTGTCGACGGGGAAGTGCGCGACGGGATTGGCCACCTGGTTATTGGGCGCGACGGCCGTGTTCGCGCAGTTGTTGCTGTTGGTGCCATTGGGGCACGCGTAGTAGTGGCTGCTCAGCGCGGAGGCCGCGCAACTCGCGCCGCAGTCCCACGGCGCAACGCCGATGCCGAGGATGCCGTTCGCGCCGAGCGCCTGCGTGGAGTTTTGTGACGGGCCGATGTCCGAGCAGGTTGTCGGGACCGTGGAAGCCGCGAGGTCGCCAATCACCTGGATCGGAATGTTGCTGGCCGTCTCGCCGCCGATCTTCACGTCGGCGTTGCGCACCGTGCCCCAGGTGTAGCCGTCGGCGAAGCCCGTGCATTCGGCGAGCGTGGCGCCGTTGCTGGTGGTCGCGGGCAACGTGCCGTTGAAGCCGCCGAGCGCCGAGGCGAGCACGCGCAGCCCGAACGAAGCGGTGTCCACCTGAACGTTGTTGATGGTCTGGCAGGTGCCGGTATTCGGCACGCAGATCGTCACGCTCACCGTGGGGATGTTGGGCATGTTGCCGGTGAGGCCCCGGTTCACGGTCACGGCCACGGTGTTCGCGGCCGTGGCGGCGATGGGCTGCTGCTGGGGACCAGCGGGCAACGAGGAAGTGTCGCCGCTGCCGCCGGCATTGGAGTCCGAGCCGGATGAGCCGCCACCGCCGCCGCAGGCGGCCAGACCCGCCGTGAGCGCGAGCAGCACGGCAAAGAGGAAGGAGCGCGGCTCGCGCAGGGCGCGAACGAAGATGCGGGGGATTCCGTGGATGGACACGCTTCGCCTCCCGTTCGTTATTGGATGTCGGACGTGCTGACGCCGGCCGGCAGCGCCTGCGGCAGCCACGCCTCGCCGGAAAAGGCGCCCATGTGGCCGCCCGAGTGCACGACGAGACCGCTGCTATTGACCGCGCCGGAGCCGCGCACGCCTTGGGCGCGATTGGCCTCCACGCCGGAAACGTATTGCGGGAAATAGGTGCCGAGCAGCGCCGCGAGATCGGGCAACTGCGGCCCGCTCCAGGCCACGCCGAACACGGTGCCCGCCTGCGAGACGTACTCGCGCACGACGGTGCCGTTCGCGAGCGTGGTTTGCTTCACGGTGTATGCGGCGGCGGCGCCAGTGGCGGAAACCGGCGATGTCGCGCTGGCCTGGGCCGCCTGGCGCATGACCGCGGCCGAGGCGCCCTGGCCGGCCGGGCCGAGCGCGGCATTCGGGACGGTGACGCTCGCGCCGGGGGGCGTGCTCATGGGCGCGCCGCCCAGCCCGGCGCTGGCCGGCGGCGAGATTCCCAGCGCCGCTATTGCGCCTGCGAGCACGGCGGCAAGGCGCCATGCCGCGCCGCGGGAAACCCGGCGCCGGGCGGAATCATGCGCGGCCAGCGAAGCTGGAGACGAAGATGATGACGAATACGAACCGGACAAGCCCGGCGCGCCGGATGACCCGGCACAGTGAGACGCGCGGGACGTGGTGGACACAACGGTCGATGAGTGCGGATACAAGGTGGCCCTCCCCCTTCTCTCGGTGGCACGTTCCTCCGCGCGGCGCTCGCGCCGCACGACTGGCGGCTACGGGCAGCGTCTTGACGGGAAACGGCTGGCAGCGCTGCAATGCACCACCGCGGCGCGCGCGGCCAGGGCAATGAGCGAACGGGCTCTAGTATGCCCCTGCTGCATGACATTCGGGAGCTAGCCGCACGGCCGGGGTTGCACATCATCAAACGCGCCGTGAGGCTTTAACGGGTCTGGCGCAAGCGGCCCTCCGCCACCGGCCCTCCGCCACCGGCCCTCGCCACCCCAGCATCAAAACCCGAGGCTCGCGAGCAGGTCGTCCACCTGGGCTTGATCCTGCATCACGTCGGCCTTGCCTTCCGGGTTGATCTGCGGACCGTTCAGGAGCGCCTCGGGGCTGCCCGTGGCGCCACCCGTCTCCGCGAGCAGCGCGGCATTCGCCGCGAACTGCTCACGCCGCTCAGGAGCGATGTTCTCGACCAGCACCGTCAGCAATTGCTGCTCGATCAGGTAGACCACGTCCATGATCTTCTTGATCACCTGGCCGGTCAGGTCCTGGAAATCCTGCGCGAGCATGATTTCGAGCAGTTGCTGGTTGGTGGCCGCCGTGGACTGCGGCACGCCCTCCAGAAACTGGCGCGTGTCGTCCATCAGCAAGCGCACTTCCTCGCGGCCGATCGGCGCGTCGTACCACGTGGCCCAGCGCGCGGAGAGCACCTTCGCATCGCTTTCTAGCTGGGCCTGGATCGGCTTGGCCACGTCGATCGCGGAAAGCACGCGCTCGGCGGCCTGCTCCGTCATGTTCGCGACGTAGCGTAGCCGGTCGCGCGCGTCGGGCACGGCCTCGGCCGCGCGCTCCACGTGCTTGTCGAGGCCGAGCTCGCGCATGGAGTCGCGCAGCGTGCGCGTGAGCTGGCCGATGCGCGCGAGGATGCGGTCCGAAGCGAGCTCGCCCGTTTCGGCGCTGGCGTCGGCCAGCACGCCATCGAGCGCGGCGACGGACTGCACGTCGGTGGACTCGTTCACGTCAGCTCCCCGCCTTCGCCATCTTTTCGAGAATCTTGTTGACCTTCTCGTCGAGCGTCGCCGCCGTGAACGGCTTCACGACATAGCCGCTCGCGCCCGCCTGCGCCGCCGCGATGATGTTTTCCTTCTTCGACTCCGCCGTCACCATCAGCACCGGCAGATGCGAGAGCGCCGCGTCAGCGCGGATGGCCTTGAGCATCGCGAGGCCGTCGAGGTTCGGCATGTTCCAGTCGGAGATCACGAAGTCGTAGCTGCCGCCGCGCAGGCGCGCGAGGCCCGCTGCGCCGTCCTCGGCTTCGTCGACGTTCGCATAGCCCAGTTCCTTGAGCAGGTTGCGGACGATCCGGCGCATCGTCGGAAAGTCGTCCACCACCAGAATCTTCATTCCCTTATCCATCTCGTTCCATTCCTCCAGGCCAACACCCGGGTAATGATCCAGACGAGCCCCACGCCCCTCCGGATCGATTCATCGTCATCGTTCGTGTGCGCCTTGCACGGCCACACGCCCGCTTTTAAACGCGCTGCACGCGCTCGCCCAGGCTGGCCAGGCGCGTCATCACGCGGCGGCTCATTTCGGTGAGCGGCGCGATCTCGTCGGCGGCGCCCATCGCGATCGCCTCGCGCGGCATGCCGAACACGATGCAGCTCGCCTCGTCCTGCGCGAACGTGTAAGCGCCCGCGTGGCGCATTTCCAGCAGGCCCGCCGCGCCGTCGCGGCCCATGCCCGTGAGAATCACGCCGATGGCGTTCTTGCCCGCGTGCAGCGCCGCCGAGCGAAACAGCACGTCCACCGACGGCCGGTGCCGGTTCACGGGCGGCTCCTCGGACAGATGCGCGATATAGTTCGCGCCGCTACGCGCGAGCAGCAGGTGCGCGTGGCCCGGCGCGATATACGCATGGCCGGGCAGCACGCGCTCGCCGTGCTCCGCTTCCTTCACGGTGATGCGGCACAAGCCGTTCAGGCGCTGCGCGAATGACTTCGTGAAGCCGGGCGGCATGTGCTGCGCGATGAGCACGGCCGGCGCGTCGGGCGGCAGCGGCTGAAGCACTTCGCGGATGGCCTCCGTGCCGCCCGTCGAGGCCCCGACGATCACCAGCTTCTCGGTCGAGACGAGCGGGTTGTTGAGCATCGGCGCGGCGTGAACCGGCGCGTGCGCATGAGTACCGTGAACGCCAGCGGGATGCGCCGCGTGAGCGGCGGCGCTCGCGCCCGCGGCAACGGCAACGGCGGCAGCCGGCGCATGGGCACGCGCGGCCGGACGCACGCGGGCGCGCGCGGCGGCGCGCACCTTGTCGGCGAGTTTTTCGGCGTATTCGAGCATGCCGTCGCGAATGCCCACCTTCGGCTTCGTCACGAAGTCGACCGCGCCCAGCTCCAGCGCGCGCAGCGTGATTTCGTTGCCGCGCTCGGTGAGCGAGGACACCATCACGACCGGCATCGGCCGCAGACGCATGAGCTTCTCGAGAAAGTCGAGGCCGTCCATGCGCGGCATTTCGACGTCGAGCGTGAGCACGTCGGGGTTGTGCTGCTTGATGAGCTCGCGCGCCACGAGCGGGTCGGGCGCGGTGGCGACGACGGTCATGTCCGGCTGGCTGTTGATGATCTCCGTCATCAGGCTGCGGATCAACGCCGAGTCGTCGACACATAGAACCTTGATTTTCTGC
The DNA here is from genome assembly GCA_031286755.1 of Paraburkholderia sp. Classification (GTDB taxonomy): domain Bacteria; phylum Pseudomonadota; class Gammaproteobacteria; order Burkholderiales; family Burkholderiaceae; genus Paraburkholderia. The sequence goes on from JAITTX010000343.1 coordinate 4,359, forward strand.
ACGGCGTTCACGCCTCCTCTACTGTCCTGGCGTTGTCTTGACTGCATGGCCGCGTAGCTGTCACGTTCGCGCCGAACAACTCGATGCGCGAGCGCGCCGGCTGCGGCGCGGATGATGAAAATGCGCCGCCGTTGGCGTTTGCGCTGGCCGCGCTCGCGCTGCCGCCGCGCAAGCCGAACAGCTCCACGCGCGCGCGGGCTCGCGCGAGCCGCTCGGCGCGCGCTTCGGGCGTTTGCCTTGCGAGCTGTTGCTCGCGCTCGGCCACGCTCGCCTCCTGCGAGAGGCGCAGCTTCTTGACCATGACCTGGCCCGTGCGCGGCAGGAACGCCACCTTGCGCGGATGCGAGCCCTGCAGATCCTCGGCGACGATGCGGATGCCCTCGGTGGCGAGGTAGCGGCGCACGAACGCGGCGTTGCGGTCGCCGATGTTCATGGTCGTCATGCCCGCGAGCACGGCCGCGCCGCCGAACACCTTGGCCTCGAAACGCTCGCGCCGCCCGCCCGCCTTGATCAGCTCGTTGATGAGCACTTCCATCGCGTAGGCGCCATAGCGCATCGCGTCGGAGGCGGCGGGCAGGATGTTGTTGGCGTCGGCGCCGTCGTCGGGCAGCATGAAGTGATTCATGCCGCCGATGCCGGCCGTGCGGTCCTGGATGCAGGCGGCCACGCACGAGCCGAGCACGGTGACGAGCACCATGTCGTCGCCGGTGGTGAAAAACTCGTTCGGCAGCAGTTTCACGCCGGGGCGCTGGAAGTGCGAGTCGAAATAGCGGTTGGTCGCAATCGGCAGGCGGGCGCTCATGCAGTCGCTCCCAGCGGTTCGGCTTGCGCGCCGTGCCTGGGCGCGGCGGCGCCGGCGAGCCCGCCACGCCCAGGCACGGCGCGCTCGTACACGGTCTGGCCGCGCAGGCGGAATGCCTGCGTCACATAGGTGAAGTTCTCCGAATGACCCGCGAACAGCAAGCCGTCCGGCTTCATCAGCGGCTCGAAGCGCGTGAGCACCTGCGCCTGAGTCGGCTTGTCGAAGTAGATCATCACGTTGCGGCAGAAGATGGCGTCGAACGCCGTGCGCAAACCATAGTCCGCGTCGGTGAGATTCAGTTGCTCGAAGCGGATCATCTGGCGCAGTTCCGGGCGCACCTTCACGAGACCCGCATGCCCGCCCGTGCCCTTGAGGAAAAAGCGCTTCAGGCGCTCCTGCGAGAGATGCTTCACCTGGTCGAAGGCATACACGCCCGCATCCGCTTTCGCGAGCACCTGGGTGTCGAGATCGGTCGCGAGCACGCGCGCCTCGCGCGCGGCGCGCTCCCCGAGCGCCTCGATCAGCGTCATGGCGATCGAGTACGGCTCCTCGCCCGTCGAGGCCGCTGAGCACCACACCGAGACCTGCGAGCGGCGCTTGACGAAATCGGCGAGGATCGGGAAGTGATGCGCCTCGCGAAAGAACGCCGTGAGGTTGGTGGTGAGCGCATTGGTGAACGCCTCCCACTCGCTCGCGTCGTTGCGCTGCTCCAGTTCGTCGAGATACGCGCGAAAGCTCTCGTGCCCGAGCGCGCGCAAGCGCCGTGCGAGACGGCTGTACGCCATGTCGCGCTTGTGGTCGGAGAGCGAGATGCCCGCACGCCGGTGGATCAGCGCGCGAATACGCTCGAAGTCCGCTGGCGTGAACTCGAAGTCGCGCGCGGCGCCCTCGCCCGGCGTGCCGGACACCGGCGTGCGCGAGGCGTCGCCGCGCTCGATGCGTTCCGCTCGTTCCGTGCGAGCGGCGCGGGAAAAGCGCAGCGCCTTCATGATGCCGCTCCCGTGCGCCGCGTGGGCCCTGCTTCCGCCGCGCCCGCCTGCAATGCGTGCGACGCGCTCGCGACATGCAGCGCCCGCGCCGCCTCATGGGCCGCGTGGGCCGCATAGCGATGCGAATCTTGCCGTCCTTGTGCGCTCATATGCATTGCCGTGCTCGTTACTGTGCTCGTTGCCCTGTTCGTTTCAGCGGGTCCCGGCCTGCTCGGGGCAGGCCCGAGGCCCGCTTGACTCTTCGATCCGGCTACCCGGAAATACTCAAAACGTTTCCCAGTCGGCATCGTCCTTCGAAGACGCCGCCGCGCTAACCGCCAGTGGCTCGACGCGCGCCGCTGGAGCTAGCCTTTGCTGCGGCCGGGCCGCGGCCGCAGCCGCATTCACATTCGCGCCCGCATCGGCCGCCGCCGCGGGCTTTGCGTTCGAGCCCGCTGCAACGCCCGCTGTCGACGGCGGGCGGCGTGCCGCCGTGGCACCAACCGGCGCCGCAGTGGCCGCGGCCTTCCCGGCGTGCGCGCCCACCACTGAGCCCACGGCGCCCATCGAGCGCGCCGCGCGCCCTTCGCCACCCTGGCCGCCCGCGTGATGGCTCCCATTCGTGCGCCACGTGGCCAGCACGGTTTGCAGATTGCGCGTCTGCTCCTCGAGCGATGCCGCGGCCGCTGCCGCTTCTTCCACGAGCGCGGCGTTCTGCTGCGTGACGGTGTCCATCTGCGTGACGGCGCGGTTCACCTGCTCGATGCCGCCCGACTGCTCCACCGAAGCCGCGCTGATCTCACCCATGATGTCGGTCACGCGGCGCACGGCCTGAAGGATTTCGTCCATCGTCGTGCCGGCGCGGCCCACCAGTTCCGAGCCGCTGTGCACCTTCTGCGCCGAATCGTTGATGAGCTCCTTGATCTCCTTGGCCGCGCTCGCGCTGCGCTGCGCGAGGCTGCGCACTTCGCCCGCCACCACCGCGAAGCCGCGCCCCTGCTCGCCCGCGCGCGCCGCTTCCACGGCCGCGTTGAGCGCCAGAATATTGGTCTGGAACGCAATGCCCTCGATCACACTGATGATGTCCACGACCGTCGCCGAGCTCGCGGCAATGTCCTGCATCGTATCCACGACTTCGCCCACCACCACGCCGCCGCGCGTGGCGATGTCCGACGCGTTGACGGCAAGCTGGCTCGCCTGGCGCGCGTTCTCGGCGTTCTGGCGCACGGTGCCGGTGAGCTGTTCCATGCTCGACGCCGTTTCCTGCAGCGAAGCGGCCTGCTGCTCGGTGCGCTGCGAGAGGTCTGTGTTGCCCATGGCGATCTCGCGCGCGCCCACGTCGATGGAGCCCGCGCCCGTGTGCACGGCGCAGACCAGCGTGATGAGGCTTTCCTGCATGCGCTGGATGCCCGCGAAAAGCCGCCCGATCTCGTTCTTGCTGTACACCTCGATGCGCTCGGTGAGGTCGCCGTGCGCGATGCGCTCGAACGCGTGCACTGCGTCTTCGAGCGGCTGCACGATGAGCCCGCGCAGCGCGAAACGAATCGCCACCACGAGCACGAGCGCCACCGCGATCGCCACGCCAATCAGCGTGCGCATCAACGAGATTTCGGAGCGCGCGCTTTGCTCGCGCGCCTGCGCGCCGTCCTGCAACTGCTGCGCGATGGGCGCGGCCGAGTTGTCGTAGTCGACGAACATCGGGCTGATCTTCGTGTCGGCGACCGCGTGGTAGGCCGCTTGATCGTTGGCGCGCAGCGCCGCGAATTCGGGCTGCACGCCCTCTTGCAGCAAGGTCGCGCGCTTCGCGTTGAGCGTATCGAGCGCCCCGGCTTCGATGCCGTGCTTCGGCGCGCTCTGGAACGCCTTCCATGCTTCGTTCGACTTGCCGAGCAGATAGTCGGCGCGGTCGATGACCTTCTTCGCCTCGTCGTTCCGGCCCGCCACGTAGAGCGAGTTCACGCGGTCGAGCGAGACGCGCGCGCGCAGCAGATACGACGACGAGTCGCTGAGCGAGTGCATGGCGACAAGGTCGCCGCGCGCGATCGTGCCGAGCGACTCGCTCGCATTGCCGAGCGCGACGAGCCCGAGCGCGCCGACGAGCCCCGTCAGCGCCAGCAGAATGACGCCGACGCCCGTGAGCGTCGTGCGAATCGACCACCTGTTCAACATCTCGTTTGCTCCTGTCCTGTGCGGCGGATGCCCGATGCCTGAGAAGCGCGAAAAGCATGGCGGTGCGCCGCTCTTCTCCGTGCGCTTGACTGCTTGCGCCGGCGGCTTGCCGCTCTTTCTTTATCGCAGACCTCGCGGCCCGTCCCCCGTAGCAACCTTGCTTCCTGTTTTTTTCGATGCCTCAGCCGATCACGCCCGCGCTCACGCGCTGAGCGTTTCGATCAGCGCCATCTCGCGGCTCGTCATGAGCTTCTCGATGTCCATCAGGATCAGCATGCGGCCGTCCACGGTGCCGAGCCCGGTGAGGTACTCGGTCGTGAGCGTCGCGCCGAACTCGGGCGCGGGCATGATCTGGTCCGCCTGCAGCGTGAGCACGTCGGACACACCGTCCACCACCATGCCCACCACGCGATGCGCGACGTTCAGGATGATCACGACGGTCTGGTGGTCGTACTCGACGCGGCCCAGATGGAACTTGATACGCATGTCCACGATCGGCACGATGATGCCGCGCAGGTTGATCACGCCCTTGATGAACTCGGGCGCGTTCGCGATGCGCGTCACGCTCTCGTAGCCGCGAATCTCCTGGACCTTGAGAATGTCGATGCCGTACTCTTCCGCGCCCAGCGTGAAGACGAGGAATTCCTGGCCGCCTGCATCGGCTGGTTGCGCGTCGCGGCGGTGCGCGCCAGCCACGGCGCCTTGTGCGCCGTTGGCGTGAATGGATTGGACTTCTGCCACGTTAGCCCCTGAACGGTTGGGAAATGGTTGGTTGATTGCGTGCTTGTTTGCGTGCTCATTTGCGAGTTCACGCGGACTCGGCGAACGCCCCGGCGTTGTTAGCCGCATTCGCGCCGGCATGGGCGCCCATGCTCACGCCGTGCGACGCGCGTGTCTCGCGGTTGAGCGCGGCCACGTCGACGATCAGCGCGACGCTGCCGTCGCCGAGAATGGTCGCCGCCGAAATGCCGTGCACCTTGCGATAGTTCGTTTCGAGGTTCTTCACCACGACCTGCTGCTGGCCCACGAGCTCGTCGATCAGCATGGCGAAGCGCCGGCCCTCGGTCTCCATGATGGTGACGATGCCTTGCGTTGGGTCCGTGCGCGCGCCCTCCACGCTGAACACCTGGTGCAGCGCCACGAGCGGCAGATATTCGCCGCGCACGCGCACCACGCGGTCGCCGTTGGTGACGGTGTAGATGTCTTCGTGGCGCGGCTGCAGCGACTCCATCACGAAGTTCAGCGGCAGGATGAAGAT
>JAITTX010000459.1 GCA_031286755.1 Paraburkholderia sp.
GGCGTTCGGGAACGCGTGCGCCGCGAGGATAGCGAGGCTCGCGGAGCCCGTGCACAGCTCGAGCACGGCGGTGACCTGCTCGGGGTCTTCCACGTAGGGCTGCAAACCGTCTTCGAGCAACTCGCCGATGAACGAGCGCGGCACGATCACGCGCTCGTCGACGTAAAAGCGCACGCCGTGCATCCACGCTTCCTGCGTGATGTAGGCGGCGGGCACGCGCTCATTGGCGCGGCGCTCGATCACGGCGAGCACCCGGTCGACTTCCTCGGGCGCAAGGCGCGCGTCGAGAAACGGATCGAGCAGATCGAGCGGCAGATGCAGCGTATGCAGGATCAGGTACGCGGCTTCGTCGTAGGCGTTGGTCGTGCCGTGGCCGTACGCGAGCTGCGCGGCCGAAAAGCGCGAGACGCCGTAGCGCAGCAGGTCGCGCACGGTGGAAAAGGTCGTGGCTAGCGGATGGTTCATGTCTTTGACTCCAGCAGTATTGCGGCGGGCTCGCACGCCGCTCAGGCAATCAGTTGTTCCAGCACGCGGCGGTAGACGTTCTTGAGCGGGTCGACGAATTTCACTTCGATATGCTCATCGATCTTGTGGATGCTGCCATTGGGCGGTCCGAACTCCACCACCTGCTCGCACATGCGCGCGATGAAGCGGCCGTCGGACGTGCCGCCCGTGGTCGAAAGCTCGGTGCTCACGCCGGTCTCGTCGAGAATGGCCTTCTCGAGCGCGTTCGAGAGCGCGCCGCGCGGCGTGAGGAAGGGCAGGCCGCTCACGCTCCAGTGCAGGTCGTACTCGAGGCCATGGCTGTCGAGAATCGCGTGCACGCGCTTTTGCAGGCCTTCCACGGTGCTGGCCGTCGAGAAGCGGAAGTTGAACATCACGTCGGCGTGGCCGGGGATCACGTTGGAAGCGCCGGTGCCGCTATGAATATTGGAAACCTGCCACGTGGTGGGCGGGAAATATTCGTTGCCGTCATCCCATTTTTCGGCGACGAGATCGGCCAGCGCCGGCGCGAGCAGATGCACCGGATTCTTCGCGAGATGCGGATACGCGATATGACCCTGCACGCCCTTCACGACGAGCTTGCCCGTCATCGAGCCGCGCCGGCCGTTTTTCACGCAGTCGCCGAGCGTGTGCGTGGAAGTGGGCTCGCCCACGATGCAGTAATCCATTTTTTCGCCGCGCGCCTGCAGCGCCTCGACCACCTTGACGGTGCCGTCGGTGGCGGGGCCTTCCTCGTCGCTCGTGATGAGAAAGGCGATTGCGCCGCGATGCTGCGGATGCGCTGCGACGAACTCCTCGCTCGCCACCACGAAGGCGGCAAGCGAGGTTTTCATGTCGGCGGCGCCGCGGCCGTAGAGTTTGCCGTCGCGGTGCGCGGGCTCGAACGGCGGCGAGCTCCATTGCTCGAGTGGGCCGGTGGGCACGACGTCGGTGTGGCCCGCGAAGGCGATGAGCGGGCCCTCGGCGCCCGCCGTGCCGCGCTTGACGGCCCAGAGGTTGGTCACGCCGTTGGATTCGATCGTTTCGCACGCGAAGCCGAGCGCGCAGAGGCGTTCGGTCATGATGCGCTGGCAGTGCTGGTCGTCGGGCGTCACGGACGCGCGCGCGATCAGGGCTTCGGTAAGGGCGAGGGTGGCGGACATGAACGGACCACTTTCAATAAAAATGCCGGCGCCGCTGATCGAACAGGGGCCGGCAACAGCAAGGGATAACAGTTTGCGCCCGAATCGGCAAGCGCGCGCTAAAGACGCGCAGCGCTCGCTCGTCGCATCGGGTGTACGCGTCGCTCAACAGGGACGCGGCGCGTTCAGGCGAACAGCGGCTCGCTCAAACGAAGAGCGTTTCGCTCAAGCGAAGAGCGTTTCGTATTGTTCGGCGGAAAAACCCAGCGTTTTCACGCGGCCATTCACGGCCACGACCGGCCGCTTGATGATCGACGGCTTGTGGATCATCAGCGCGATCGCACCCGCGGTGGTATCGGCTTCGGCCTTGTGCACGTCGGACAGGCCGCGCCAGGTGGTGCCGCGCTTGTTGATGAGCTGATCCAGCGAGACGTCCTTGAGCCAGTCCTGGACCAGCGCATTCGACACGCCCGCTTTCTTGAAGTCGTGGAATTCGAACTCGACGCCGTGCTCTTCGAGCCACACGCGGGCCTTCTTCACGGTGTCGCAGTTCGGAATGCCGTAGACGACGGTCTTCGCGGCCTTCGCCATCAGTCGCCTCGCAGCAGCTCGTTCAGGCCGACCTTGGCGCGCGTCTTCGCGTCCACCTTCTTGACGATCACGGCGCAGTAGAGGCTGTGCGAGCCATCCTTCGAGGGCAGGTTGCCGGCCACGACCACCGAGCCCGCCGGAATGCGGCCGTACGAAACTTCGCCGGTTTCGCGGTCGTAGATCTTGGTCGACTGGCCGAGGTACACGCCCATCGAAATGACCGAGTTTTCCTCGACGATCACGCCTTCCACGACTTCCGAGCGCGCGCCGATGAAGCAGTTGTCTTCGATGATGACCGGGTTGGCCTGCAGCGGCTCCAGCACGCCGCCGATGCCTACGCCGCCCGAGAGGTGCACGTTCTTGCCGATCTGCGCGCACGAGCCGACGGTGGCCCACGTGTCGACCATCGTGCCTTCATCCACATAGGCGCCGATGTTGGTGTACGACGGCATCAG
>JAITTX010000465.1 GCA_031286755.1 Paraburkholderia sp.
GGCGTCGCCAAATATGTCGGCGAGTGGGCGCTTCATCTTCAATGTATCTGGAGACTAGAGGAGGGGCCACGAGTTGTGGCAACGCAAGACGATCTCATCGGCTCTGACGAAAAGGCATACGCGACTGCAGATCGCATCCGGGGCCTGGTCGTGACGCACGACCCCAGCATTGTCGAGCGCGTGTCAGCGAACGAAGAGGGCGGCTTGATCGTTTTGCTGTCGAGCGGATTTCGGCTTGTCGTTGTGTCGGATGGAGTCGAAGAATCGGAAGACTGGCGATTCTTTGCGCCGGGTGTCGATGCGGCGCATCTTGTGATCAAAGCAGGTGCCATCGCGCCGGAGTCTTTCGACTGTAACGCAAAAGCCGACCCTCGAGTCGGCTTTTTTGTGTCTGTCTTTCCAGACCGTCAGTCGTTGCGCTGCTGCGTGCGCGGGTATTACCGGCCCCCGCGCGGACGAATTCTCAACGGTCGCCCGGCGGGCGTCGCGGGGCGTGATGATGTCGCATCGACGCCAAAGCCCTCGCGCGCACGTACTGGCCACGAAAATTGGCGGCTCCTTGAGCAGGGCTTGCCATATCGCTAACCGTCCTTGACGGAAAGGGCAGGAATGCGCACCTTTGGTTCTTTGCCAATGACGCCTTTCCCATGTTCAGTAACCTTTATCCGTTCGTCCGCTGCATGCTCTTTCGCATGGATGCCGAATACGTCCACCACCTCTCGCTGCGCATGATCGGCGCCGCCGGCCGTGCCGGCATGGCGGGCCTTCTCGCCCCGCGCGTGCCCGATTCGCCGCGCACCGTCATGGGCCTCACCTTCCGCAATCCCGTGGGGCTCGCCGCGGGCCTCGACAAGGAAGGTGCCGCGATCGACGGTTTCACCGCGCTCGGCTTCGGCTTCATCGAGGTAGGCACAGTGACACCGCGCCCGCAGCCCGGCAATCCGCGCCCGCGCATTTTCCGGCTGCCGCAGGCGGGCGGCATCATCAACCGCATGGGGTTCAACAATCACGGCGTCGAGCAGTTCGCGAAGAACGTGCAGGCCGCGCGCTATCGCGGCATTCTCGGCCTGAACATCGGCAAGAACGCTGACACGCCGATCGAGCGCGCCGCCGACGACTATCTCTTCTGCCTTGAGCGCGTCTATCCGTTCGCGAGCTACGTGACGATCAATATCTCGTCGCCGAACACGAAGAATCTGCGCCAGTTGCAGGGTGGCGGCAAACTTGACGCCCTGCTCGCCGCGCTCAAGGACAAGCAGCAGCGTCTGGCCGACATGTATGGCAAGCTCGTGCCGCTCGCGCTCAAGATCGCGCCCGATCTCGACGACGAGCAGGTCAAGGAAATCGCCGACACGCTCCTGCGCCACAAGATTGAAGGCGTGATAGCGACCAACACCACGCTTTCGCGCGCGGTGGTGGAGGGCATGCCAAATGCGAACGAAACAGGCGGTCTCTCGGGGCGCCCCGTGTTCGACGCCTCGAACAACGTGATCCGCAAGCTGCGCGCCGAACTGGGCACGGACGTGCCGATCATCGGTGTGGGCGGCATTTTTTCGGGCAACGACGCGCGCAAGAAGATCGCTGCAGGCGCCTCGCTCGTGCAGATCTATACGGGCTTCATCTACCGTGGCCCGGCGCTCGTCGCCGAATGTGCACGGGCGCTGGACTTGGGCCGCGCGTGAAACAGGTGTCTTTCGATTACCCCGATCAACCCAACGGTGATCAGTTTGGGCACGGGTCTGTGCAACGGCCAACGTCGAGCTGGCTTCCCGATTTTGCACGCCTGCGCGGGTCTCCATATCGCGCGATAGCAGATCAGATTGAGGACGCAATCAGGAATGGTGTCTTGCGCCCAGGTGAGAGGCTTCCGTCGCAGCGGGCTGTAGCGGACGTGCTGGGCTTTCACCTGAACACCGTGAACGCAGCCTATCGGGAGGCCGCACGCCGGGGCCTGGTGATTGGTAACAGCAGACGCGGCACCATCGTCTTGCCACATCAGTAGGGCGCGTGGACTAAACCGAACTTTGCGCGCGCGGCGATAGCAAGTCCTTGATTTGCCGCGGTTACGCGTGCCGGGGGGAGTCAGTTACTGGGTACAGGCGGGGCTAATGTTCAGCAGGCGGAAGGCTTTTTCCTGAACGGGTGTGGGCCGCGTGGTCATCATGATCTTTGCGTCCGGGTTCAGAGGGGTGTAGCAGACGTTGTAGGCAAGCGTGGCCAGATCATCGAGCAGCGTGCGCAAGCTGTGGACTGGCAAGCCATCCTCACCAAGCCGGGTAGCATCCTTGGCCTTTGCCTGGTCCGAGCGTCGTGCCTTGGCCATCGGCGAGGGCCGCGCGGCGCGCGCGAGCTCAATGTATTCATCGTCAAACAGCATCGGCTTTAACGTCTCGCGCATGTGCCACTCGACGTAATACGCGAGCATGCACAGGAAGACGTGCGCACGCACACGCTGGGCGTTCCAGTGGAAGACGGGGCGCACCTGCAGGTCGACCGTCTTGAGCGAGCGGAAGGCGCGCTCCACGACCGCCAGCCCCTTATAGGCCGTCACGGCCGCCTCGGCCGGCAGGTCCTGCGCCGGCACGCTGGTGCGCACCACATACAGGCCATCAAGCGCCGCTTCCTGCCGGATCTGTTCGGCCTTGCGCGTGCACGTGAAGCTCGAGTCGGTGATGCTCAGCTCGAAGTGCTTGCCCATCCTGTAGTGATCGATGACGCGGCCCACGCGCAGGGCAATCGCCTCAGTACCCTTGAGGCGGTTGCGGGCACGCGTGGTCGCCTCGATGATCTTCATCAGTTCGGCTTCGGTGGCCTGTAGCAGCTCCTCGCGTTTGCGGCTGCGCTGCTCGGCCAGCTGCGCATTGCAGCACACGATAAGCCGCTCACCGGGGAACGCCTCACTGGTCACCTCCAGCAGGTTGCGCTCGTCAAACAGCGAGGGCTGGAAAGGCCCCTTCTCCTGGGCGAGCGTGCTCACCTGCGGCGCGCGCAGGCTGCTTACCCAGTCCAGCCCCGCCGGGCGCAATTCCGTGTCGATGCGTGCCTGCGTGAGCATGCCCCGGTCACCCACCCAGGCGATCTTGCCGATGCCATAGCGGTCCCTCAGTTTCTCCACCTGCGAGGCCACGGTAGCCGGATCGGCAGTGTTGCCGGCAAACCCCCGAAAGTTGAACGGTAGATAGCTATGCTGAAGCGACAGATACAGTCCCGCTCGTGCGAATCATGCCCCGGTGCACGATGCGACCGCCGGGCAAAATCCATTATTCAGGGCTGACTCAATAAGTTCGATGCGCATTATCTTTTAATCAAGAAAGAAATAATATCAGATAACATCGGAGAAGCATTTTCTGAAATATAGCCGATGCCAAATTCGATTGGTTCCGGTCTGCAATCTGAAAAATTAAGGCTAATCAAATCGTTGCCTGAGGAATACTGTCTCAAAGGAGGTGTTGACAGCAATAAAACTGAATTTGACCGATTTGCCAGGGTTTTAAGTGTAGATGCATGCACACACTGTACGTGTGGAAAGAAAAATTCGTCAGGGGACAGATTCAGGACGCTACGCATTATTTCCTGTGTAAAGGGTTCTGCTATCGCGGACACTAAAGGATAATTTAATAATTCAGATTTGAAATTATGTTCTCGCAGGAGTAGAGGATGCCCTTGTCGAACGTAAAACGCCGCATCTATGGCTGATAGTCGCTGAATTGTGATTTTCGAATTCGATTTTAGATGTCGTTGATTTGTTACGGCAAAATCTATCTTCCTTTCCATAAGCCTCTGTAACAATGATTCACAATCTGATATTTCCACTTGAATCTTAATTTTCGGATATTCCTCGAACGTATCAATGAGTAACTCTGGAAGTAATGTATCTGCGCAATGTGGGTCAATTCCCATTTTAATGCATTGAAATTCGCAATTTTTTATAAATTCTATATCATTCACTAGGTTATCTATTCCCTTTAGGAGGTAGCGCGCGTGACGCACCGTTAACTCTCCAGCCATTGTCAGCACGACACCACTGGCGGACCGGTCAAAGAATTTGATTCCAAGCTCTTCCTCGAGGGCTCGAATGCTCCGACTCAGCGCTGGTTGGCTAATATGCGTAAGATCTGCCGCCCTCGAGAAGTTGCGCTCCTCGCTCAATGCCACGAGGTATCTCAACTGTTTTGAATTGATATAAAACATGATTAGATCCATATGAAACCCGTCTGCAATTGTGGCATTTGTGTAATTCTCATCTAGATTTTCGCACATCACTTAGGATAGCCGCCCGAGAGCAGCGCCTGGAAAATCATGCGCAACTGACGCCTCACATTTAAAAGGTTTTTTAAACTGATCTGTGCCGTTTCCTCTCGAGTGTCTGCAAGCCAAACTTCGCGGGCCTCTCTCAATCTCAGCACGAAGCGCTGCTGCGTCGCTACGCGGGCAACTTTCCCGAACTTACCGCTTCTGCAAAACCGATCTGGCACTTCGTGCTAATGTGTCCGTTCCGTGAAATGCCTTCTGCAGCGATCGTGGCTGCCTCATTTACGAATGCGGAGACTGATGAATCAGCCTTCCGGTTGTAAGGTGATCGATATCCGGCGAAGGGGATTCGAAAATCCCGACTCGAATCTGAAACGTCAGCGCACAATATCTAATTGTCAGATCATATAGGATACGGCACGTCGAAAGATAGCCAAATTAATTTTATAAATCGAAGCGATCGCATATGTATTTGTAACGAACATGTTAGCTTTGCCGTTCGTCGAGAAAGAAATTGTCGAGCGGCAATCGACTTTTACATTGCACTGGGAGTTTGCCGCGCTCGCCCGGACAGGGCGGATCGCCGATGCATTGGGCCGGCAATCGTGGATTCTTTATCCTGGGTGAAGCGTGCCGGTTTGCCATCTAACGCCCCCTTGGTACGAGCCGGGCGCCCGGATCGTGAAGCAAACCACTGCAGTCGCGAAGCTGACGACGCTGCAGTGACTCTTCGAAGGCCCTGAGATTACTATGGGGATGCCGCGTAGTGCAGGCTGACTCCGCCGGTGCGCAACAAGCGTCGGTTGGTGCGCGCACTGAACTACAACCGCACTACAGTTGACGACGCCCCCGAAGAGCGGATCAACGGACCGCGACAGCCAGGCATCGTTCTCGTCATGTGCGACCGCTAACCCGCGGCCGACGCGGGGGAAGTACACGCATATCGGCTGGGATGCGCATGAATATCCTCAACGCGTCCGCCCGGTGGTTTGGTCGAGCGACTCGACAGGGTGAAGCAGCCTGATTCGTGCCCTATCCGCGCGATCCACGCAGCGAGGCGCTTTGGCGTTGCAATGCCGAATTCGGCGCAGCGTCTGTTACGCGCAGAAACCAGCGATCCGCCAATGTGTCATGCAATTGTGCATGCCTGCTGGAATGCCCGTCGACATCATTGGATGTCCACAATTGAGAGTGCGGCGCCTCCGGTTTTTCCGGACACAGATTTGGGGTAAAACGTGTGACCCAAACTGGAGTGGTTGATGTTGAAGAAAGCTGATGCGCATGCGGTTGCGCCAGAGGCGCTGGAAGGAGCGCGTAGCGCGACTGGAAGCGCCTCTGGCGCCGCCGAAATCAAACGTGGTCGACCGGCCGCAAACGCAGCGTGGTCCTTCGGTTGCTGCGCAGCGAACCTGTTGACACCGTGTCCCGTGAAGTCGGCGTGACGATCGCCGAACTCGAGCAATGGCGTGAGCTGGCGCTGGCCGGCCTGAAGACGCGGACCAGCGATCCGCTGCAGCGCCTCAATGACGCCGTGCGACGCGTTGGCGAGCTTTGGCGAGCTGTCCATGGAAAACGAGATCCTGCGCGGGGAACACGAACTGCAGGCCCGTCGCCCTTTGACCGCTCGGAGATCGTCGACAGGAGCCACGAGATCTCCGTCAGTGCAGGCAAGCCCTTTGGGATTGCAACGGGTTTGCCAGGTGCTCGAATTCCCGCGTTCGACGATCTATGCCGTTCGTGCCAGAGCGCGCGCCACCGTGACGCCGATGGTTGCGCGCAGGCTTGGACCGAAGCCGAAGATGCGCGATGCCGACCTGCTCAAGGCCATTTGTGATGATCTTGCGGCTTCGCCATTCAGCGGCGAGGGGCACCGCAAGGTCTGGGCGCGGCTGCGCATCGTGCACGACATCCGTGTCTCCCGAACCCGCGTACTGCGGTTGATGCGCGAGCACCGGTTGCTCTCGCCGCACCGTCAGGCGCGGGGCGAACCCAGCCTTCACGACGGCCGGATCACGACTGATCGCCCCAATGAGATGTGGGGAACCGACGGCGTGCGCATTGCGACCGTGGACGACGGCATGGTGTGGATCTTCTCGGCCGTTGATCACTGCGACGGCATGTGCACCGGCATTCATGCCGCGAAAATCGGTGACCGCTTTGCAGCCCTCGAGCCTATCTCGCAGGGGCTGCTGGGCGCGTTTGGCTCGGTAGCTGCCGACTCGGGCCGGGTTGTCGCTGTACATGGATCACGGTTCGCAATACACCTCGGACGACTTCCGCGACCAGATCAGGTTCCGGGGCATTACGCCGAGCTACGCGTTCGTCGCCGAACCCCAAACCAACGGCGTCGTCGAGCGGTTCAACCGGACCATGAAGGAACAGGCAATTCATGGGCGCATCTTCAAGAACCTGGAGGAAGTTCGTGCTGCCGCCATCGCGTTCAGGGACCGATACAATCGCGACTGGCGTCTTGAAAATCTGGGCTTCAAATCACCCCTCGAAGCCCGTCAGGAAAGGCTGATGAAGCTGGCCGCCTGAACTGCAAAAGCGTGTCCAGACAACCGGAGCCGGTACATCCACAATTGAGAGAGGCCGGATGTGACCGACAATTCGCATCCTTGGCCTATGCCCCGACAACGACGGCTCGGCACTGACGAGCTGCTTTGCAAGTTCCGCCCGTTCCCATGCTTATGCGCGTGAGCGCAGCCATAAGCAAACGAGCTACTTTCTGTACTGTAAGGTGATTATTGGCGTCGCTTCAAGCGACGTCCAATGCATTAAACTCATTGTGATTCTTCTTTTTTCCCGGGTCAAAGACGCATTTGAACACGAAGCTGTGCAGCGCTGTAACGAGTGACCGTCCATGCAGATTGCACGCGGCGCGGGGCAAATGAGCAGCATGACTGCGTCGGACGCTTTACTTACCCACAGAGTTCGGAAATGTCAGCAAAAGATGGATGTCTGAAAAATGGGTGACCTCTGAGTTCTTCTGAACTGGTGCGGGTTGCCCTTGAGACTTCAGTGCTGAGCCTTTGGCATCTGCGCAAGAAATGTTCCGCCGAGTCGGCGCAGACAGACCTTGTAATGAATTTAATGCATTGGACGTCGCTTGAAGCAGCGCCAATAATCACCTTACGTAAAGAAAGCGGTTCGCTGAATTATGGCCGCTCTCAAGAATAAGCATAGGTACAATCATCGCCGTCAGGGCGATATGCCCAAAAGTTATTAGAAGGAATTGCAGCCACGCAAATTGAAGTGCACGAAAAGGCATTGCTGATCCTGTTGGGAATTGGCGCTGTCATAGGTCTCGGAAAGCTGTTGGTCAGTGCTGTGCCGTTGTCGGTACGTGGCATCGCTGGCGGTATGGTCATAGGCGCAGCCCTGTCGGCGAGTGCGGGGGGCCGTACTCATTCTGTTTCAGGAACTCCCACCGACGGCGCTGATGGGTGTCGCCTCCGCAATCGGCCTGCTCGGACAGCCGCTCCTGGAAAAGATCGCGCCCAATTTTCTTGGGTAATTGCGAGCCGATACAGATAAGGACTCGGATGGATGATAACGCGCGATGAGTCATGTCGATGGGTAGTCGCTCGCGACGCGGGTTTATTCGATCAGGAGCGCGGGTCGATGCTACCAGGTTAGCGGCCGACGAAACGGCGACCGTCCGCGGCTTTCCGATCGACCTCGGTATCGAGGATGCGAATTGTCGGTCGCACCCGTGCCTCTCTCAATGAAGACATGCAATGAATCGACAGGCATTCCAGCAGGCATGCACAATTGCCTGATACATTGGCGGATCGCTTCCGCGCGTAATGGCCGCTGCCGCCGAATTCGGCATCACAACGCCAAAGCGCCTCGCTGCGTGGATCGCGCAGATCGGGCACGAATCAGGAGGTTTCACCCAACTTGTCGAGTCTTTCAACTACCGGG
>JAITTX010000473.1 GCA_031286755.1 Paraburkholderia sp.
GAACTAAGCAGCCCCGCCTCGCCGGGCGGGGCCGATGCGGCAATGAAGCGCCGTAATCGTCGATCGACCTGCACCGCAGCTTGCGGAAGACACGATGAGCACTCAGACGCTCACTGACAATGCATCGCAGGTGCCGGCGGCGAGCCCTTGGCGAAGCCTTGTCACACAGGAATCGGTGGCAACCGCAGTCGTCAGCCTCATTGTCGCGGCGGCCGTGGTCCTACCACTCGCGGTGCTCATCATCAGCAGCTTTCGCGTTCTTGATGTCGACGGGTTCGATACAACCTGGGGTCTCGACAATTACCGGACACTCTACACCGACCGAGTCATTCCGAAGGCGTTCGTCAACACGCTCATTGTTTGTGCCGGCTCAACCGTGATCGCCACCTTTTTCGGCGTGGCGCTCGCCTGGATAAACGCCCGCACGAACTGCCCGGGCCGCGAGCGGATGGAGCCGTTCAATCTCGTCCCGTTTTTCCTGAGCCCGTTCGTCGGCGCGATCGCTTGGCATAATCTTGCCGGCGGCAGGGTGGGGCTCATCAACTCGTGGGCTCGGGACTTTCTCGGCCTGCATGGCAACCTTATCAATGTTGACAATCTCTATGGCGTGATCTGGGTGACCGGGTTATTCTTCGCGCCGCTTGTCTATCTGTTCGTCGTCGGCTCGCTGCGGCGCATGGACCCCTCGCTTGAGGACTCGGCGCGCACGACGGGTGCCGGGCTCGTGCGTACGGCGATGACGGTGACGCTGCCGCTGGTGGCGCCCGGGATTCTTTCTGGTGCCATTATCGTGTTCGTGACAACCGCCGGTGAGTTCGGTGTGCCGTTCAAGCTTTCCGCACCCTACGGCTGGCAGACATTGACCACGCAGATTTTCTCCAAGGCGGTCGGCGACGACGCCAACATCTACCTGGGCTCGGCTATGAGCATGGCGCTTGGCGTCATTACGGTGGTGCTGATCTGGATTCAGCAGCGCTATATCGCGCCGCGCTCGTTCACCACCGTTACCGGCAAAGGCTTCAGGCCGAACATCATCGACCTCGGTAAGTGGAAATGGGTCGCGTTCGCGTTCAACTTCGGCTTCATCCTGGTTGCCGTGGTGTTGCCGATCCTGTGCCTGATCGTCGTGAGTCTGCATCCGGTTTGGCAGTCGCGCATCATTCTGCACGACCTCACGCTGCATAATTACGTCCGCACGCTGTTTTTCTGGGCACCCGATCACATCGCGGCGGCCACCAACGGCATCTACAACAGCTTCATTCTCGCTTTCGCCGGCGCCACGATCGCCATGGCGCTGTCACTAGTGGTGAGCTACATGATCCACCGCACCAAAGGCTTCGGGGCGCGGCTTCTGGACTTCCTCTGCGTCGTGCCCATCGGATTTCCCGGCATCGTGATCGCGATGGGCGTGCTGGTGACCTACATCAGGACGCCGATCTACGCGACGCTATGGATCCTGTTGCTCGGTTACATCACGCGCTTTTTTCCGTATGGCCAGCGAAATGTCTCTTCGGTGATGCTTGCGATCTCCGAGGAGCTCGATCAGAGCTCGCGCATGGCCGGCGCATCCTGGTTCACGACACTGCGGCGCATCACGATTCCGCTGCTCAAGCCGGGCATTTTTGCCGGCTGGGTGCTTCTGTTCATCATCTTCCTGCGCGAGCTGTCGATCTCGATCATTCTCTATTCGTCGGGCACCGAGACCCTATCGGTCGGCGTGTACTATTTGATCAACTACGAAAACGACACGCTGACCGCAGCGCTGTCGGTAACGCAAACCGCGATCCTGCTCGCCTGCGTCTACATCTTCCGGCGCATCGCGGGTCGCGAAGCCCTGACCGTATAGGCGAGCACTATGGCGAGCAAAAGCACCGCCGCTCCGTATGTCGAGGTGCAAGGCCTCGTCAAATGGTTCGGCTCCGACCGGGCCGTCGACGATGTGTCTTTCACCGTGCCGAAAGGCAACTTCGTCACCCTGCTCGGGCCTTCCGGCTGCGGCAAGACGACGACTTTGATGAGCATCGCCGGTCTGCACTCAATCGACGCCGGGCATATCCGCGTCGGCGGCATGGTGTACACCGCGCCGAAAAACGGCGTCTTCATGCCGCCGGAGAAGCGCGACATCGGCATGGTGTTCCAAAGCTACGCGATCTGGCCGCACATGACGGTCACTCAGAACGTCGCCTATCCGCTGGAAATGCGCAACGTGCCGCGGGCCGAGATCGAAACTCGTGTTGCCGACGTACTGCGCCTCGTCGGCCTTTCCGAGGTGGCCGCAAAGCTCGCCACGCAATTGTCGGGCGGCCAGCAGCAGCGCGCGGCGCTCGCGCGCGCCATCGTGCCGCGGCCGCGTCTGCTGCTGTTCGACGAGCCACTTTCCAACCTCGATCTCAAGCTGCGCGAGCAAATGCGCGTCGAATTGAAGCGCATCCAGAACGAAGTCGGCATCACCTCGATCTACGTCACGCACGATCAGTCGAAGGCGCTGGTAATGAGCGACGAGATCATCGTGATGAGCAAAGGCCGTATTCAGCAAAAAGGCGATCCGCACGAAATCTATTCGCGGCCGGCAAACGCCTACGTCAGCAACTTCATCGGGGTCGCCAATCTGCTGAAAGGCCGCGTGATCGCCGTCGGCGAAGCCGGCCGCGGCGAAATCGAGATCGCGCAAAATGGCAGGCAGGCGCAGCTCCCCTGCCGCCTCGCGGACGGGATCGGAAAAGGCGATGAAGCCGTGCTTTCGGTACGTCCGGAAAACGTACAGGTGCGGCACGACAACGGCAGCGGACGTTGCGTCGAAGGCGAAGTGTTGCAAGCAATCTTCCTCGGCAATTGCGTCGACTGCCGCGTGCGCTGGGGCGACTTCGAATGGAAAGTGCTCACCCATCCGCGCGTGCACCTCAACAAAGGTGACAAGGTCTATCTGCACCTCGATCCGGATCACACATTGGCGGTGCAGCCATGAGCGCGATGGTCACCCTCGATCACCTGCGCAAGAACTTCGGGCCAGAGCTTGCGGTACGCGACGTCAGTCTCTCGGTAGTGCAAGGGGAATTCGTGACGCTGCTAGGCCCCTCCGGCTGCGGCAAGACGACGACGCTGCGCTGCGTCGCCGGGCTCGAGCGTCCGGATGCCGGCGAGATCCGTATCGGCGGCGATTTGGTCGCCGCTCCCGCGCAGGGCATCTACCTCAATCCGGAAGACCGCAACATCGGGATGGTGTTTCAGAGCTACGCCGTCTGGCCGCATATGACGGTCTTCGACAACGTCGCCTTCGGCCTGCGTGTGCGGCGCGTGGGCTCTGCCGATGTCAAGACGCGTACGATGCGGGCGCTGGAGCTTGTCGGACTGGCGCACCTTGCCGACCGCTATGCGACAAAACTCTCCGGCGGCCAGCGCCAGCGCGTCGCGCTCGCACGTGCGATCGTTTATGAACCGCGTGTCATTCTGTTCGATGAGCCGCTTTCGAATCTCGACGCCAAGCTGCGCGAGCAAATGCGCGTCGAACTCGTGCGATTGCAACACGAGATCGGTATCACCTCGATTTACGTGACCCACGACCAGACCGAGGCGCTGGTGATGAGCGACCGTGTCGTGGTGATGAACAAAGGCGCGATCCAGCAAATCGGCGACCCGCACAATATTTATGCGCGGCCGGCCAACGCTTTCGTCGCGAATTTCATCGGCGCTACCAACTTACTGGAAGGTGTGCTGCGCGAATGCGACGGCGACACTTGCAACGTAGAAATTCCGCTGGGCGAAGACCATGCGCCTCTGCACGTGAAAGCCGCCGGCGGTAACGGCGCCAGATCCGGCCAGCGCATGATCGTGAGCGTGCGGCCGGAGGACCTGTCCATCCATCTTCAGAAGCCGCACGAGGTCGATAGCGGCAACTTGTTCGTTGGCGAGGTGATCGA
>JAITTX010000484.1 GCA_031286755.1 Paraburkholderia sp.
CGGCGGCGGGCGCGGATGCCTTCGTGGCCGGCTCGGCGATCTTCGGCAAGCCCGACTACAAGGCCGTGATCGACCAGATGCGCGCGCAGCTCGCGAGCGTGAGCGCCAACGCCGGTAACGCGCAATGAGCACGACCGTCCAGCCCATCCAGTTCAAGGCACCGCGCATCGAAGCGGCGCTGATCGACCTCGACGGCACCATGGTCGATACCGCCGACGACTTCGCAGCTGGCCTGAACGGCATGCTCGCGCAGTTCGACGCGGAAGAAACCACGCGCGAGGAAGTCATGGGCTATGTGGGCAAGGGCTCGGAGCATCTGATCCGCAGCGTGCTCGCGCCGCGCTTTCACGCCGACGATGCCCAGGAGCGCTTCGACGAAGCGCTCGCGCTCTACCAGGACGAGTACGCGAAGATCAACGGCCGCCACACGCGGCTGTATCCGGACGTGGAAGCCGGTCTTGCCGCGCTGCGCGACGCGGGCATCAAGCTCGCGTGCGTGACCAACAAGCCGCATCGTTTCGCGGTGGAACTGCTGCAGCAATACGGCCTCGCCCGGTACTTCGAGATCGTGCTGGGCGGCGACAGCCTGCCGAAGAAGAAGCCCGACCCGCTGCCCATGCTCACCGCCTGCGAGCGTCTGGGCGTGCCGCCGCAGGCGGCGGTGGCCATCGGCGATTCGGAGAACGATGCGCTCGCGGGCCGCGCGGCGGGCATGGCCACGCTCACGGTGCCGTACGGCTACAACCACGGCCAGCCTGTACAAAAAATTGAGTCGGATGGTATAGTTGCCTCGCTGCTCGACGCCGCCAAGGCTGTCGCGGCGCACAATCTTCTGACCTGAGTCCTGTACTTACAGTCACCTTAATCGCATGTTTCTGAATAAAAAACGGAGTCTGATCTGCATCGACCGGGGAGCCTGGCCCTGGCGTCGCTGGTCGCGCTAACCTCTCCCGAGGTTCGCTGAAGTCGCGCGCAAGCGCTTTCTTCAGCTCCGTTTTTTACTTCGCTGCGCATTCGCGCGTGTCTCGACTCTAAACTGTTGCGGTAACCCGTCGGCTGGTCCGGCCGTGGTGTTTCGCTGTCCTTGCGTGTGGTTTCGTCGTTCCGAGTCGCTCCCGACTCGTCCTCGACGCGGCCTGCTCGCCAGGGCACGCTAACGCCTACGCCTCGCACCCGTCGCCGCGCTGCCGCAACGGGCCTGGCAAGCTTCCCCGATGCCCGGCAGCATGGGCAACAGGCGAGCCACGAACGATCATCAGCGCAATCGAGCACCCAAAACAGACGCCATCGCGCACACGCCGCGCCCCGCTTTGAGCCGCACTGGGCCCGCACCCGACGTCGCGACCGGCAGCACGCACAGGATCGGAACATGACCGAACTCGAATTTCAGTCCCTCGCCAACGAGGGCTACAACCGCATCCCGCTGATCGCCGAAGCGCTCGCCGATCTCGAAACGCCGCTCTCGCTGTATCTGAAGCTCGCGCAGCCCGAGCGGGGCGGCGCCAACTCGTTCCTGCTGGAGTCCGTGGTGGGCGGCGAGCGCTTCGGGCGCTACTCGTTCATCGGCCTGCCCGCGCGCTCGTCGATCCGCACCCGCAATGGCGTTTCGGAAGTCGTGCGCGACGGCCAGGTGACGGAGACGCACGACGGCGACCCACTCGAATTCATCGCGCAGTACCAGGCGCGCTTCAAGGTCGCGCAGCGCCCCGGCCTGCCGCGCTTCTGCGGCGGCCTCGCCGGCTACTTCGGCTACGACGCGGTGCGCTACATCGAGAAGAAGCTCGCCGATACCTGCCCGCCCGACGACCTCGGCCTGCCCGACATCCAGTTGCTGCTGACCGAGGAAGTGGCCGTCATCGACAATCTCGCGGGCAAGCTCTACCTGATCGTCTACGCCGATCCGCAAACGCCCGAGGCCTACACGAAGGCCAAACATCGCCTGCGCGAACTCAAGCAGCGCCTGCGCCAGACCGTGCAGCCGCCGGTGACCTCGGCGAGCGTGCGCACCGAGACCTATCGCGAGTTCAAGAAGGATGATTACCTCGCCGCCGTGCGCAAGGCGAAGGAATACATCGCCGCGGGCGAGCTGATGCAGGTGCAGGTGGGCCAGCGCATCAGCAAGCCGTATCGCGACAATCCGCTTTCGCTCTACCGCGCGCTGCGTTCGCTGAACCCGTCGCCGTACATGTACTACTACAACTTCGGCGACTTCCACGTGGTGGGCGCCTCGCCGGAGAGTCTGGTGCGCCAGGAGCAGCGCGGCGAAGACCGCATCGTGACGATCCGCCCGCTCGCGGGCACGCGTCCGCGCGGCAACACGCCCGAGCGCGACGCCGAACTTGCGACCGAGCTGCTCAACGATCCGAAGGAGATCGCCGAGCACGTCATGCTGATCGACCTCGCGCGCAACGACGTGGGCCGCATCGCCGAAATCGGCTCGGTGGCCGTGACCGACCAGATGATCATCGAAAAGTACTCGCACGTGCAGCACATCGTCAGCTCCGTGGAAGGCAAGCTCAAGCCCGGCATGACCAATTACGACGTGCTGCGCGCGACCTTCCCGGCCGGCACGCTTTCAGGAGCGCCCAAGGTGCGCGCGATGGAACTCATCGACGAACTCGAACCGGTGAAGCGTGGCCTCTATGGCGGCGCGGTGGGCTATCTCTCGTTCAACGGCGAGATGGATCTCGCGATTGCGATTCGCACCGGCCTCATCCACAACGGCAATCTGTACGTGCAGGCCGCCGCGGGCGTGGTCGCGGATTCGGTGCCCGAGTCCGAATGGCAGGAAACCGAGAACAAGGCGCGCGCCGTGCTGCGCGCGGCCGAGCAGGTGCAGGACGGCCTCGACAGCGACTTCTGAGCGGAGACAAGACCATGTTGCTCATGATCGACAACTACGATTCGTTTACCTACAACATCGTCCAGTACTTCGGCGAGCTCGGCGAAGACGTCCGCACGTACCGCAACGACGAAATCACCCTCGACGAGATCCGCAAGCTCAACCCCGAGCGCATCTGCCTTTCGCCCGGACCGAGCAACCCGCAACATGCGGGCATCACGCTTGATGTGCTGCGCGAATTCGCGGGCAAGACGCCGATTCTGGGCGTGTGCCTCGGCCACCAGGCGATCGGCGAGGCGTTCGGCGGACGCGTCGTGCGCGCGAAAACCATCATGCACGGCAAGGTGAGCCAGATCGAAACCGACTGCAAGGGCGTGTTCGCGGACCTGCCGAAGCACTTCAACGTCACGCGCTATCACTCGCTCGCGATCGAGCGCGAGTCGCTGCCCGATTGCCTCGAAGTGTCGGCCTGGACCGACGACGGCGAAATCATGGGCGTGCGTCACCGCGAGCTTGCGGTGGAAGGCGTGCAGTTCCATCCGGAATCGATCCTCTCCGAGCACGGCCACGCGCTCTTCGAGAATTTCCTCAAGCAGTCGAAGGCGCACAGCGCATAACACGGAGCAAAGGAGCCACGGCCATGTCCATTACCCCGCAAGAAGCGCTGCAGCGCACGATCGAGCACCGCGAGATCTTCCACGACGAGATGCTGCACCTCATGCGCATGATCATGCGCGGCGAGCTCTCGCCCGTGCTCTCGGCGGCCATCATCACCGGCCTGCGCGTGAAGAAGGAAACCATCGGCGAGATCGCGGCCGCCGCAACCGTGATGCGCGAATTCGCGAACCACGTCGAAGTGAAAGACAACTCGAACTTCATCGACATCGTCGGCACGGGCGGCGATGGTTCGCATACCTTCAATATTTCCACCGCTTCGATGTTCGTCGTGGCGGCGGCGGGCGCGAAGGTCGCCAAGCACGGCAACCGCGGCGTCTCGAGCAAATCGGGCAGCGCGGACGTGCTCGAAGCGCTCGGCGTGAACATCGACCTGCAACCGGACCAGGTGGCCGCATCGATCGCCGAAACGGGCATGGGCTTCATGTTCGCGCCCAACCACCACCCGGCGATGAAGAACATCGCCGCCGTGCGCCGCGAGCTGGGCGTGCGCACGATCTTCAACATCCTCGGGCCGCTCACGAATCCGGCCGGCGCGCCCAATCAGTTGATGGGCGTGTTTCACGCGGACCTCGTCGGCATTCAGGTGCGCGTGATGCAGCGTCTGGGCGCGAAACACGTGCTCGTGGTGTTCGGCAAGGACGGCATGGACGAAGTCTCGCTCGGCGCGGCCACGCTGGTGGGCGAGTTGAAGGACGGCCAGATTCGCGAGTACGAGATTCACCCCGAAGACTTCGGCATGCAGATGGTCTCGAACCGCTCGCTCAAGGTCGAAAACGCCAACGAGTCGAAGGCCATGCTGCTCGGCGCGCTCTCGAACGAGCCCGGTACGGCGCGCGAGATCGTCACGCTCAATGCGGGCACGGCGCTCTATTCGGCCAACGTCGTGAACTCGATCGCCGACGGCATCGCGCTCGCGCGCGAGACCCTCGCGAGCGGACGCGCGCGCGCCAAGGTCGAC
The DNA here is from genome assembly GCA_031286755.1 of Paraburkholderia sp. GTDB lineage: Bacteria > Pseudomonadota > Gammaproteobacteria > Burkholderiales > Burkholderiaceae > Paraburkholderia. Next base: position 4,479 of record JAITTX010000484.1, read on the forward strand.
GAACTGGTACGCTTCACGCAACAGTTCAAGCGCTGATCGAGTCCTGATCCAGCACCGTTTTTGCCCGATTTTTTTTGCCCGATTTTTGCAGAACACCATGAGCGACATCCTCGAAAAAATCATTGCGGTGAAGCGCGAAGAAGTGCGCGCCGCCGAGCAAAGCGCGCCGCTCGAAGAATTGCGTCTGGAAGCGAGCGCGCGCGACTTGCGCGACTTCGTGGGCGCATTGCGCGCGAAGCACGACAACGGCCAGGCCGCCGTAATCGCCGAAGTCAAGAAGGCAAGCCCCTCGAAAGGCGTGCTGCGCGAAAACTTCCAGCCCGCCGAGATTGCGCGCTCGTACGCCGAAGGCGGCGCGGCGTGCCTCTCCGTGCTCACCGACGTGCAATTCTTCCAGGGCAGCGCCGCGTATCTGGAAGCCGCGCGCGCCGCGTGCAACCTGCCGGTGCTGCGCAAGGACTTCATCGTCGACCCGTATCAGATTGTCGAAGCGCGCGCGATGGGCGCCGACGCGATCTTGCTGATCGCCGCCGCGCTCGAACCCGGCCAGATGCGCGATCTCGAAGCCCTCGCGCATTCGCTGGGCCTCGCGGTGCTCGTCGAAGTGCACGATCGCGAAGAACTCAAGCACGCGCTCACGCTGAAGACGCCGCTCATCGGCATCAACAACCGCAATCTGCGCACCTTCGAGACCACGCTGCAAACCACCATCGGCATGCTCGACGAAGTGCCTGAAGACCGCATCGTCGTGACCGAGTCGAGCATTCTCTCGCGCGCCGATGTCGAGAAGATGCGTGCGCTTTCGGTGCATACGTTCCTCGTGGGCGAGGCGTTCATGCGCGCGGAGCAGCCGGGCGCGGAACTCGCGCGCATGTTCTTCTGATTGCAGGCAAGTAAAAAGCGACGATGGCTATCGAACGCGAAATCAAGCTCGCGCTGCCGCGCGACCAGGTGGACGCGGCGCTGCGTCTGTTCGAGGCGCGCGCCGGCGCACCGGGACACGCGATAAGGCTCGAGAACATCTACTTCGACACGCCGTCGCTCACGCTCGCGCGTGCGAAGAGCGCGCTGCGGCTGCGCCGCGCGCCCGAAGGCTGGTTGCAGACGTTCAAGACCGTGGGCGTGGCGCAAAGCGGATTGCACGAGCGGCACGAGTGGGAAATGCCGGTGGCGGGCGAG
>JAITTX010000022.1 GCA_031286755.1 Paraburkholderia sp.
CACGATAGAGCGCGGTCAAATCGGGGCGCTTGAATTCGTCGATTGGCGTTGGAACGGTCGCGATAAATATTGTGCATTCGTGCAGATCCGCCGGGTTGCAGGTAAACGTCAAGCCACGCGCCTCGACAAGTTCGTCTTCGCTGACCTCAAGCGTCGAATCACGCCCTTCTTTCAGGGCGTCAATCCGAGGACGGCTGATGTCGAAACCCACCACGCCGCGATGCTTGCCGAACTCCACCGCGAGCGGCAAACCCACATATCCCAAGCCAATGACGCCAATCTTCGTCTTATTGGATAGCATGCCGATATCTTCCTTATCCGCGTTCATCTTTCATTTCTCGCTTCGTAGTTATACGAAACATATCGATAGCTGGCGTACTTTCCGCCATACGCAAACGCACCGCGCGATTTCATGCCGTTGAACAAAATCCCGGTGACTTGTGCGCCGCCCTGCGCCAATCTCTTTACCGTTTCATCGACTTCACCCAGGCGAGATTTCCCGAACTTCGCGACCAGGAAAACACTGCCCGCGAAAGGTGCCATGATTTCCGCATCGGACACGGCAAGCACTGGCGGCGCATCGATCATGACAACGTCGTATAAGCCCGATGCCTCCTCGATCAACGCCTTCCATCGACCGTTCACGAGCAACTCGAACGGAGTCGACGGGAACTCCCCTGTTGAGAGGAAGTCGAGGTTCGGGCGGATTGAGCGTCGAATCGCACCGCCTAGTGGCAGGGCGCCAGTCAGTACATCTGCGAGACCCCGCTTGCGGTCAGCGTTGAGATACTGGTTCAGGTAGCCCCTTCGCATGTCGGCGTCGATCAACAGAACGCGCTTTCCCGACGCCGCAATCAGATCCGACAGGTTCGCCGTTATGAACGACTTGCCGATGCCCGGGATCGGACCAGTAATCATCACAACGTTGTTGCGTGCCTCCAGCAATGAAAACTGGAGCGCTGTTCTGAGGCTGCGAAGGCTCTCGATTGCGGGGTCAGTGGGGCGAGCCGTTGCGAGCAACGTCGACTTCGCACCCAGTCCGTCAATTCGGCGCGCCAGCCCAGCTTGCGCATCACTATGTGGAATCGTCGCGAACACGGTCAGACCGGTGTACGTTTCGAACGTATGCGGGTCTGTCACGCCGCGAAACAGCATGTCACGCAACCAGGCCAGCCCAATGCCTACGATCAGCCCGAAAAGTGTGGCTGCAGCGATAACGAAGGCCTTTCTGGGTTTGATCGGCAGTTCCGGCAAATACGCGTTATCGACAATGCGCACATTGCCGACCTTGCCCGCCTTGATGAGCCGCAACTGCTCCATATTGTTGCGCAGTGCCACATACAAATCTGTGTTGACGCGGACATCGCGCTCCAGGCGCACGGCGCCTTGCTCGGCAATGGGTAGCGCCTTGATGCGGTCGGAAACCTGTCCAAGTTGAGATTGCGTCGCGCCAATCTGCTCGTCGATGGCGACGACAGCCGGGTGCTTGTCGCCGAATCTGGTCATCAACTCCGGGCGCTTCTGGCGAAGCGTAAAGAGCCGTGTTTCGAGGTCGGACGACTGCTGAAGCACGACTTTCGCCTCTGCGTCGACGTCGATAATCGCATTCTGGTTCCGGTACTGATTGAACCTGTCCTCAGCTTCTTCCAGTTCACGCTTCATCTGCGGTTCCTGCGTATTCAGAAACTCCAGAGATTGTTCTGCTTGCGCGGCCTTTCGCTCGGTGTTTTGCTTCAAGTACTGGAAACCGATCTCATTGAGCGTTGCCTCGAGTCGCTCGGTGTCACTGCCCTGCAGTGACGCAGAGATCACATCGGAATCCTTGCCGACAGACGCAATCTTCAACCGCTTCTGAACATCGTCGATGGTCTGCAGGCGGGAGCGGCGCTCCACGGTAAATATCGCGCCGGGTTCAGCCGAGATTTTGCGCACGAGGATCGATCCGGATCCCAAACTAGTTGTGAACGACACCGGTTCGCCGACTCGGCCTTGTACTGGCTGAGCAAGGCCATCGCCTTCTACCTGATAGCGATCAGAGCCAAGCGAGGTCAGCCGGTATCGCCGCTCGTAGAAGTCAGCGGGTACGTCGAACTGGTCGACCTCGATTGCTTCGGTTCCCCACGTGTAGCCGCCTACGCCGAACAAGCCCGGTTGCGACAGCGTTTTCGCTCGCCGCGATATCCACCCGCCCAGGACAAGAAAGCGCTTCGGCTTCGCGTTGATGTAGAGCCTGCGAGCGTCGACCGCGCGCGAGACAACGAGCCGTGAGCCGAGAATCTGGATTTCTGCGTCGGACGTCGACTTGACATCGAACATCGACGAGAGATCGCCCAACAGGCCTTTGGCGGCGCTATCCGGACTATCCTCGACCTGAACGACGATGTTCGTCTCGTACACCGGCGTAGCGAGAAACGCGTAGAGCACGCCGATCAGCATGCACAGGCCGGTGACAACCGCGATCAGGACCCGGTTCTCTACGAGTATGTCCAGGACACTCGCAAGATCGATCTCATCGGCGGTGCTTTTCGTTTCAGTGGTGTTGGGTTGATTCAAAAGAGACATGATTACGACGGGCCTGCAGTTTCTAAACTTCAGTTGTGTCCGTACCGATGTGCATCAGGCCGAACGCGTGGCGCACGATACGCAGTGAGAGCGCCTAGAGCGCGTGAATGCGGCTTACCCAATCAGATATGCCTCGATCGATCAACTCGCCACATGCGGCAAACGTCTCTCGCGACGCGCGATAGGGATCGGGCACGTCGAACTTGCCGAAATGCCCCAGCCGGAATACACGACCGCACGCAAACGTATAATTGCTTTCAATAACGCGTTTCTGCTCGTTGTCCATCACGAGGATGAACTCCACGTCACGGCACAGTGATGCATCGAGCTGTCGTGCGCGGTGTGTTGATATGTCGATACCGCGCTCCGCCATTAGCGATATGGCGTGCTCCTCCGGTGCGTTGCCCGCCAGCGCTCCTATGCCTGCGGATCCCAAACGGACAGCGGGCAGGCGCACGCGCAAGATGCCCTCGGCCATCGGACTGCGACAAACGTTTCCGACGCACACGACGAGCATCGACGAAATCACCAGTTCGCTCCCCACGCTGCCCGGCTGGCGTTAATACCCTGCGCACTAGGCAACAGGAGGTTCATCACGCGACTCCAGCGTGCAAGTCCGGTCGAATCGACATACACGACATCTTTCGGCTGAAGTTCGAAATGCTCGGCCAACGCGAGCCCGACTGGGGATGCACTATCCAGCCGGAACACGTCTGGCGTGGCGGGGTCGTCCGTGGCTCGCACGACGAATATGGCCGCCGGCTCTGCGCTCACAGGGTTCACACCTAGCGCGGCACCGAGCGCTTCGTTGAGCGTCAGACGCCCGTCGTGCATGGGCAGCGCGAGCGGACGCGTGACTTCGCCCGTAACAAGCACCTGGCTGTATGTTTGGGGTGGCACACGAACCACATCGCGATCGCGCAACATGATCTTGGAGGCGTCGACTTGATCAAGTGCTAGCGCCGGGAGATCAATGCGGTACGACTTGCCATTTCGCAACAGCTCGATGCGGCTGGTGTCGCCCACGCCCGGCGTAATCCCGTTGGCTTCACTCAGTGCCTCGGCCAACGACATCGGAATATTGGTGATGGGCTTGACGCCCGGCTGGGAAACCTGGCCTTCGACAAAGATGCGCTGACTCCGATACGCAACGACGCTAACGGTCAACTGCGGATCGCGCAGATACGGCGCAAGCATCTTCTTTAGATTCGCCTGCAACTGTGCGGTCGTCAGCCCGGCCGCCTTGGTGCTACCGATATACGGGTACTGGATGTTCCCCTCGTCGCCCACAACAAATCCGGGAATGGCCTGTGTGCTGAGACCGGGTCCGCTGGGAAGCTGCCCACCCGTATCGCCAATCGTATAGGTGAGGTTTGGAACAACGAGCTCGGGGTGATCCCACACAATGATCGAAAGTACGTCACTCGCTCCAATGCGATACGACTGCGCCGTACCGAGGAGTTCCTTAGCATCAGGGCTCCGTGCTGCGCGCGCATCCTTCTGTTGGCGCACGAGCGCCGGCGTGATCTGCTTGACCTCTGGAATGGAGTTCGGGTTTGAGGGATCGACGGGTGCCCTCGATTCGAATCGCATCCCAGGCGAAAGTGCGCACGCGCCAAGCAATAAAGCAAGCGACGCGCCAGCCAACACAGATCGAAGAGAACGATAGAGCAGCATGAATATACAAACCGGTGAGGCGTCAGAATTCGACCACGAACCCATGGGGCGACGATTGCGCAGCGCAGCGCGTACCAACTCCAAGCGCTATCGAGACTTGAGCCACCAAGGCGTCTTGAATCGGGCGATGGAGAAGTACAGCCACACGTACGTGATACAAAAAAGCACCGTAAAAAAGACAAGCGCCAGCGGCTGATCCCAGAACAACGTTGCAGGCGCGACCGCCGCGAAGGTCAAGATCCACAAACGCGGGGAAGTGCGTGAATTTCGGTTGCTCCACGCACTCGCATCCGCTCTTTCAGCAACCGCGCGACGGAACAGCAGTGCGTGCAGGTGCCCGCGATCGGGTGCACCAACCGGCACACCACGCAAAACCTTGCGCCGGTAGATTGAGAACAATGTTTCAAACACCGGGTAAACGGTTACGAGCAGGGCGTATAGTGGCGAGACCTCGTGATGGCGCGCAATCAGCAGGATCAACAGTTCGGCCGTGAAGAATCCGGTGAAGTAGGCACCGCCGTCACCAAGAAAGATTCGCGCAACCGGATAGTTCCAGATGAGAAACCCGCACATTGCACCAATAAGTGCGAGTGCCATTGAAACAATAAGGCTGTCGCCGACCGAGTGCGCCACAACCGCGATCGACGTCAGAATCAGAATCGCCACCATCGACGCAAGGCCATTCAGGCCGTCGATAAGGTTGATCGAGTGGACGACACCCGCGACGCCCAGGATAGTGAAAACGACAGCTGCGATCGGAACGAGCAAGACGATATCGAGACCCGGCACACCCGCTCGCGTAACGACTGCCTGCAGAGCCCAACACGCAAGCCCCGCTGCTGCAGCCGCGCAAGTCAGGCGCAAAGCCGGGCTAATTTCCTTGGTCAAGTCTTCCGCGACGCCAGAAAGAAATGCCAGTGCCGAGCAAATAAGCAGACTCCAGTGTTCACGCTCACCCTCTGCTCCGATGAGCTCCTTTACCGCGAACGCAATTGCGAAACCAAAGAAGAGGCCTACCCCACCAATGCGCGGCACGGCAACGCTATGAATCTTCTGAACGCCTTGAAGATCGTGGTCCATCGAGAAGGCGCCGTGCAAATTCTCCCAGCGAACGATCGACATGACGATCAAGAACGATGCAGAGAATGCAATCAGAAAGATCAACATTGACCCGTTCCATCCTGTGGCGTTAGAGAAAACTTATGTGAATCTGTTCGAATCGATCTACGGAAAAAGTAGAATCCGCTTTTTAAATATTGCAAGATCCGAACGCCGCACCGCCCCAAACGGAGCGGATAAATTCACTTTGTGTACAGTGCAGGCGCTATTAGATCCAATTAAACATATTCGCCGTCACACACAATTAACAGTCCAAACAACAAGAAATAGGCGGCTATGGATTAGCCAGTCAGGCTGCGCAATTCTTGGATCGGAGGACGCATTCTGCACTTGTCGGCTCGACAATCGCGTAGGACAAGTCTGAAAACGATCAAAGATTGAATACTTGATGAAAATCGTTAGCGAAATTGGCAAATACTTTTAATTATGAGCGCGGGGGACGCGCCTTTTTTGCTTATTTCTGACAGAAGGGAGATGCAACGTAGATTTGGATTGCCAATAAATGGAGATAACGAAAAACGTTGCAGCCGACCGGCGTCGGCCGCCAGCAACAACCCTACTTCCTCTGAATAAACTCGATCTTGTACCCGTCCGGATCCGTCACGAACGCGATCACCGTGGTCCCATGCTTCATCGGCCCCGCCTCGCGCACTACCGTACCGCCCTGCACCTTGATCTTCTCGCAGGCGGCGTAGGCGTCGTCCACTTGCACCGCCAGATGGCCGAAGCCCGTGCCGAGATCGTATGACGGTGTATCCCAGTTATGCGTGAGCTCGATCACCGTGCCCTCGCTCTCGTCGGTATAGCCGACGAACGCCAGCGTGAACTTGCCGTCGGGGTAGTCTTCGCGGCGCAGCAGTTTCATGCCGAGCAACTCGGTATAGAACTTGATCGAGCGGTCCAGGTCGCCAACCCGGATCATCGTGTGTAGAAGGCGCATCGTGTACTCCGTTTTGCCGTCGTCAAAAACGCGACTGTACCAAAATCCTGTCGGCGCCGCCCGGCTACCCCGCGAAGGCCACGCCAGGCAGGCCGCTCCGATTTGCTCTAGCATGGACGCCATCCCGGGCAGCCTGACGCCGATGCAAAACGGCCAGCGTTGCCGACAATGAAGGAAACCAAGGAGTCGACATGCGGATTCTGGTGGTAGGTGCTGGAGCGACGGGCGGTTATTTCGGCGGACGTCTCGCCGCCGCGGGGCGTGATGTGACGTTTCTGGTGCGCGAGGCGCGCGCCGCTCAACTGCGCAAGGACGGCCTCGTGATCCGCAGTGCGCACGCCGGCGATCTCACGCTGGGCGACCCGAAGACCGTCACGCGCGAGGCGCTCGAATCGCCTGGAGTTCAGCCATTCGATGTCGTGCTGCTCAGCTGCAAAGCCTACGATCTTGAAAACGCCATCGATTCGTTCGCGGCGGCTGTCGGGCCCCACACCGCCATCCTGCCGTTGCTCAACGGCATGCGCCACCTGGACGTGTTGCAGGCGCGCTTCGGCACGCAAGCGGTGCTGGGCGGCGTCTGCCTGATCGCCTCCACGCTCAACGACAAGCGCGAGATCGTGCATCTGAACGACGCGCAGGCCATCACCTTCGGCGAGCTCGGCAACGGCGTCTCGCCACGCGCGGAGGCCATTGCCAGCGTCTTTGGCAACGCCGGCTTCGATGTGAAAGCCAGCGCTCATATTCTTCAGGAGATGTGGGAGAAGTGGGTTTTCCTCGCAACGCTCGCGGGCAGCACGTGCCTGTTTCGCGCGCCCGTGGGCGTCATCGTCGCGACGCCCGACGGCGCGGCGACGGTCGAGCGTCTTTTCGCGGAGTGCCGCACGGTGGCCGCCGAGCATGGCCATGCGGTGCGCGACAGCTTCCTCGAGCGCTCGCGCGCCCTGCTGTTCGCCACCGGCTCGACGTTCACGGCGTCCATGCTGCGCGACGTGCAGAACGGCTCGCGCATCGAAGCCGATCACATTCTTGGCGATCTGATCCGGCGCGGCGGCGCGGCGCAACGCGCATCGAGCGAGCTTTCGGTCCTGCGGATCGTCTACAGCCAGCTCAAGGCGTACGAGGCGCAGCGCGCCGAAGCGGGCTGACGCATTCGAAGGGCGCGGCCCCCTTCAGGCCGCCGGCGCGTTGCCCGATGGCTGGGCGGGCTGGACGGCCTGGGCAACGCGAACGTATTCCTCCACCGGCACGTCTTCCGCGCGGCGCGCGAGATCGAAGCCGAGTGCGTCGAAGTCCACCCGCTCGCGATAATCGCCGAGTGTGTTGCGCAGCATCTTGCGGCGCTGCGAAAACGCCGCCGTCACCAGCTCGCCGAGAATCGCCTCGTCCACCTGCGGCAATTCGTGCGGCGCATACGGAATCATGCGCACGATCGCCGAATCCACCTTGGGCGGCGGCTGGAACGATTCGGGCGGCACGTCGAGCATCTTGTCCATCACGTAGCGATACTGAAGCATCACTGTGAGGCGGCTGAACGCTTTGCTGCCAGGCTCCGCGACCATGCGCTCGACCACTTCGTTCTGCAGCATGAAGTGCTGGTCGATCACGCGGTGCGCGAAGCTCGCGAGATGAAACAGCAGCGGGCTCGAAATGTTGTACGGCAAATTGCCGACGATGCGCAGCGTGGGCTTCTCCCCCGGCGCCGCAAGCGAGCCAAAGTCGAACGCCAGCGCATCGCCCGCGTGCAGTTCGAGCAGCGGCCCGAATTTTTTGGTGAGGCGAGCGATGAGGTCACGGTCGAGCTCGACCGCGTGCAGCGGCGCTTCGGGCGTGGCGAGTCTCTCGATCAACGGCTCGGTGAGCGCACCGAGGCCCGGCCCGATCTCGACCATGCGTTCGCCGCGCTGGGGGCGAATGACGTCGACGATCGAGTCGATCACACCCGTGTCGACGAGAAAGTTCTGGCCGAAGCGCTTGCGCGCAAAGTGGCCCTGGTGCTGTCTGCTGCTATTGGACATCTTGGTCAGGTCAATCAGATGGCGCGCCGGTGGCGGGCCATCGAAACGGCGGTGTCGATGGCTGCGATCAGGCTGCCCGCATCCGCGCGGCCGGTGCCGGCGAGGTCGAGCGCGGTGCCATGATCGACAGAGGTGCGCACGATCGGCAGGCCCAGCGTCACGTTGATGCCTTCGCCGAACGTCGCGTATTTCAGGACCGGCAGGCCCTGGTCGTGGAACATCGCCAGCACGCAGTCGGCCTCGCCCAGGTAGCGCGGCTGGAACAGGGTGTCGGCGGGATACGGGCCGCGTGCGTCGATGCCAGCGGCTGTTGCCTGGGCGAGCGCCGGCGCGATGACGTCGATCTCCTCGCGCCCGAGGTAGCCGTTCTCGCCCGCGTGCGGGTTCAGGCCCGTCACGAGGATGCGCGGCGTGGCCACGCCGAAATGGTGGCGCAGGTCGTGGTCGATGATGCGCAGCGTCTCGAGCAGGCCTTCGATGCTAAGCGCCGCCGACACGTCCTTGAGCGGCAGGTGCGTGGTGGCGAGCGCGACGCGCAAGGGCCGCGCGCCGGTGCCGGCGAGCATCATGACCACGCGCGGCGTCCGCGTGCGCTCGGCCAGGTACTCGGTGTGGCCGGTGAACGGCACGCCGGCGTCGTTGATCGTGCTCTTTTGCAGCGGCGCGGTCACGATGGCGTCAAACTCCTGCGCCATGGCGCCGTCGATCGCGCGGTCGAGCAGCGCGAGCACATACGGGCCGTTAGCCGCGTCAAGCTTGCCGGCTTTCGCCGGCGCGGCGAGCGCAATGTGCTCGACGCTCACGTGCTGCCCCGCCAGCACCGCGGCCCAGTCGACGTTGGCCGCCGCAGCGCGCGCCTGGATGAGCGTCTGGTCGCCGAGCACGACGAATTGCGCGCCGGGCCAGTGCACCGAAGCGGCCGCGAGCGCGGCGGCCGTGAGCTCGGGGCCCACGCCGGCCGGCTCGCCGGTGGTGATGGCGATACGAACCGGCCGCGGCCCCCGTGGCGCAGAAGGCGATGAGGCGGGAGCATTCACGGCGCGATTCCTTTCAGGGTGGGTTAGTGTTGCTGCGGCGGGGTCAAGCCGCTGATCTTGTAGTCGACGTAAGCGCTGTCACGCAGCTGGCGCAGCCAGTCGGCGTAGGCCTGCTCCGCCTTGCGCTGGCCGATGGCCTGGCGCGCGAGGTCCATCTGCTGCGAGATCGAGCCTTCCGCTTCGCGGCGGCCCAGCACCTGGATCAAGTGATAGCCGTACTCGGTGCGCACCGGGTCGCTGATCTGGCCGTCCTGCAGCGAGTTCATGGCGCGCTCGAATTCAGGCACGGTTTCGCCCGGGCTGATCCAGCCAAGGTCGCCACCCTGCGAGGCCGAGCCGTCCTGCGAGTAGGTGTGCGCGAACTTGGCGAAGTCGCCGCCCGCCTGCACTTCCTTCTTGATTTCCAGCAGCTTCTGGCGCGCCTGCGGCTCGGACATGCCGTCGCCCACGCGCAGCAGAATGTGGCGCACGTGCGTCTGCACGAGTTGCGGCGCCGAGGCGCTCGTGCCCTGCCCCTGCCGGCGCTCGACGAGACGGACGATCTCGAAGCCGTCATTGGTGCGGATCACCGAGGGATTCACTTCGCCAGGACGCAGCGTGGAAGCGGCCGTCACCCATTCGGGCGGCAGCTTCGAAGGCGGCAGGAAACCCATGTCGCCGCCCTTGCTGGCGTCGGCCGCCTGCGAGTTGGACTTCGCGAGACTCGAGAACTTGCTGCCCGACTGCGCCTCTTTGAGGAGGTCGTCGGCCTTCTTCTGCGCGGCTTCGATATCGGTCTGCGACGCATTCAGCGGCGCCTTGATGAGAATGTGCTCGAAGTGCAGGTCGTTCTGCTGGCCCGCGTTCGGCCCGCGCTGGCTCGCGATGTAGTTCGCGACTTCGGCGTCGGTGACCGAGATCTTGCTATCCACTTCCTTCTCGCGCAGCTTCGAAAGCGTGAGTTCGGTACGCGCGTCCTTCATGAACGTGTCCCACGGCACGCCGGCCGCCTCGATGCGCGAGCGGTAGCTGGCGAGATCCATGCCGTTGGCCTGGGCGAGACGCGTGAGCGTGCGCTGCACGGCGGCGTCGTCGACCGTGATGCCGTCTTCCTTCGCCTTTTGCAGCTGGATGCGCTCGAGCACCATCTGATTGAGCACCTGCGCCTGCAACTGGTCCATGGGCGGGACCGGCGCGTTCTGCTGGTTCAGGCGGCGCGTGATCAGTCCGACGCGGTTATCGAGTTCGCGCTGCGTGATCACGCCGTCGTTGACGACCGCCGCGATCGTATCGGCGGTCTGGCCACTGGCGGCGGGTGCAAGCCCCTGCGCAAGCGCCGGCGCGGCCGGCAACAGTCCTGCGACGACGAAGATACTCGCAGCGAACGCTGCCAGGCGAAGCTTTTTCATGATTCCCACTGATACTCCAAAGTTGGCGGGCAGCTTCGCCCGTCTCTATGCAACCGAACTCGCGCTGCACCGGCTCGCCAGGCCACGCGGCCGCATGCACTGGTTCACGCGTTATTGGTAATCCGTGAAGCGCGACGGCAGCGGCGCCTGCCCCGGCGGCTGCGTGTAACCCGGCACGGCGGCCCTGAATGCCGAGACGAGCCCGTTGTCCACGTTCGACAACCCCTTGAGCGTAAGCTGCGCGAGAAAACGCGTGGCCGAATTGCTGCCGCCCGTGGTGTTGATCCCGTTCGCATAGCGCTGCACGCCCACGCCGAGCGCCCAGCAATCCGCGTCGTACTGCATGCCGACCAGGCCATCGACGACCTTGTGGCCGTTCAGATCGTAGTTGAAGCGGCCCACAGCGTACACCCGATGCGAGAGCGGCCATTGGGCCGAGATCAGAATCTGGTTGATGGGCTGAAAGTCGAGCGTGCTGCTGTTCTCTCGCGTGTAGCGATAGGCGACATTGAGCACACGGCTCGGCCCCGGGCTGTAGCCAAAGCCAACGCTCGCCTTCGCCAGCTGGCCCTGGTCGGCATTATATTGGAACGCCGTTTCCGAAGCGAAACCGCCTCCGATCTTTAGCGACATGCCGGCAATCAGGTCCGAATGCGCTCCGCCCACGTTCGTCTCGCCCGGCAGGAGCGTCACGCGCTGGTCGGTGAAATAGTACTGCTGCGCGATCACGAAGCGCGCGCGCTCGTCGCCCGTGGCCGCGTCGAGAAAGCGCGTGGTCAGCGCCGCCGTGAGGCGGTTCGCGTCGGCGATGCGATCGTTGCCGACGAAGGTATTCGGCGTGAAGATCTCCGCGAGTCCGAAGTCGGACTCGGCGGTGTCGAAAAGGGGCGCGAAGTCCTGGTTGCGGTACGGCGTGTACACGTAGTACAGACGCGGTTCCAGGGTCTGGATATAGTCCTGGCCGAACAGCCGCACCGAGCGGTCGAACACGAGCCCCGTGTCGAAGCTGAAGGTGGGGATCGATTCGGTGAAGCTCTTGGGCGTGCCCGCGGGCGAGCCCGTGCCGATATTGCTCAGGTTGTAGTCCGCGAAGTGCCATTGCACCTTCGGCGTGACGAAGTAACCCGGCCCCATCAGCGAGTACGAGAGGTACGGGTTGAAGACGACGCGGTCGCCTTCGGTCGCGTCGGCCGTCGTGATGCGGAAGCGCGAGTAGTCGGCTTCCATGCCGTAGTCGAAGCCGCCCACGTTGTACTTCGCGTACTTCACGTTGAGCTCGGGCTCGCGGCCGTACGGCGCGACCGACGGAGAGAGCGTCTGCCAGTGCTGGTAGCGGCCGAGCACGGACCATGGCCCGTTGTTGTACGTCACCCCCGCTTCCTGCTGATACAGGGTCTGCGTGCCGTTCAGGAACTGATTGGCGGGCGACGCCAGGTCTTCCGGATAGGTGTTGTCCGAGACCTTGTTGTAGTAGATGTAGCCGCCGAACCCGTTGCCGAAGTTCTGGTTGTGCTGAATGAACAGCGCATAGCGGTTGGTCTTCGTGATCGCGTCGTTGGGCAGGAACGTGCCGGTGATCGAGCCCGAGTAGTTCGTCGAGAGATACCGGTAGTTGCCCTGCAGGAACACGCCGCGCTTCGAGATGATCTCGGGCGTGAACGTGAAGTCGCGGTTCGGCGCGATGTTGAAGTAATACGGCATCGACAGCTCGAAGCCGTTCGTCGAGCTGAGCGAGAACGTCGGCGGTAACAGGCCGCTACGGCGTTCGCCCGAAAGCGGGAACGAGAACCAGGGGCTCGCGAAGATCGGCACGTTCTGGAAGAACAGCACGCCGTTGTGCGCGACGCCCTCGTCCGCGCCCGTGTCGAAATCGAACTCGGAGCCCTTGATGTACCACGCCGGGTCCGAGGAGCACTGGCAGGCCGTGTAGGTGCCGCTGGTGAGCACGGAGCGCTCGTTATCGAGCAGGTCCGCGCGCTCGGCGCTGCCCGAGCCGCCGGTCGCCGAAAAGTGATACTTCGGCGTGGGCATGAAGCCTTCGTTCGCCTCGACCTTCAGGTGCGCTTCCGGACCGGCGAAGGTCGTGCCGCTCTGCGCAACGACGACATTGCCGTAGGCGTCGGCCATGTCGGTGTCTTCGTCGTAGTGCAGCGCGTCGCCCTTGACGACATTCGTGCCCTGGCGCAGCTCGGCCGCGCCCTTGACGGCGAAATCGGCGCCCGACGTGCCGGTGGTCGATTCGCCGAGCACGAACGTGGCTGGGCGCTGGCCCGGCGCTTTCGGCCGGTCCTCGAGCTGCGGGGAAAGACGCAGGCTCCACGCGTCGTCCAGCCGCTGGGGCTGCGCGGCGTCGCCCGCGAGCTGGGCGTGCGCCAGCGCGGGCACGAGACCCGGCATGGCCACGAGCGCCGCGATGAGCCGCCGCTTGCCCGGCACGCCGTCGTCACTTTTGGAGATCGTCTGGAAAAACTGTCTGGGCGGCATGTATGGTTTTGGCGTATCGGCCCGTCAGCCTGCCCGCCCATCACGGCTCTCGTGCCGGTGCATCGACGGATTGACCCCGGCCCGGGCGAGAATCCGGTTCGGGGCGACGGCCGATGCAACGATCAAGGCAACTTCGCGCACAATTATTTACAATTCATCGGACGATGGACCGGCGATAAGTGTGGCGAGCGAACCGTCATGCGGGCTTTGGCGCGAGTCGCGTCAAAAAAGTCGTGGGGTATTATATGGCAAGACGTTGATCCACTGATTTTGCCCCCGGTTTACATGACCCTCACCACCCCGTTTTCCCCGGCTGACGCCCGCCGCGACCTGCTCGCCGCCTGGCTCGCCGGCCACGCAGAAAAATACGCTCTCGACCTCGCCACGCTCGCCCCGGCCTCCGCCGACGCGAGCTTTCGGCGCTACTTCCGCCTCGCGAGCACCGGCGCGCACGGCGCCACGCTGATCGCCGTCGATGCCCCGCCGCCCGAGAAGTGCCGCGAGTTCGTGCAGGTCGCGCAACTGCTCGAGGCAGCCGGCGTGCACGTGCCGCGCGTGCTGGAAGTCGACCTGGAGGCCGGGCTCATGCTCGTGACCGACCTCGGCACGGCGCCCTACCTCAAGACGCTCACCGATTCCGGCCCCGGCCCGCAGGCGCGCACGCTCATGCGCGATGCCATCGACGCGCTGATCCGCTTCCAGCTCGCCTCGCGCGAGGACGTGCTCCCCGCCTTCGACGAAGCGTTCCTGCGCCGCGAGATGGAGCTCATGCCCGAGTGGTACCTGGAGCGCCATCTGGGCCGCAAGGTCGACGAAGCCACGCGCGGCGTGCTCGATCGCACCTTCGCGCTCC
This sequence comes from Paraburkholderia sp., assembly GCA_031286755.1. Classification (GTDB taxonomy): domain Bacteria; phylum Pseudomonadota; class Gammaproteobacteria; order Burkholderiales; family Burkholderiaceae; genus Paraburkholderia. Next base: position 14,076 of record JAITTX010000022.1, read on the forward strand.
TGATCGCGAGCGCGCGCGCCCAGCCGCAAGTCTTCATGCTGCGCGATTTCATGCCGCGCAACCTCATGATCGCGACGCCCAACCCCGGCGTGCTGGACTTCCAGGACGCGGTCTACGGCCCGATCACCTATGACATCGCCTCCTTGCTGCGCGATGCGTTCCTGAGCTGGGACGAGGAGTTCGAGCTCGACTGCTTCGCGTACTACTGGGAGCGCGCAAAGAAGGCCGGATTGCCCGTCGACGCGGACTTCGGCGAGTTCTACCGCCAGCTCGAATGGATGGGCCTGCAACGCCACATCAAGGTGCTGGGCCTCTTTTGCCGCATCAACTATCGGGACGCCAAGCCGCACTACATGGCCGACCTGCCACGCTTTCTCGGCTACGCGAGCAAGGTCGCGCACCGCTACCGCCCGCTTGTGCCGTTCGCGCGGCTCATCGACGAGCTGCAGGGATCGAGCGCCGAAGTCGGCTACACGTTCTGATCGCGCAGGCTCCTTCCACCCCTTCATGACAAGGTCGACTTCATGACGCGTGCCCCCGCACCGGACACCGCGCCGCGCACGGCGATGATCTTCGCCGCTGGGCGCGGCGAGCGCATGCGCCCGCTCACCGACACCTGCCCGAAGCCGCTGCTCGAAGCCGGCGGCAAGCCGCTCATCGTCTGGCAGATCGAGCGGCTCGCCGCCGCGGGCTATACGCGCATCGTCATCAATCACGCGTGGCTCGGCGCGCGCATCGAGGCCGCGCTCGGCAACGGCGCGCGTTTCGGCGTGCAGTTGCTCTACTCCGCGGAGACCGACGCGCTGGAGACCGCCGGCGGCATCGCCCAGGCGCTGCCCTTGCTGGAGCGCGCGGGCGAGCCGGCCGTGTTTCTCGCCGTGAGTGGCGATGTCCATAGCGAATACGACTTCGGCGCGCTGAACGCGCGCGCCGAGGTGCTCGCGGCGCAGCCCGAGCCGGGCATGCATCTCGTGATGGTGCCCAATCCGCCCTTTCACCCTGCGGGCGACTTCGCGCTCGGCGCCGACGGCCTGCTCTCGCAGGATGGCGCGCCGCGCTACACCTTCGGCAATATCGGCCTTTACGACACGCGCATGTTCCGCGGCCTGCCGCGCGGCGAGAAGCGCGCGCTCACGCCGTACTATCGCGAGGCCATCGCGGCGCGGCGCGCGAGCGGCGAGCTTTTCACGGGGCTCTGGGAGAACGTGGGCACGCCCGCGCAACTCGCGGCGCTCGACACTGCATTGCGCGCGACACAGCGCGGCTGATTTGCTCGGTGCCGCGCCCGGCACCCGCGCTCGATGTCGTGACTGATGCTGCGCTCGATGCCACGCCTGATGCCGTGATTATTGCCCGCGCCCGGCAGCCATCGGGGCCGGCTCGGCCCCGGCCCCGGCCCGATCAGCATCGCTCGCCCTCTGCTGCTGCAGCGCCCACATCTGCGCGTAGTGCCCCCCGGCTTGCAAAAGCTCCGCGTGCGTGCCGCGCTCCACGATGCGCCCGTGATCCATCACGATGATCTGCTGCGCGTGCACGATCGTCGAAAGCCGGTGCGCGATCACGAGCGTCGTGCGCTCGCGGGCAATCTGGTCGAGCTCGTGCTGGATCGCGCGCTCCGAGCGCGAATCGAGCGCCGAGGTGGCTTCGTCGAACAGCAGGATCGGCGGATTCTTGAGCAGCGTGCGCGCGATCGCCACGCGCTGCTTCTCGCCGCCCGAGAGTTTCAGCCCGCGCTCGCCCACCGGCGTGTCATAGCCCTTCGGCAGGCTCTCGATGAACGCGTGGATGTGCGCCGCGCGCGCCGCCGCCATCACCTCTTCGCGGCTCGCCTCGGGCCGGCCATAAGCGATGTTGTAATAGATCGAGTCGTTGAAGAGCACCGTGTCCTGCGGCACGATGCCGATCGACGCGCGCAGCGAATCCTGCGTGACGTCGCGAATGTCCTGGCCGTCGATCGTGATGGCGCCGCCCGTCTCCGTGTCGAGATCGTAGAAGCGGAACAGCAGACGCGAAAGCGTGGACTTGCCCGAGCCGCTGTGGCCGACGACCGCCGTCGTGGTGCCCGCCGCGATGGTGAAGCTCACGTCGTGCAGAATCTGGCGCGCGCTCTCGTAGGCGAAATTCACGCGCGAGAAACGCACCTCGCCGCCGCGCACCGCGAGCGGCGGCGCGCCCGGCGCATCGGGCACCTCGCGCGCGACGGTGAGCAGGTTGAACATGCGGTCCATGTCGGTGAGGCTCTGCTTGAGCTCGCGATACACCACGCCGAGAAAATTCAACGGGATGTAAAGCTGCAGCATGAAGGTGTTGATGAGCACGAGGTCGCCCAGCGTGAGCTTGCCTGCCATCACGCCCTGGGTCGCGCGCCACAGGATGAACACGAGCCCGGTGCCGATGATCGCCTGCTGCCCGAAGTTCAGCGCGGAAAGCGACTGCTGCGACTGGATCGCCGCGGCGCGATAGCGGCGCAGGTTCTCGTCGTAGCGCTGCGTCTCCCACGCCTCGTTGCCGAAGTACTTCACCGTCTCGTAGTTGATGAGCGAATCGATTGCCCGCGAGTTCGCGCGCGAATCGAGCTCGTTCATCGTGCGGCGGAAATGCGTGCGCCACTCGGTCACCTTCACGGTGAAGACGATGTACGCGGCCAGCGCCGTGAGCGTGACGATCGCGTAGTACGCCTCGTATTTCACCGTGAAGAAGCCCAGCACGAGGCCCACTTCGACGAGCGTCGGCAAGATGCTGTAGAGCGAGTACGAAATGAGCTGCGTGATGCCGCGCGTGCCGCGCTCGATGTCGCGCGACATGCCGCCGGTCTGACGCTCCAGATGAAAGCGCAACGAAAGCGAATGCAGATGGCGGAACACCTTGAGCGCGAGCTGGCGCACGGCGCTCTCCGTCACCTTCGAAAAGAGCATCTCGCGCAGCTCGGTGAAGAGCGACGTCGAAAGGCGCACCACCGCGTAGGCCACCACGAGCAGCCCCATGCCGCTCATCAACACGATGCCGGGGGCGTGCTCGGCGCGCCCGAGCGCGGTGAGGTGCTGCACGGCCGCGAGATTGTCGACGATGTGCTTCATCACCACCGGCACGCCAAGGTTCGCGACCTTGGCGCCGATCAGGCACGAGAGCGCGAACGCCACGCGCCATTTATAGGCGGTGAGATAGGGCAGCAGCGAAACGATGGTCTGCCAGTCGTTGCGCGGCCCGGTGGCGGGCGGCGCGAGTTCGTTGGAAGCGGGAAAGCGGCGCATGGGCGGGCGGCGATGAACGTGCGGCGGGTGCGCGCCTCGACGATCATGGGTCGAGGGCGCGCGCGGGATGCACGGCGTATTGTCGGGGCTTGAAAGACGGGTTGCGGGGCGCGCTGCGGCAAGGCTGGACGCCGTTTTGGCCGCACCGCCGCGCCTGCTGCTTTCCCGTACAATTCCTGACACGTATTGTCGCAGAAGGCAGCACGCGCCGCTGACGGCCGCAAGGCGCTGCCACGGGGCATCGTGCAGCGCGCACAGGGCCGGCGAGGCCAGGCACGCGCCGCCGTTCCAGCCGAATTGTTCCAGCCCCGCTACTTCAGCCCTTTTCATGGACACCCGATGACCGACTCTTCCCCGCTCCCCCAGAAGTCGCCCGCGCTGCGCGTCATGCCGCAGCCCTCCGACGCCAATGTCCACGGCGACGTGTTCGGCGGCTGGATCATGTCGCAGGTCGACATCGCCGGCTCGATCCCGGCGAGCCGGCGCGCCAATGGCCGCGTCGCGACCGTCGCGGTGAACTCGTTCCTGTTCAAGCAGCCGGTGTTCGTCGGCGACCTGCTGAGCTTTTACGCCGATATCGTCAAGACCGGCACGACTTCGGTGACCGTCGAGGTCGAGGTCTACGCCCAGCGCATGCGTCTCACCGACGAGGTTGTGAAGGTGACCGAGGCGACGCTCACCTACGTGGCCACCGGCTCGGACCGCCGCCCGCGCCCGCTGCCGGCGGTCGAATAAAGTCCAGCGCGCCCGCGTCGCCAGCCGGCCACGATCGGGCCGGCATCAGGCCACATTCAGGCTGGCCACGCGAGGCCCGCGCCCTCCTCGCAGGCCACGCTCGCGCTCAATAGCGCCGCGGCCTCGGCCCCCGGCATCGGCGGCGCGAAGAAATACCCCTGCAATTCGTCGCACGCGCGCTCGCGCAAAAACGCGAACTGTTGCGACGTCTCCACCCCTTCCGCGATCACCTGCAGCCGCAGTTCGTGCGCCAGCGCGATGATGGCCGCCGTGATGGTTTCGTCGTCGCTGCTGCTGCCGATGTCCGCCACGAACGAGCGGTCGATCTTGAGCCGGTCCACCGGCAGCCGCTTCAGGTAGCTCAGGCTCGAATAGCCTGTGCCGAAGTCGTCGATGGCAATGCCCACGCCCGCCTCGTGCAGCGCGTTGAGCATCGAGACCGCTTCTTCCGTGTTGCGCATCAGCGTGCTTTCGGTGAGCTCGATTTCGAGCCAGCACGGGTCGAGCCCCGTCTCCTGAAGCACGCCCTTCACCAGTTCGGTGATGTCGCGCTGGTGGAATGTCTTCGCCGAAAAATTCACCGAGACACGCACGGGCGGCAGCCCGGCATCCTGCCACGCGCGGTTCTGCCGGCACGCCTCGCGCAGCACCCAGTCGGAAAGCGGGCCGATCAGGCCGCTCTCCTCGGCTACGGGAATGAACTGCGCGGGCGGCACGAGCCCCGCCTCGGGATCGTTCCAGCGCACCAGCGCCTCCATGCCCACGATGCGCCCGCCCTCGATCTCCACCTGCGGCTGGTAGTGCAGCAGAAACTCGCCGTCGCGCAGCGCGCGGCGCAAGCGCCGCTCGAGGTTCATGCGCGCGCCCGCGCTGGCGTTCATCTCCGGCTGATAGAACTGGTACGTGTTGCGGCCCAATTCCTTCGCGCGGTACATCGCGACGTCGGCCTTCTTGAGCAATGCCTCTGCGTCGTTGCCGTCCTGCGGATACACGCTCGCCCCCATGCTGCAGCCCACATAGAGTTCCGTGCCGTCGATCCACACCGGCTCCGAGATCACCGAGCGCGCGCGCTCCATCCAGCCAATCAGCACCTTTTCGTCGATGGTGTCGCTCAGCACGATCACGAACTCGTCGCCGCCGTGCCGCGCCACGGTGTCGCTCGTGCGCGTGCAGCGCGTGAGCCGCTCGGCCACCACGCCCAGCAGCCGGTCGCCCACGCTATGGCCGAGGCTGTCGTTGACGTTCTTGAAACCGTCGAGGTCGATGAACACCACAGCCACGCCGCCCCGGTGGCGCTCGGCCGAAACGAGCGCCTGCCGGAGGCGGTCGCGCAGCAGGTTGCGGTTGGGCAACTGCGTGAGGCTGTCGTAATTCGCCTGGTATTCGAGCTGCTCCTGATAGCGGATCAGCTCGGTCACGTCGTTGATGATGCCGATGTAGTGCGTGACGCGCCCGTCGAAATCGGGCACCGGCGCGATCAGCAACTGGTTCCAGAAGAGCGCGCCGTCCTTGCGGTAATTGCGCAGCACGGCGCTCACCTCGCGATTCGCGAGCAATGCCTGGCGAATCGCGATGAGCCCTTCCTGGTCGCGGTCGTCGCGCTGCAGGAAGCGGCAGTCGTGGCCGATCACCTCGGCGGGATCGTAGCCGGTGATGCGGCGAAACGCCGGATTCACGTACTCGATCAGGTTACTGCCGTCCGGCCCCGGTCCGGTGATCAGAATCGCGTTGACGCAGGCGTCGAGCGCCCGGCTCTGCAAGCGCAGCGCGAGGTCGGCGCGCTTGCTCTCGGTGGTGTCCGAGTAGCTGCCGAACACGCCCATCACGCAGCCAGCGCCATCGAGCAGCGGCAGCTTGCTCGTGAGCGTGGTGCGGTGCTGTCCGCCGATCGTCCGCACTTCCTCGTAGTTGATGCGCGGCAGGCCCGATTCGATCACTTCGCGGTCCTGCGCATGCAAGACGCTCGCATAAGCGTGCCACGGCAGCTCCTCGTCGGTCTTGCCGACGATCTGCTCGGGCCAGGCAAGGCCCGCGTCGCGCGCGAAGGTCATGTTGCAGCCCAGATAGCGCGATTGGGCGTCCTTCCAGAAGATCCGCTGCGGGATGTTGTCGATCACGGTCTCGAGCATCTGGTTGGAGCGCTGCGCCTCGACCTCCGCCTTGATCTGCTCGGTCACGTCGTCGGCGAGCACGAACACCGCCGCGCGGCCCTGAAAGACCAGCGAATAGTGCGAAATATCGGCGCTGATCAGCGAGCCGTCGCGGCGCACATGACGCCAGATGCCGGCCACCGTGCGCACGTTCTGCGTGAGCGTGTCCGAGCGCTGGAGATGCTGTTCGAGCCGCGCGACGTCGTCGTCCGGGCGAAGGTCGCGGATCGTCATCGCGAGAAATTCTTCCTCGCTGTAGCCGTATTGCTGGATTGCCGCCGCGTTGACCGCGAGAAAGCGCAGCGTTTCGCGGTCGAAGACGTACATCGGCACCGGATGAGCGTCGAACAGTCCCTGGAAGCGCTCGCTGCGCGCGCGCACGCCAGTGAGCGCGCGTATTTTCTTGCGCGCGGCGTTCTCGCGTGCGCCAAAGGTATAAATGAGCAGCCCCGCGCCCGAGAGCATCGTCACGAGCAGCAGAATCGAAGCGCGGCGCCTCGTGCTCGACGACTCGGCGAACGCGCCGGCGAGCGCGCGATCCTGCTCGCCCCGCAGGGCCGAGAGCGTGGCGTCGACGCGGTCGACGCGCGCATCGAGGTGGATATATTCGCTGGCGATCCACACCGCGACATTCGCCGGCGCGGCATGCGTGACGATGGGCTGCGCAGGCGCGTCCGGCGCGGTCCCGGTTGGCTCCGCGCCGGCCTCCACGCGGGCGGCCGCGAGCCTCGCCTCCACGCGGGCAAGCGTTTCGTCGATCTCGCCGGCGAGCCGCGTGGCTTGCGCCGCCACGCCGTCAAAACGCCGTGCCAGCGCAGGGTCGCCGGCCAGCTCGGCGCGCAACGCCTGCGCCGCCTCGCCAAGCTCCACGGCACGGGCCTCGCGCTCGCCGGGCGACTCCGTCACGCCATCGGCCTCGATACGGCCGAGCGCGGCGAGCCCGCTGCCCAGCGCGCCGCGAAAACGATCCAGATCCTCGCGCACGCGCGCGGCCTGCTCGGCCCGCTGGTCGATCTCGCGCTGCGCGCCGATCTGCGCCCAGGCCACGAAGGCATTGGCGCCCACGGCGGCCGCAACGACCAGCAAGTTGATGAGGTGCCGCCTCGAGTAATGAAGATTCATGAATGCCGAACGTCGTTCGTCCCCGCGCGACGGGCACGCAAAAGCTGCTTACGACCTGCGCGCGACAGGCTGGCGCGCCAATGCGCCGACGCAAATGCGCCATTCCGAATAACGGCAATGCGCGGCAAAACCTTTAGGACAATGCGCGAGCGAGAGCGCGCGCCGCGGCTCACATCGCGGCTTACGACGCCGCCTGCCCCGGCCCGGCCAGCCCGAACTCCCGCATGGCCGGCACGAAGTCGTGATTCGCCTCCGGCTTGCGCGCGAGCTTGGTCAGCACGTAGCGCTGGAACGGCGCGAGCCGGGCCCAAGCCTCGACGCCGGGCGCGCGCAGGTTCGCGAGCGCCGCCTGATTCGCGATGCCGCCCGGCACGGTGTTGGCGTCCCGCCACGCGGGCGCCTCCTCGGGCGCGAACCATTCGGGCTCGACGTTGGCATGCGTGCGCAACATTTCGAAGAGCGCGTGATCGAAATTGGGCTCGATCTCGGTGTCCTCGTCGACGGGAAAACGCGCCAGCAGGCGGCGGTCCTCATAGGGCAGCAGTTGCCACTGCGCGAGCGAGATGCGCAGCCCGAAGCGGTCCAGATTGAAGCGCACGCACATGGGGATGAAGGTGAGGTCTTCCGACGATTCGACCTCGTAATGGAACAGCAGCGGAGCTTCGGTCAATGCCATGGCGTTATCCTCGCGATGCGGGCCCCTCCGGGCGAAAAGCCGGACGAAAAGCCGAGCGACAGCGAAAGGCGCCCGCTTGAGGTATTTTAGAACCTTCCGCGTCAAGAACGTCCCCATGCGGCCCGCCAGAATGCCCCGGCAGCAGCCGCGTTGCGCGCCGCACAAGCCTGCGCAAGCACGCACGAGGACGCGCCGACACACATCAGGACGCATCACGACGCACAAGGATTTGATGGAGCACTCCGCTTGAATTCCTGCCCGAACCCTCATTCGCCGGCCGACTCGACCACGGCGACCACGCCAGCCGCCGCGCCCAATCCGCTGGAAACCGAAGGCCAGCCCGGCGCCGTCGAGCTGCGCGTGCACCGCCACCGCGGCGGCACGGTGGAAACGCTCACCGATCACGTGGGCCAGGAATGGCCCGTCGCGCTCGTCTTCAACGGCATCTCGCACGCGGTCATGATGTGCACGCCGCGCGATCTGGAAGCGTTCGCGGTGGGCTTCGCCATCTCGGAAGGCATTGTCGGGCGCAACGCCGATATCCAGGACATCGAAGTCTTCTGGTACGCGAAGCCGGATTCGGCCGATCTGCCGCACGCCGAGGTCCACCTCACGGTCGTGCAACAAGCGTTCGCGGAGTTGAAGGAAAAACGCCGGGCCCTTGCCGGGCGCAGCGGTTGCGGCGTGTGCGGCATCGAGAGCATCGACTTGCTCGATCTCGAGCCGGAAACGGTGCCCGACACGGGCTTTCTCGGGCGCCTCGCGCCGGACGCCATCGCGCGCGCCGCCCGCGAACTGCCGCAGCACCAGGCGCTCACGAAGCTCACCGGCGGGCTGCACGCCGCTGCCTGGTGCGACGCGAACGGCGCGATCCTGCGCGCGTTCGAAGACGTGGGCCGCCACAACGCGCTCGACAAACTCATCGGCCAACTGGTGATCGAGCGCGCCGACACGCAGCAGGGCTTCGTGTTCCTCTCGAGCCGCGCGAGCTACGAGCTGGTGCGCAAGGCCGCGCGCGTGGGTATCCCGATGGTGGCGACCATCTCGGCGCCCTCGACGCTCGCCATTGCCATCGCGAAACGCGCCGGGCTGCGGCTCGTGAGCTTCTGCCGCGAGTCCGGCTATGTCGATTACGACACGGCGTCGAATGCCGTGCCCGATGCCCGTTAAGCCGCTCAAGCCCGCTCAAACCGGCTCGGCCGGCTAAAACGACAAGGGCGGCGGCAGGCTATCTCAGTCGAACTGGCGGAAGTCCGGCTTGCGCTTTTGCAGGAAGGCCGTGAACGCCTCGCGCGCTTCGGGCGCGAGCAGCATCTTGCCGAAGTGCACGGACTCCTCGCTGATCTGCGTCCCGATCTCGTGCTCGCTCGCGCGCTTCATGAGCGCCTTGGTCACGCGCAGCGACGAGGCCGGCAGCGCGACGAGCTTCGCCAGTTGCGCGGCCACGAATGCGTCGAGCTCGGCGGCGGGCAGCACGCGATTCACGAAGCCCATGCGGTGCGCCTCCGCCGCATCGAACGTTTCGCCCAGCAACAGCTTTTCCGCCGCACCCTGATATCCCGCCACGCGCGGCAGCAACAGCGACGAAGCCGCCTCCGGGCACAACCCGAGCTGCGCGAACGGCATGGCGAAACGCGCCGTGCCGGCGGCATAAACGAGGTCGCAATGCAGCAGCAAGGTCGTGCCCACGCCGATGGCCGCGCCCGCCACGGCCGCCACGAGCGGCTTCTCGAAAGTCGAGATCGTGCGCAGGAAGTGAATCACGGGCGAATCGCCGCCAGTGGGCGGATTCTTCAGGAAGTCCTCGATGTCGTTGCCCGCCGTGAAAATCTCGGCGTGACCGCGCAGCAGCACGGCGCGCACGGCGGCATCCGCTTGCGCCGAGCCAAGCGCCTCGGCCATCGCCTGGTACATCGCGGGCGTGAGCGCGTTCTTGCGCTCGGGCCGGTTGATGGTGATCATCAGCACGCCGTTCTCGCGCGCGATCAGGATTTCATTGCTCATGCAGTTGTCTCCAGTTCCATGCCGGGTTCGGCGTCGCGGCGAACCCGATACGAAAAACGGCCCGCAGACCGTGAAGTCTGCGAACCGTGTCGATAAAACGCCTTACGCTAGCGGCCGAAGCACTTACAGCCGCTCGATGATGCCCGCCGCGCCCATGCCGGTGCCAACGCACATCGTCACCATGCCGTACTTGTAGTTGCGGCGGCGCAGCCCGTGCACGATCGTCGAGGCGCGGATCGCCCCCGTCGCGCCGAGCGGGTGGCCCAGCGCAATCGCGCCGCCGAGCGGGTTGATCTTCGCGGGATCGAGACCGAGGTCCTGGATCACCGCCAGCGACTGCGCGGCGAACGCCTCGTTGAGTTCGATCCAGTCGAGATCGTCCTGCTTGAGGCCCGCGGCCTTCAACGCGGCCGGAATCGCTTCCTTCGGGCCGATGCCCATGATCTCGGGCGGCACGCCGCGCACCGCGAAGCTCACGAAGCGCGCGAGCGGCGTGAGGTTGAACTGCTTGAGCACCTTCTCGGAGACCACGATCAGCGCGCCCGCGCCATCCGACGTCTGCGAGCTGTTGCCCGCCGTGACCGAGCCCTTGTTCGCGAAAACCGGGCGCAGCTTCGCGAGACCTTCGAGCGAGGTCTCCGCGCGCGGGCCTTCGTCGAGTTCAACCAGGCGCTCCTTCACCATCACCTCGCCCGTGGCGAGATCCGGAAAGCGCTCGATCAGGGTGTACGGCGCGATCTCGTCCTTGAACTCGCCCGCCTGTTGCGCGGCCAGCGCGCGACGATGCGATTCCACCGAGAACGCGTCCTGCGCCTCGCGGCTCACCTTCCAGCGCTCCGCCACTTTCTCGGCGGTCAGACCCATGCCATAAGCAATGCCAATGTCTTCGTTGCGATCGAAGATGTGCGGCGAGAGCGACGGCTTGTTGCCCATCATCGGCACCATGCTCATCGACTCGCAGCCGCCCGCGATCATCGCTTCGGCTTCGCCCACGCGGATGCGGTCGGCGGCCATCGCGAGCGCCGTGAGGCCCGACGCGCAGAAGCGGTTGACGGTCACGCCGCCCACGCTCTGCGGCAGCCCCGCGAGCAGCGCGCCGATGCGCGCCACGTTCAGGCCCTGCTCCGCTTCGGGAATCGCGCAACCGACGATGGCGTCTTCGATCACCTTCGTGTCGAGCCCCGGCACCTGCGCGACCGCCGACTTGATGGCGTGCACCAGCAGCTCGTCGGGGCGGGTGTTCTTGAACACGCCGCGCGGCGCCTTGCCGATGGGCGTGCGGCTCGCGGCAACGATGTAGGCGTCCTGCAACTGTTTGCTCATCTGTAACTCCAGTATTGGTGTGCGTACGTCGTACCGCTTAGTTGCGCACCGGCTTGCCGGTCTGCAGCATGCCCATGATGCGTTCCTGTGTCTTCTGCGTGCCGAGCAGATCGACGAAGGCGCGGCGCTCGAGCGTGAGCAGCCATGCTTCGTCCACCAGGCTGCCCGCCTCGACGTCGCCGCCGCACACCGCTTCCGCGATGCGGCTCGCAATCAGGAAATCGTGGTCGCTGATGAAGCGGCCATCGCGCATGTTCACGAGCGAGGCCTTGATGGTCGAGATCGCCGAGCGGCCTGCCACCGGAATCTGCGTCGCGCGCAGCGGCGG
>JAITTX010000028.1 GCA_031286755.1 Paraburkholderia sp.
GGATGTGGGGCCCGCCGGTGGAGGGCTTTGTGTCGATGCAGGCGCAGGCCACCGGGCAGCCGGCCGGCCGTCGCGGCTCAAGGCTCGAACGGCTTCTCGCGAGGTTCAGGAGGCAGGCATGAAGCCGTCACAGTTCGATTACCTGCGTGCCGTCAACACCGATCACGCGCTCGAGGCGCTGCATCATGGCGGCGGCGACGCGCGCGTGCTGGCGGGCGGCCAGTCGCTGATGGCGGTGCTGAACATGCGTCTTGCGCAGCCGCGCTGGCTCGTGGACATCTCGCGCACCGAAGACCTCGATGTCGTGGAGGCGGATCGCGCGAGCGGTTATCTCGTCGTCAAGGCGGCGGCCACGCAGGGGCGCGTGGAATGGCGCAAGACGCTGGCCGACGAAGTGCCGCTGCTGCGGCTCGCGTTTCCGCATATCTCGCATTTTCAGATCCGCAACCGCGGCACGGTGTGCGGCTCGGTGGCCCATGCCGACCCGAGCGCGGAGTTGCCGCTGGTGCTCGCGACACTGGGCGGCGACGTGGTGCTCAGATCGAAGCGGAAGAAGCGCGTCGTGCCCGCCGCGCAGTTTTTTCAGGGCATGTTGATGACGGCGCGCGAACCCGACGAACTGGTCGAGGCCGTGCGCTTTCCGCTCGCGAAGGCCGGCGAACGTTTTGCGTTCACGGAATTTTCCGCGCGGCATGGCGATTTCGCGCTGGTTTCGTGCGCCGCCGTGGTCACCGGCGACGCCATCCGGCTGGGCGTGGGCGGCGTGGCCGATCGCCCGGTGGTCGAATGCCTGCCGAGACTCGACGGCGACGACCTGCGCGGCGCGCTCAACGACCTCGCATGGAAACTCGGGGCGCAGGACGATGCGCACGTCAGCGCAAGCTACCGCCGGCACCTCGTCAGGCAGCTCGGCTGGAAAGTCATCAAGGAGGCAATGTGAATAACGGCAAGGGAATCAATCCGCTGCACGCCGCTCACCCCATGGGGGAAAAGCATGCGGTGACGGTGCAGTTGAACGGCAGCACGCGCTACGGCGCATGCGAGCCGCGTGAATTGCTGTCCGACTTCATCCGGCACGAGCTTGGCGCAACCGGCACGCATGTTGGCTGCGAGCATGGCGTGTGCGGCGCCTGCACGGTTCACGTGGACGGTGTTGCGTGCCGCTCGTGCCTGATGCTGGCCGTGCAGGCCGATGGGCGGCGCATCGACACGGTGGAAGGGCTCGCGGCCGGGAACGCGCTGGGCGACCTGCAACAAGCGTTTCGCCGGCATCACGCGCTGCAATGCGGGTTCTGCACGGCGGGCATTCTGATGTCGTGCGCGGACTACCTGCAGCGCGTGCCCGACCCGACCGAGGCGCAGATCCGGGAAATGCTGTCCGGCCATATCTGCCGATGTACGGGCTACACGCCGATCGTGCAGGCGGTGCTAGAAGCCGCCTCGCTGCGGCGCGCGCAACGGGACGCGCTGGAGGTCAGCCATGCTTGATCTGGGCCGCACCTTCCTGCAGTCGGTGGAGCGCAGCCCCACGGCGCTCGCCATCGTCGACGGCGACCTCGAACTGACCTACGAGCAGTGGCACGAGCGCATTGCGCGCCTCGCGGCCGGATTACGCCGGCTCGGCCTCCAGCGCGGCGACCGGGTGGTCGCCGTGTTGCAGAATCGCTGGGAAATGGCGACGCTGCATTGGGCCGCGCAATTCCTGGGTATCCTGATCGTTCCGGTGAACTGGCGTCTGAAGCCGGAAGAGCTCGACTACAGCGTGACGGACGCCGGCGCGAAGGCCGTGGTGTTCGAGCCGGTCTCGGCGGATGCCGTGGCGCACAGCCGGGCCGCGCAGCGCGTCGAACGTGTGGGGCTCGACGGCGCAGCGGGCGCGAGCGCCTGCTTCGAGGCGCTGCTGGCCGCCGCCCATGAAAGCCCGGACGCGGGAACGGCCCTCGCCCATGACCAGGCCAACACACCGGCAGCCGCCCTCGAACCCCTCGCATCGGCCGACGACTACTCGGTCATGCTGTACACCTCCGGCACGACCGGCCCCGGCAAAGGCGTGCCGCGGCGGCACCGGCACGAGCGCGCGGCGGCGCTCGCGCACGTCGCGCAGAACCAGTACCGGCGCGGCGAGCGCACGCTCGGCGTGATGCCCCTTTACCACCCGATGGGCGTGCGCGCGCTGCTGGCGATGGCGCGGGTCGATGGCGTGTTCGTCTGCATCCGGCGCTGGAATGCGGCGCACGCGCTCGAATCGATCGAAAAATACGGGCTCACCTGCCTCTATCTGGTGCCGACGCTCTATCACGACTTGCTGGGCGCGGCGGGGTTCGCGCGCGCCGCCGTCCGCTCGGTCCGCAAGCTCGGCTTCGCCGGCGCGCCCATGAACGACGCGCTGCTCAAGCGCTGCGCGGCGGCGTTCGAGCCGGAGTTGTTCGTCAACCACTACGGCTCGTCGGAGATCTATACGGTCAGCGTGGACCAGGATGCCACGCGCAAGCCCGGCAGCGCGGGACGCGCGGGGTTGAACACGCGCTTGCGCGTCGTCAGGCTGGACAGTTGCGGAGCGGACGATCTCGCCCCGCGTGGCGAGGAAGGGCAGATCGTCGTCGATCTCGCCGGCGACGAAGCTTTCGAGGGCTACTGGAACCGGCCCGACGCCGACGCCAAGGCTTTGCGCGACGGCTGGTATTTCACGGGCGATACGGGCTACCTCGATCGGGATGGCGATCTGCACGTGACGGGCCGCGTGGACGACATGATCATCAGCGGCGGCGAAAACATCTCGCCGGTCGATATCGAATCGGTGCTGTCGCTTCATCCGGCGGTGGACGAGGTCGCGGTGGTCGGGCTCAAAGACGAACGGTGGGGCCAGCGGGTCGTGGCCTTCATCAAGCGCTCGTATTTTATCGACGCTGCCGCGCTCGATGAGTTCTGCCGCAGCTCGGATCTCGTGAACTTCAAGCGGCCTCGCGAATATATCTTCGTGAACGCCATTCCGAAGTCGCCCGTGGGCAAGATTCTGCGGCGCAAGCTGTCCAATGGCGAGTACGAGAAGGACGCGGAGGACGAGCGCATGACCGGCGCGGTCATGCTCGACAAGCCGGCCTGACGCGAGCCTTTCCGCGCGCATGCGCCGGATTTTTAAAATCGATAAGCATAACAAATCAAATACATGGTTGGAGATAAACAATGGAAGACGTTCTGCAGGACGAGAAGCTGTTGAAGGCCGACAGCGGCCGCCATGTGGCCGCCGCCGTCATTGCCTCATGCCTGGGTTGGGCGCTCGATCTGTTCGACCTGTTTGTGATTCTCTTCGTGGCACCGGTGATCGGGCGGCTCTTTTTCCCGTCAACGGATTCCATGATGTCGCTGGCGGCCGTGTATGCATCGTTTGCCGTCACGCTGCTCATGCGCCCGCTGGGGTCGGCGATCTTCGGTTCGTTCGCGGACCGGCACGGACGCAAGCGCGCGATGATCGTATCGGTCGTGGGAGTGGGGCTTTCCACCGCCGCGTTCGGTTTGCTGCCCACCGTTGTTCAGGTGGGGGTGGTCGCGCCCATCCTGTTCTTGCTGTTGCGGCTCGTGCAAGGCGTATTCGTGGGCGGCGTGGTGGCTTCCACGCACACCATCGGCACGGAAACCGTGAGCCCGCGATATCAGGGCGCCGTGTCCGGATTCGTGGGCGGCGGCGGGGCGGGGCTGGGCGCGTTGCTGGCGTCGCTGGCTTACCTCGCCGCATCCACGGCTTTCCCGGGCGCCCAGTTCGAGGTTTGGGGCTGGCGCGTCATGTTCTTCGCCGGCATCGTGAGTTCGGTGCTCGGCGTGTTCGTCTTCAGCCGGCTCGAAGAGTCGCCGGTATGGGCCGCGCTCGCGGCGCAAAAGCGTGCCGGCGCGCCAAAGCAACGGGCCGCGTCGCCGCTGCGCACGTTGTTCTCGAAACCGTACCGCTCGATACTGTGCGTGAACCTGCTGCTGACCATTGGCGGCGGCAGCGGCTACTACCTGACCTCGGGCTATCTGCCGACCTTTCTCAAGGTGGTCAATCGCACGCCCAATAACGAAGCCGGCCTGATCCTGCTGATTTCGAGCGTGGCCGTGATCATCGCGTCGACGGCGGCCGGTCACCTGAGCACGCTGATTGGGCGAAAGCGCAGCTTCATCTGGCTGGGCGCGATTCGGCTCGTTGCTTTCCCGGTGCTTTATCTCGCGATGGCGAACGCTCACGATATGTTTGCCATCGGCATTTACGCGGTATTGCTGAGCGCGCTCGGCAGCGCCGGGTATGCGCCCATCCTGATCTTTCTGAACGAGCGGTTTCCCACGGCGATTCGCGCCTCGGGCACGGGCCTGTCATGGAACATCGGCTTTGCCGTCGGCGGCATGATGCCAACGGTCGTGTCCATGCTGGCCCACACGCCCGCGCATTTGCCGGTCGTGCTCGCGAGCGCGCTGGCCGCGATCAGCGTGGTGTTTCTCATCGGTGCGTTTGTCGTGCCGGAAACCATGGGCAGGCTCGCTCAGGAAGCGTGATTAGATGGGCCGCGAAGTGACGCTCAGTTGTTTTGCGGCCCCGTCGATTCACGGCACACGAGCTGGATGGGCAGCACGTCGTGCGAGGGTGCGCCCATGCCGCCCGCGCGAATGCGCTCGACGAGCCGGCGCGCGGCGGTGCGGGCCATCGCCTCGACCGGCTGGCGAATGGAGGTGAGTCCAATCAAGGGCGATCCTGCGAGCGGCATGTCGTCGAAGCCGATAATGGAAAGCTGGCCGGGCACGGCAACGCCTTGCCGTTTCGCGGCCTCCAGCACGCCCAGCGCAATCGTGTCGTTGCCCGCGATCACCGCCGTGACCGGCTCGCGCTCGCCCAGCATCGACATCGTGCTGGAGTAGCCCGCTTCGCTCGTATAGTCGCCCCAGCAAATCGTCAGCGCGTCGGGCGCAAGGCCCGCGCCGCTCAGCCATTCGAGCGCGCCGCGCGCGCGGTCGCGGCTGGTGGAGGTGTTTTCAGGTCCCATCAAAAGACCGATGCGGCGGTGCCCCAGCCGGTAGAGATGCTCTGCGGCAACGGCGCCGGCGTGAACGTTGTCGATTTCCACCGTGTCCACCCTGACGTCGTCGACCGAGCGCACGACCAGAACGAGCGGAATGCCGCGCCGCTGCATCTCGGCAACCACGGGCGAATCGAGCGTGGCCGTTGCGAAGATCAGGCCGTCGAGATAGCCGTCTATCAACGGCCGGAATGCCAGCAGGTTTTCCGCATCGCTCATGGAGTCGATCATCAGCGTGATCTGATAACCGTACTCCTTCAACGCATCGTGCAGATGCGTGAGCAGCAGCGTCATGAAGCGATTGTGCAGCGCGCCGACCACCACGCCAATCAATTTCGTGGCCGATTTTCGGGCGCGCCTGCCTTGCGTGGGAATGCGATAGCCGAGTTCGGCGGCAATCGCATGAACGGCGCTGCGCGTCTCGTTGCTGATGGCGGGGTGGCCGGCCAGCGCGCGCGAACCGGTGGAAACCGAAATGCCCAGACGCTGTGCGACGTCTTCGAGCGTGACTTTGGCGGCACGCGGCGCGGCTAGCGATTTTGCATGATCTTGCATGACATGGAATTCATTCGAGCGTCCGCGCTGCCCTCAATAAATTAAGGGCATAGGGTAATTTCCGATTATTTGCACGGCACTTGCATAAAACCTTGCGCTAAATTTGCAGCAATCGTAACGCAGAGCCGGCAGCAATAACAGGGCTGGCTCGATCACATCGCCTCAGGGAGCCGCACATGGCAATTCATTATTTGAAGCACGGCCGAAGCGCCGAAGAGTCCTCGCAAGACGCCGCGAAGGTGCGCGATATCGTTACCGGAATTCTCGAAGACGTGGCGAAGCGCGGCGATGAAGCCGTGCGCGCGCTCTCGAAGCAATTCGACAATTGGGCGCCCGAGCGCTTCCGTTTATCCGATGACGAAATTGCCGCTTGCGTGCGCGCGCTGTCGCAAGGCCAGCTCGACGACATCAAGTTCGCGCAAACCCAGGTGCGCAACTTTGCACAGGCGCAGCGCGATTCGATTCGCGACATCGAAATCGAAACGCTGCCGGGCGTCGTGCTCGGACACAAGAATCTGCCGGTCGAAAGCGTGGCGTGCTATGTGCCGGGCGGCAAGTTTCCGCTCGTGGCCTCCGCGCATATGGGCGTGGTGACCGCGAAGGTGGCCGGCGTGCCGCGCATTCTCGCGTCATCGCCGCCGGTGCAGGGCAGGCCGAATCCGGCCATCGTCGCGGCCATGCACCTGGGCGGCGCCGACGAGATTTATACGCTGGGCGGCGTGCAGGCTATCGCGGCCATGGCGCTGGGCACCCAGACCATCGGCAAAGTGTCGATGGTGATTGGCCCGGGCAATGCCTTCGTGGCCGAGGCCAAACGCCAGTTGTTCGGGCGCATTGGCATCGACCTGATTGCCGGGCCCACGGAGACGCTCGTGATTGCGGACGATAGCGTCGATGCGCAACTGTGCGCGACCGACCTGCTCGGCCAGGCCGAGCACGGTTTCAATTCGCCCGCGATTCTGCTCACGAATTCGCATCAGCTCGCCAAAGACACGATGGCCGAAGTCGAGCGCCTGCTCCAGATTCTGCCCACCGCGAACACCGCTGGCGTGTCGTGGCGCGATTACGGCGCGGTGGTGGTGGCCGACACGCTGGAGGAAATGGTCGAGGAAGCCGACCGGATTGCTTCGGAGCACGTACAAGTCATGACGCGCGATCCGGATTACTTCCTCAATAACATGAAGAACTACGGCGCGCTTTTCCTCGGCGCGCGGACCAATGTTGCGTATGGCGACAAGGTGATCGGCACGAATCACACGCTGCCGACCGGCAAGGCCGCGCGTTATACGGGCGGGCTGTGGGTTGGCAAGTTCATCAAGACCTGCACGTACCAGAAGGTCTTGACCGACGAGGCCAGCGCGCTGATCGGGTCGTACTGCTCGCGCTTGTGCGCGCTCGAAGGCATGACCGCTCACGGCGAGCAGGCGAATATCCGGGTTCGCCGCTACGGGCGCAAGGACGTGCCGTATGCCTCCGCCGTGGAGGCCTGAAGACCTGATGGCTGGAACACCGCCCCTCGATTAACGGGAAAATCATGAAGCGATACCGCAAGGAAAGGGTCTTCGGCGCCCGAACGGCGCTGCTGCTGGCGGCCGGTGTGGCGAGTGCGCAGGCTGCAGGTGCGCAACCGGCTGTCCCCGGCGATATTCACGTCGTGAAGCGCACCACCTACGATGGCGTGCACGATGATCTCATTACCGGCGGCATTGGCATGGCGGCCATGCTCTCGGGCAAAGCGGCGCCGTCGTTCGCCGATCCCCTGCATCCCACCGCGGCGGAGTTGAGGCGAGCGGTGTTGCTCAAACCCGGCAACCCGGCCAACGGATTCGGCACGCTCTACGGTCCGAACGTGAATCCCACGACCGGCGAGCTTTACACCGACGACGCCAGACTGGCCGGCGAAGAAACGATTGCCTGGGCACAGGACAAGGCCGGCCACAACACTGGCATCCTGTTGCAGATTCCGGCGTCGTTCAATGCGGAATCAGCGTGCCTCGTGGTCATTCCCACGCCCGGCAGCCAGAACTATTGGAACGACATGCAGCGAGCGGGCTACTGGGGCCTGCGGCACGGTTGCGCGCTGGCATGGACCGACAAGGGAACGGGCGCGGGCATTCAGGATCTCGATAGCGGCAGCACCGTCGATCAGGTGGGCACCACGTCCCGCCCGCATGCGGGCGTGCGCCTCGACGTGATCACGGGGCATCCCGAGGCCAAAGCCTTCGCGCGCACGTATCCGCACCGTATCGCCTTCAAGTGGGCCAACTCGGGGTGGAACCAGGAGGCCGAATGGGGCCACGCGGTGCTCGAAGCCGCGGCGTTCGGTCTGGCGGAACTGGAGTCGCGCGAATGGCCGGGCAAGGTCCGCTTGCAACGCGATCAGATCACGGTGATTGCATCGGGATTTTCCAACGGCGGCGGCGCGGTGCTGCGCGCCGCGGAACAAGACTCGGGCCATCTGCTCGATGGCGTGGTGGCGCTGGCGCCGCAAGTCCATGTGCGCGCGAATCCGGACGTCGTGGTCGAAGATCGCGGGCATGCCTGGTACGGCTCCTCGCGCAGCAGCTACGACTTTCTTTCGTATGGGAACCTCTACCAGGCGTGCGCGGCGCTCGCGGTCCCGAACGATCCGGGGGCAGCGAAGCTGGCGTTCGCGCAGAACCGCTGCGCGTCGCTCGCGGAAAAGGGCTTGCTGCATGGCACGACCGTGGAGGCCCAGGCGAAGGAGGCGCTCGACAAGCTGCATCGATTCGGCTTTCTGGAAGACGCCGATATCGCGACGTCGGATGCGGCGCTCGACAACCAGGGCGTGCTGGGCCAGGCGAGCCAGTTCGGTGAATTCCGCATCGCGGAGCATCTGTGCAATCTGAGCTTTGCCGCGGCCGATAAAGAAGGCCTGCCGGTGGCGGCCAGTCAGACGTTGCTCGCGCAACGATTCTCGCGGCTGCCGGGCGGCACGCCGAATGGCGTGCAAGTCAGCCTGATCAACGACGCTGACCCGCGCGGGCCGCATGTGGACAGCCAATCCGTCTCACGCTCCACCGGGCGCAACGACTACGATCTCGATGCCGCGCTTTGCCTGCGCAATCTGTTCACCGGCGATCAGCCCGCCTCGGCGCGCGTGCGCCACGGCATCGACCGGCTCGTGGCGAACGCGCGTTTGAACGGCACGCCCACGATCATCGTGCATGGCCGCAGCGACGACGTGGAAGGGCCCAACTTCAGCAGCCGGCCTTATGTGGCGACCGAGTCGCTCAACGAGCCCGGCCGCGACACGCTGCGTTATATGGAGATCGAGGGCGGCATGCACGGCGAGGGGCTCATCTCGTCGCCGGGCTTCGATGTGCGCATGGTGCCCGTTTCCGTTTATCAGATCCGGGCGCTGGAGGCCATGTATGCGCACCTGAAGCAGGGCAAGCGCCTGCCCGATAGCCAGGTGGTCCACACCACGCCGCGCACCGGCACGGCGGGCCATGCGGCGCCCACCACCGCCGATTCCTTGCCGCCGTTTCAGGATCATGCGAGCGACGCCGACCGGATCGTCACCGGGAACGGCGTCATGAGGATTCCTTCCTGAGCGAGCTTGGGCCCGCGTATCACGTCGCCGCGCGGGGTGCCGTCGCGGCGGCGTCGCTTGCGCGATTCGCTTTCAGGCGCACGGTCCGGCGCACGATCACACGCCCGGGTTCGAGGTGAAACACGGGCTCCATGCCGGGGGAGGCGAGATTTTGTTCGAGGATCTGCAGACTCGCTTCGACCATGCGCTCGCGTTGCTGGCGAACGGTCGTCAGCTCGACGCCCGACCAGCTCGCCATGGGAATGTCGTCGAAGCCGATCAGCGAAACGTCTTCGGGCACGCGCAACCCGAGATCGAGCCGCAGGCCGTCCAGCGCGCCGATCGCCATGATGTCGTTGGCGCAGAAGATGGCGTCGGGCCGCTCGCCCTGGAGGACGAGGCGCTTGACCGCTTCGCGGCCGCCTTCATAGGTATAGTCGCCGTGCTCGAGAGACGGCATTGGCAGATTGAGCAGGCCGAGCTGGTGCCTGAAGCCGTCCAGGCGATCGCGGTTGGTCGACGTGTCTTCGAGTCCGGAGATGAAGCCGAAGGTCCGGTGGCCCGTGTTGGCGAGCAGCGTGGCTGCCGCGCGTCCGCCATCGACGTTGTCGCACACCACGGCGTTCAGGTCTTTGCGGTCGACGTAGCGGTTGAAGAGAATGACGGGGAGGTTGGCTTCCCGGCATTCGGCAATGGCCTGCGACGACAGCACGGCGGCCACCACGATAATGCCGTCGACACGATATTGCAGCACCTTGCGCACCACCGAGTCGAAGTTCTCCCGGGGGCCGATCGTGAACAGCAAGAGTTGCTGCCCGCTCGCTTGCAGCGCCTGGCTGAAGAGGCCGAGCACCTCCCAGTAGAACGGATTGTCCAGCGACGCGACGACGATGGCGATCAGGCCCGAGCGCTGCGTGCTGAGGCTGCGCGCCAGCGCGTTAGGCCGGTAGCCGAGCGCCGCCGCCGCGTCCCTGACCCGGTTGCGGGTTTCCTCGGATACCGACGAATGCTCGGCCAGGGCGCGCGACACCGTCGATTGAGAAACGCCTGCGAGCTTCGCGACGTCCACGGACGTCGCCAATGTCTTGCGGTTGTTTTCCGCCCTAGTGCTTTTCACGGATTCCCCGCCATTGATCAAAAGGAATTGTAATTATAGGGGGACGGCTCGCGACTGCACGCGCAGCACCGCTTCGCCGCGCAGCACCTCGTTATCTCCGCAGCGGCACGTGGTGTCCAGGAAGACCCGCTGCTTTTCGGGTTCCAGGCGCGCAATGCGCACTTCGGCTGTCACGGCATCGCCGGGCCTCACCGGCCCGCGAAACTCCAGTGTCTGCTTGATGTAGATGTTTCCCGGGCCGGGAAGGCGCGTGCCGATCACGGCGGAAACGAGTCCGCCGGTGAGCATGCCGTGCGCGATGCGTCCGCCGAAGCGCGTTCTGGCGGCCCAGGCATCGTCGAGATGGATGGGGTTGCGGTCGCCGGTGACGGCGGAAAAAGCTTCGATATCCTCAGCGGTTACAACCCGCGTAATGGCAGCCGACATGCCGACCTGAAGGTCCTCGAAGAAGTAGCCCGAATAATCGCTCATCACGCAATGGCCCTCATGGATTCGCAGAGCATGGCGCCGAGCCGCTGCCTGACGGCATCGGGCACGCGCCCGGAACGTTGCGCTGCGTAGTTGAAATAGACATACGCGCATTCCCCCGAGGCGCATAGCGTTTCGCCCTGGAACGCGGCCTCGCTGACGGTGACGCTCTTGTTGCCGAGCTTCGAGACCCAGGTTGCGATGCGCACGTCGTCGTGCAGATAGATCTGCCGCTGGAATTGCACCTGCATGGAGACGACTGCCAGGTGCCAGTCCTCGAAGGACAAGGAGGGCGAGAACGCGCGAAAGAACTCGCGGCGCCCGGCCTCGAACCACACCGGCAGGGTCGTGTTGTTGATGTGGCCGCAGCCGTCCGTCTCCGAGACGCGCGGGGTGATCCATGTGTAGACGGCGTTTGACGGGATATGCATGGAGAGCTCTCCGGGTTCGGTTTGAATAATTAATGCATACGATTCCACGAATAGTCAAGAAAGATCTTCGATTCATGATCGCGCTAGAAATGAAGTGGAAATTCTGGCGTTTACCCCACTTTTTTCGCACGCGCTTGCTGCATAGAGTTATGCATACGTATTCATCAAATGCGAAAACGTATTCATCAACGACACTGTGGAATGGGTGAGGAATGCTACAGTCGGATCTCGGGAAACTGCTCAAACCGAAAAGCATCGCAGTCGTCGGCGCTAGTCCCAGGCCGGGCAATATGGGGAGTCGTATCGT
>JAITTX010000031.1 GCA_031286755.1 Paraburkholderia sp.
GCGTGCGGCTCCAGCTCCACGCGCACGGCCGGGTTGGCCGAGCCGCTCACGTCGACTTCGCCCACGCCGTCCACCTGCGAGAGCGACTGCTGCAGCACCGTGGCCGCCGAATCGTAGAGCTGGCCCGCACTGAGCGTGGGCGAGGTGAGCGCGAGGATCAGGATGGGCGCGTCGGCGGGGTTGACCTTGTGGTAGGTCGGGTTCTGCCGGAGGCTCGTGGGCAAGTCGGCGCGCGCGGCGTTGATGGCGGCCTGCACGTCGCGCGCGGCGCCGTCGATGTCGCGGTTCAGGCCGAACTGCAGCGTGATGCGCGTGCTGCCCACCGAGCTCATCGAGGTCATCTCGGAGACGTCGGCGATCGAGCCCAAGTGCCGCTCCAGCGGGCTCGCCACGCTGGTGGCCACGGTTTCCGGGCTCGCGCCCGGCAGCGACGCCTGCACGGAGATGGTGGGAAAGTCCACTTGCGGCAGGGGCGCAACGGGCAGCTTCGCGAAGGCGAAGAGGCCCGCGAGCGCGATGCCGAGCGCGAGCAGCGTGGTCGCGACGGGGCGGGAGATGAATGGGCGCGAGAGATTCATCGCGTCAGTGCTCCGACGACGAAGGCGCGGGCGGCGTAGGCGGCGCGCGATGCGAGCCGCCGCCGAAGCGTTCGCGCATGCGCGTGGCGAGCCGGTCGAACGCCAGGTAGATCACGGGCGTGGTGAAGAGCGTGAGCGCCTGGCTCACGATCAGGCCGCCCGCGATGGCGATGCCGAGCGGCCGGCGCAGCTCCGAGCCCGCGCCCGTGCCCAGCATCAGCGGCAGCGCGCCCAGCAGCGCCGCGAGGGTCGTCATCATGATCGGCCGGAAACGCAGCAGGCAGGCCTGATAGATCGCCTCGCGCGGCGGCTTGCCTTCGTTGCGCTCGGCGTCGAGCGCGAAGTCGATCATCATGATCGCGTTCTTCTTCACGATGCCGATCAACAGCACGATGCCGATGATGCCGATGATGTCGAGATCGTGCCCGGTCAGGATCAGCGCGAGCAGCGCGCCAATACCGGCCGAGGGCAGCGTGGAAAGAATCGTGATCGGGTGCACGAAGCTCTCGTAGAGCACGCCCAGCACGATGTACATCGTCACGATGGCCGCGAGGATCAGGAACAGCTCGTTCGAGAGCGAGGCCTGGAAGGCGAGCGCCGCGCCCTGGAAGCGCGTCTGGAACGAGCCCGGCAGGCCGACGTCCTGCTCGGCCTGCTGGATCGCCTTGACCGCCGCGCCCAGCGACGCGCCGGGCGCGAGGTTGAACGAGATGGTGGTGGCCGGGAACTGCGAGAGGTGCGAGACCAGCAGCGGCGCGGGCCGCTCGTGGAACTTCGCGATGGCCGAGAGCGGCACCTGGCCCGTGGTCGAGGTGGAGGAGGGCAGGTAGATCGAGTTCAGCGAATCGGTGTAGTGCTGCATCACCGGATCGGCTTCGAGAATCACGCGGTACTGGTTCGATTGCGTGAAGATCGTCGAGATGATCCGCTGGCCGTAGGCGTCGTAAAGCGCGTTGTCGATGGTCGCCGGCGTGATGCCGTAGCGCGCGGCGCTGGCGCGGTCGATCTCGATGAACACCGACTGGCCCTGGTCCTGCAGGTCGGTCGCGACATCGGCGAGCTCGGGCAACTGCTCCAGCCGGTGCACGAGCTTGGGCACCCAGGTCGTGAAGTCCTGGATGTTGGGCGTCGTGAGCATGAACTGGTATTGCGTCGGGCTGACCGTGGAGTCGATCGTCAGGTCCTGCACCGGCTGCATGTAGAGCGAGGCCCCCGTGACGTGCGACACCGACTGTTGCAGATCGCGGATGATCTGGCTGGCCGTTTCGCTGCGGTCGTCGCGCGGCTTCAGGTTGATGAGCATGCGGCCGCTGTTGAGCGTGATGTTGGTGCCGTCCACGCCGATGAACGAGGTGAGGCTCTCCACGTTCTCGTTCTTGAGGATCTCGGTGGCGAGCGCCTGCTGACGCTCGGCCATCGACGCATACGAGACCGACTGCGGCGCCTGCGTGATCGCCTGGATCACGCCGGTGTCCTGCACGGGGAAGAAGCCCTTGGGCACCACCACGTAGAGAATGCCGGTGAGCACGAGCGTGATGGCGAACACGATCATCGTGAGCCGCTGGCGCGCGAGCACCCATTCGAGCGCGACGCCGTAGCGGCCGATGATGTATTCGAAGAAGCCATGCACGCGCGCCTCGAACCGGTGGCTCTCGGGCGGCGGCGTGTGGCGCAGCATCTTCGCGCACAGCATCGGCACGAGCGTGAGCGAGACCACGGCCGAGATCACGATGGTCACGGCGAGCGTGATCGCGAATTCGTGAAAGAGCCGGCCCACCACGTCGCCCATGAAGAGCAGCGGAATCAGCACGGCGATGAGCGAAACCGTGAGCGAGATGATCGTGAAGCCGATTTGCTTCGAGCCCTTGAGCGCGGCTTCGAGCGGTGTTTCGCCGTCTTCCACGTAGCGCGCGATGTTCTCGATCATGACGATGGCGTCGTCCACCACGAAACCGGTCGCGATGGTGAGCGCCATCAGCGAGAGGTTGTCGAGCGAGAAGCCGCACAGATACATGACCGCGAGCGTGCCGATCAGCGAAAGCGGCACGGAGAGGCTCGGAATGATCGTCGCGTAGATGTTGGCGAGGAACAGGTACATCACCAGCACCACCAGCACGACCGACATCAGCAGTTCGAACTGCACGTCGCGCACCGAGGCGCGGATCGTGGTGGTGCGGTCGGTGACGATCTGCACGTCGAGCGAGGCGGGCAGCGCTTCCTGCAACTGCGGCAGGATCGCCTTGACGCTGTCCACCACCTGGATCACGTTCGCGCCCGGCTGGCGCTGCACGTTCAGAATGATCGCGGGCGTGTTGTTCACCCACGCGCCGAGCTTGGTGTTCTCGGCGCCCTGCACGATGTTCGCCACGTCGGTGAGCATCACCGGGCGGCCGTCGCGGTAGGCGATGACGGCGCTTTTGTACGCTTCGGCGTCCGTCAACTGGTCGTTCGCGTTGATCGACCAGGCGCGCGTCGGGCCGTCGAAGTTGCCCTTCGGCGTGTTGACGTTCAGGTTCGAGATGCTGGTGCGCAGGTCGTCGAGATTCAGGCCGTAGGCCGCGAGCGCGCGCGGATTCGCCTGGATGCGCACGGCGGGGCGCTGGCCGCCCGTGAGGCTCACGAGGCCCACGCCCGCGACCTGCGAGATCTTCTGCGCGAGGCGCGTGTCGGCGAGGTCCTGGACCTGCGTGAGCGGCAGTGTCTTCGAGGTGATCGCGAGCGTGAGGATCGGCGCGTCGGCGGGGTTGACCTTGGCGTAGATCGGCGGCGCGGGCAGATCCGAAGGCAGCAGGTTGCCGGCCGCGTTGATGGCTGCCTGCACTTCCTGCTCGGCCACGTCGAGCGGCAGGTCGAGGCTGAACTGCAGCGTGATGACCGAGGCGCCCGCCGAGCTGCGCGAGGACATCTGGTTGAGCGAGGGCATCTGCCCGAACTGGCGCTCGAGCGGCGCGGTGACCGAGGACGTCATCACTTCCGGGCTCGCGCCCGGATAGAAGGTCTGCACCTGGATGGTCGGGTAATCGACCTCGGGCAGGGCGGAAAGCGGCAGGAAACGCAGCGCGACGAGGCCGACCAGCATGATCGCCGCCATGAGCAGCGCCGTGCCGACCGGACGCAGGATAAAGGCGCGGGATGGATTCATGCGGCTTACTGGCCCTCAGCGCCGTGACGGCGGCCCTTGTGCGTGCCGGAGGCCGCCGATGCGCCCGCCGCACTCGATGCGGCGCCGGCCTTTGCTCCTGAGGCGCCCTTGGCCCCCGACGCATGCTGCGCGCGCTCGGCGGGGATCGTGATCTTCGAGCCTTCGCGCAGGCGGTCCGAGCCGTCGGTCACGATGCGCTCGCCCACGGCGAGCCCCGAGGTGATGCTGGTGCGCTCGGCGTCCACCGGGCCCACCTTGACGAGCCGCACGGTCACGGTGCTGTCGGGCTTCACCACATAGACGTACTGGCCTTGCGAGCCGTTGAGCACCGCTGAGGTGGGCACGATCACCGCGTTGTGGATCGTGTCGACGAGCAGCCGCGCATTGACGAACTGATTCGGGAACAGCGAGCCGTCGCCGTTGGTGAAGCTCGCGCGCAGCTTCACGGTGCCGGTGGTGGTGTCGATCTGGTTGTCGATGGTTTGCAGGAAGCCGCTTTCGAGCAGCGTGGTGTTGCTGCGGTCGTAGGCCGAGACCGACATCTTCGTGCCGGCGCGCATCTGCTTCAGGATGGCCGGCAGATTGTCTTCCGAGGTCGTGAAGATCACGCTGATCGGCTGCAACTGCGTGAGCACGACGATGCCGTTGCTGTCGCCGGGCGTGACGTAGTTGCCCGGATCGACCTGGCGCAGGCCCACGCGCCCCGAGACCGGCGCCGTGATGCGCGCGTAGGTGAGGTCGAGCTTGTAGGTGTCGATGTTGGCCTGATCCGACTTGACCGTGCCTTCGTATTGCTTCACGAGCGAGGCCTGCGTGTCCACCTGCTGGCTCGCGATCGAGTCCTGCGCGAGCAGCGTCTGGTAGCGCTTGAGGTCGAGGCGGGCGGTGGCGAGCAGCGCCTGGTCGCGCGCGAGCTGGCCTTCGGCGTTGTCGAGCGAGATCTGATAGGGGCGCGGGTCGATCTGCGCGAGCACGTCGCCCTTCTTCACCATCTGGCCTTCCTCGAAGTTCACGCTTTGCAGCGTGCCGGAAAGTTGCGTGCGCACCGTGACGGCGGCGAGCGGCGTGACCGTGCCGAGCGCGGTGATGACGATGGGCATGTCGCCGGCCTTGGCGGCGGCCACGCTGACCGGCTGCGGCAGGTTCGCCATGGCGCCCGGGCCGCCGTGGCGCATGCGGCCGCCGCTCGCGGCGGCGGGGCTGGCGGCGCCATTGGGGGTCTTGCTCCAGGGCTGCCAGCGCAGCAGCCCGATGGCGGCGGCAACCAGCACGATGGCGAGCGCGATCAGCTTGCCGCGGCTCTTGCGCGGCGTCGCGCCGGCCGCGGGGGCAGGGGCGGGCGGCGTGTCTTGACGAGGAGAATCCGGGCGCTTTTCTTCTTTATCCATCGGTCAGGTCGGTAACAAAATCGGTGACGTGCTTGTCGGTTGAGCGGATGGTCGTGCGCGGTGGGCCAGGGGCGGCGCGTGGCGCCTCTCCCGGTCACGTCCGGTCACATCCGGCCGCGCATGACGCGATGCTACGCGAGACGCGCGCAAGGTCGATGTCAGATTGCTGGTCGGGCAGCAGGCGCGCGAAGCGCGAGGGGGCCGCGACGGTCCGCGTGAGGCTGACCGATGCCAGGCCCTGCGCCGATGCAGCCAAAAAGCATGATGCTACGTTGCGGTCTCCGTTACAGTCCAGCATCGTATCTTTCGGAAGGTTACGGCGGTTACAGCTCATCCCGCGTGTTGTGGGACGGTGGTGTGGCTTGTCGGGGAAGACGCAGGGGAGCGGCGAGCATCGCTGTCAGGTGCAGGAGCGATGCCTGGTTGACAGTGGTGCGGGCGACCGCCCGAGCTGTGCGGGGAAAATTCGGATCATGACTGCCAGGTGGGAAATTGCCGGGAAGTGTTTGATAGTTCGCGTATTCTGGCGAGAATTTGCTTGACTTAGTCAGCATCTGGATAAAAAATTCAAGTCACTTTCGACATAATCTCGAAGGCTCCAGGCGCACGTTACCGTACTTGTATTCGCATGGCGCCCATTGTTTCGAGCCCGCTTCGAGTCGTCTGGCAAGGGTTTCGCATAGCGGCCTGAACCGAGAACCCCGCGAGCCTTGCGGGGTTTTTAAGTATCTCGCAATATGCATTTCGCATAAATGCGGCGGCCCGGTCAGCAGTCGAATACCGTCTCTCAGGTTCTAGCACGGCCCTCGGAATGGCTAGAACTTTTCAAGGCGTCACGTTCATACGTGGCGCTTTTTTTTCGCCTGATCTTCGAACTGGCGCGCGAGCAGCCGCTCCACTTCGCCCACCGCGATGCCCAAGCCGTCTTCCCCGGCCATGCGGCTGCCCAGCGCGGCGGCGCGCGTCTTGACGTCGTCGCGCTGGGCGAACGCGATCGCCTGCTGCAATGCCGCCGCATTCAGGCGCCTGCCGTCGACGGCGGGCGGCGCCACGCCCAGCGCGGCGAGCCGGTGCGCCCAGAAGGGCTGATCGCCCGCGAACGGCACGACCACCGACGGCACACCGGCCCGGCAAGCCGAATGGGTCGTGCCCGAGCCGCCGTGATGGACGACCGCGCTCATGCGGGCGAAGAGCCAGTCGTGCGGCGTCTCGCCGATCACGCAAAAATTCTCCGGCAGCCGCGTGGTATCCACGCCGCTCCAGCCCGGATAGAACAGCACGCGGCGTCCCCTGGCGGCTTCGGTCAGCGTCGTCACGAGCTGCTGGCGGTCGAAGCCGGCCATGCTGCCGAAGCCGATGTAGAGCGGCGGCTCACCCTCGGCAAGAAAGCGTGCGAGCGAGGCGGGCGGCGTCCAGTCGCCCGGCGTCTGCCGCCATTGGCCACAAATCGTTGCATTCGCGGGCCAGTCGCGCGGGCGCGGCAGCAGATTCGG
>JAITTX010000034.1 GCA_031286755.1 Paraburkholderia sp.
CGCGTCACGCGCCAGCACGGACGAGGCACATGAACCCATGACGCTCCCGGAGCGCAGCGAATCTCAGTTGCCGTTCGAGTTCGCCGCCAGCATTTCCGCTTGCGCGGCCTTCGCTTCCTGGCGCGAGAGGCCTTCGATGTCCACCCTGGCGGTGCCCGCGTGCTGCAGGCCCAGCACCTTCGCCGCCGCGTACGACAGGTCGATCACGCGGCCGCGCGCGTACGGCCCGCGATCGTTGATCTTCACCACGACCGACTTCGAGGTGTTGGGCACGCTCACGCGCACGTAGGAGCCGAGCGGCAGCGTGCGGTGCGCGGCGGTCAGCGCCTTCATGTTGAAGCGCTCGCCGCTCGCGGTCTTGCGGCCGTGGAACGCACGGCCGTACCACGAGGCGCGGCCGATCTGGTGGAACGAGCCAACGTCAGGGGTGTTTTCGTCGATCGGCTGTGCGTCGGCAAGCGAGTTGTCCTTGCTGGCGCCGGAGCCGGGCGGCAGCGCCCCGAACGCGGAGCCGTAGCTCTGCGGCGCGACGAATGCCGTATGTGCTGCGTCCTTGGTGCTGAGCGCGTTGCCCTGCGCGTGGTCCTGCTGACCAGGCGGCATGGCGCAGCCGGCCAGCACGGACACGGCTGCGAGACTCCCGAGTCGTCGTCGAGAAAGTCCGATGTTCATAATTTAGCCATCATGTTTCGGAGCCGTCCCGCGCCTTGGTTGCGCGTTCGTGGATGGCCCCGGCGGTCGCAGGCAAAAGAACACCCCACCCGCCGATCGATGAAAAACGGCGAGCGAATGCCCATACCCGGATGCGGCCCCATATGCCGCTAACCGCTGGTTTTCTTTCACGTCTGGCGCAGCCTGTCCCCGGCAGCCTGACCAGACCCCACATGCCGCCATCGAACGCGATGTACACGTTCAGGCACGCCGGTAACACACGGCGCACAGGAACGGCGGCGTAGGCCCCACCCAGCGTCACGGCAGCAAGTCCGTGGCAGGCGCGCGGCGCCTGGCTGGGCAAGACGTGCGGTGCCGAACGAATCGGCACCTGATTTGCCGTCTTGTAAGGCAGCCTGTTTAGCCAGCCTTCTTCAACGGCACTGCTTGACGGCGATGCATCGCGACCCCTTTTTAACTGCGGGTCACATCGCCCAGTGAATGCACGCAAAACGTGCTTGATGGAGCGCATTATACCCAAAAGTAATTCTTGCCATCCTTGCCGGGTAAAAAACTCCATGATTTTTCACTATTGATGTAACAAAGCCGTTTGCCTCACCCGTCCGCACGCCTTGTCTGACAAGGCTGGCGGATGCGCCTCGGCAAGCCCGCGCGACGTCTTGCGCGCGCCGGTACAATCGTGACTTTGGCCTGTCCAGATCCACGCAACACACGTCATCCAAGAGCCGCGCGCATGAAAGTCACGTTGATTCCCGTCACGCCGTTCCAGCAAAACAGTTCGCTCCTCGTCTGCGAGGCAACGGGGCGCGCCGCCGTCGTCGATCCGGGCGGCGACCTCGATCGCATCGAGGCCGAGATCGCGCACCAGGGCGTGCAGCTCGAAGCGGTGCTGCTCACGCACGGTCATCTCGACCACTGCGCGGGCGCGAAGGAACTGGCGGAAAAATTCGGCGTGCCGATCATCGGTCCGCATGAAGACGAGCGTTTCTGGATCGATCAGTTGCCGCAGCAAAGCGAGCGCTTTGGCTTTGGCCACGCGCAGGCGTTCGAGCCGGACCGCTGGCTGGCGGATGGCGACACCGTGCGCTTCGGTGATGAGGAGCTGGAGGTCTATCACTGTCCCGGACACACGCCTGGACACGTCGTGTTCTTCAGCCGCAAGCATGATCTCGCGCTGGTGGGCGACGTGCTGTTCGCGGGCTCGATCGGCCGCACCGACTTTCCGCGCGGCAATCACGCGGACTTGATCCGGTCGATCCGGGAGAAGCTTTGGCCGCTCGGCAACGACGTCACGTTCGTGCCGGGCCACGGTCCGGTTTCGACCTTCGGCGAGGAGCGCCGCACGAATCCTTATGTAGCAGACAGCGTACCCGGCGTCTCCGGTGGCGCGAGCACCGCGCCCTGGGGCTGAACGCCCAGGCCCAAGCAAGCCGGGCGCCAGGCTGCGCTCACCCGCACGCGTCGAACCCGCGTCGAACCTGTTATCGAATCCAGCTCATGAACCCAGCGAATCAAGCCGCCATTGAAGAAATCTACGTCAGCACCGACGTCGAGGCCGACGGTCCGATCCCGGGCCCGCACTCGATGCTGAGCTTCGCGTCGGCGGCCTACACCGCCGATAAACGCCTTATCGCCACCTTCTCGGCGAATCTCGCCACGCTCGAAGGCGCGGCGCCGCATCCGGTGCAGGCCGCCTGGTGGGAGACGCAGCCCGAGGCCTGGGCGGCGTGCCGCAAAGACCTGCGGGATCCGGCCGAGGCGCTCAATGCCTACGTGGAATGGGTGGAGGCGCTGCCAGGCAAGCCCGTATTCGTGGCCATGCCGGCAGGCTTCGATTTCACCTTCATGTTCTGGTACATGATGCGTTTTGCGGGGCGCTGCCCGTTCTCGTGGTCGGCGCTCGACATCAAAACGCTCGCGTTCGCCATGACGGGTCTGCCGTACCGCAAGTGCATCAAGCCGCGCTTTCCCAGGCACTGGTTCGACGATCACCCGCACACCCACGTCGCGCTCGACGACGCCATCGAGCAAGGCGCGCTCTTTTGCAACATGCTCGCCGACCTGCGCGCGCAGCAAGCCTCGCAAGCGGCGGCGGCAAGCACGGCCGCTGCGCTCGATGATGGGGACGCCTCAGGGCAAAAAGCCGCCACCTGACCATCAAATTAGGGAATCCCCCTCATCATGCGCGGTTTGCATTGCGTTTCGTTTTCCCGGCCTCTAACATTCGGGAATACGGCGACGCACATGGAGGCGCATTTGACACTCGATACGTTCTCTCAGAAGATCCTGCGCCTTTTGCAGCTCGACGCGCGCCGCTCGGTGCAGGAAATCTCCGATCAGGTGGGCCTCTCCAGCACGCCCTGCTGGCGCCGCATCAAGGACATGGAGCAATCGGGCGTGATCCAGCGCTACACGGCGCTGCTCGATCGCGAGAAGCTGGGTCTGCACGTCTGCGCGCTCGCGCATATCCATCTCACGCGGCACACCGAAGGCGGCGTCGAAGAGTTCGAGCGCGAGATCGCCACCTGCCCCGAGGTGACCGAGTGCTACAGCACGACCGGCGAATCGGATTACATCCTCAAGATCGTCGCGCCGGACATCAAGGCCTACGACGCCTTC
>JAITTX010000152.1 GCA_031286755.1 Paraburkholderia sp.
CGGCCGGAGGGGCGCTGGATGGATTGGGTCATCGTCGGGCGTGCGCGGGGCACGAAACAGGAAGGGGAAACTGCAATTTTAGCGCCTTCGCGCGGCGGGCGATGGACCCGCGCCGAGGCACGCGTGTGGCGCCGGTAGCACACGGCGGCGGCGTTTCCAAAAATGGGATAATAGCGGCTCTCCGCCCCGCGTCATCGCCAGCACGAGTCCACGCCGGGCGCCTCGATTCTTCCTGCCGTGACCCGCGCTTTTCACGAGGTGTGCCGTCACGGCTTTATCGCGAGACGAACCATGATTTACAGCATGACCGGCTATGCCAGCGCCACGCGCGAGCTCGTAGCGGCATCGGGCACGGGCGGCGCCAGTGTCTCCGTCGAACTGCGCACCGTGAATTCGCGCTTTCTCGACCTGAACTTCCGCATGCCCGAAGACGTGCGTGTGTGCGAGCCCACGCTGCGCGAAATGCTGATGACGAAGCTCTCGCGCGGCAAGGTCGATATCCGCATCAACGTCCAGCGCAGCGAGCAGGGCGCCAACGCGGGCGCGCTCAATCGGGACGCGCTCGAACAGCTTGCTACGCTCGAGCGCGCGGTGCTCGAAGCTTTCCCTGATTCGGGCCGCCTGCGCACCGGTGAGATTCTGCGCTGGCCTGGTGTGCTGGCGGAAAGTGGCGTGGCGCCCGAGGTGCTGCGCGACGCGGTGCTCGGCTGCGGCAAGCAGGCCATCGCCGACTTGATCGACGTGCGCGCGCGCGAAGGCGCGCAGCTCGCCAACATGCTGCTCGCGAACGTCACGGAGATGGAGACGATCGTCGCGAAGATCACGCCGCTCGTGCCGGACTTGATCGTCAAGCATCAGCAGAAGATTGTCGAGCGGCTGCAGGAAGCGTTCGGCATTGCCGCGCCCGAAAGCGCGAACGGCAACGGCAATATCGGCAATGTTTCGCGCGAGGAGATTTCCGAGCGCATCCGCCAGGAAGTGACGATGTACGGCATCCGCATCGACATCGCCGAAGAGCTTTCGCGCCTCACCGCGCATCTCACCGAAACGCGTCATGTGATCGAGAAGGGCGGGCGCGTGGGCAAGCGTCTGGACTTCATGATGCAGGAGCTCAATCGCGAAGCGAATACGCTGGGCTCGAAGGCGGCGGCGAAAGAGCTTGCCGATGCTTCGATGACGCTCAAGCTCCTCATCGAGCAGATGCGCGAGCAGGTGCAGAACCTCGAATAAGAACAGCGCGCGGCGTGCGTGATCGATACATGCCAACACATGGACGCCGTGTGTTTGAAGCAACGCAACTCAGGTAGCAACTCGGGTAGCAATACAGGCAGCAATTCAGGAAGCAACGAACATGACCGACCAGACCAGCAGCGACGGCAGCCATAGCGGCAGCAAGGCCGAAACGAAACCGCGCAATCCGTACGCGGGCGTCTATCCGGGCAATCTCTTCATGGTGGTGGCGCCGTCGGGCGCGGGCAAGTCCACGCTCGTGAACGCACTGCTCGCCGAAGACAGCGCGATTCGCCTGTCGATCTCGTACACCACGCGCTCGCCGCGCTCGAAGGAGCGCGACGGTGAGCACTATCACTTCACGACCGTCGACGATTTTCTTTCGCGTCATGCCGAAGGCGAGTTCCTCGAGAGCGCGGAGGTGCATGGCAATTACTACGCCACGTCGCGCGTGTGGATCGAAGATCAGATGAAGATCGGCCGTGACGTGCTGCTCGAAATCGACTGGCAAGGCGCGCAGCAGGTGAAGAAGCAGTTTCGCAACGCCGTGGAAATTTTCATCCTGCCGCCGTCGCTCGATGCACTCGCGGATCGACTGAGAAAGCGCGGCGAAGACGAGCCCAACGTCATCACGCGACGCCTGCTTGCAGCGGGTAGCGAGATGGCGCACGCGAGCGAAGCGGAGTACGTTGTGATCAACGAAAACTTCGATCGTGCGCTGCAGGAACTGCGCAATATCGTGAGCGCTACGCGTCTGCGCTTCACGTCGCAATACGCGCGGCACACCGAGCTCTTCGTGCAGCTCGGCATCCACCAGCCGCAGCCCGGCGCATCGGGCACATAAGGTAGAATAAGAACCTGCTGAGAATGGGAAGGAACCCGACATGGCCCGCATCACCGTCGAAGACTGTCTGAAACAAATTCCGAACCGCTTCGAACTGGCGCTCGCCGCGACGTATCGCGCCCGCCAGCTCGCACAAGGTCACACGCCGAAGATCGAAAGCCGCGACAAGCCCACCGTCGTCGCGCTGCGCGAGATCGCGGCCGGCCAGGTTGGTCTGGAAATGCTGAAAAAGGTGCCCGTCTAACGGCGCTCGTTGTACTACGCTGGACCCCGCAGTACCCTTGTATTGCCCATTTGTCATGTAATTCGTGCCGGGCATCGCATGCTGGGCGTCACACGCGGCGCGCTAACTGTCAACGCCAGACCTGATACGGAGGGGAACATGAGCACCACGCCCTCGCCGGCCACCGAGGTGGACCAGGAAGCCGAGACTGCGAGCCCTGCGCGCAATTACATCGACGCGGTCCTCGAACAGTCGTTTCGTCATCTGTTCGGGCCGACCGCGACACCGGAGCAGCCTCGCAAGCACGGTGTCGTTTCCATCGCCAATCTGACCGCGGCGCTCTCCGGTTACCTCACGCCCGAGGAAATCAAGGAAGTCAAAGCGGCGTTTCACTTCAGCGATGAAGCCCACCTCGGGCAATATCGCCAGAGCGGCGAACCCTACATTACCCATCCCGTTGCCGTTGCGGAAATCTGCGCCGGCTGGAAGCTCGACGCCCAGTCGATCCAGGCCGCGCTTCTGCACGACGTGATGGAAGACCAGGGCGTGACCAAGGCGGAGCTCGCCGAGCGCTTCGGCGCGAAGGTCGCGGAACTGGTCGACGGCCTGTCGAAACTCGACAAGATGGAGTTTCGCAACCGCGAGGAAGCGCAGGCGGAAAACTTCCGCAAGATGCTGCTCGCGATGGCGCGCGACGTGCGCGTGATTCTCGTGAAGCTCGCCGACCGGCTGCACAACATGCGCACGCTTGGCGCGGTGCCGCCCGAGAAGCGTCGCCGCGTGGCGCGCGAGACCATCGACATCTACGCGCCCATCGCGCACCGCCTGGGCCTGAACAATACCTATCGCGAGTTGCAGGACCTGAGCTTCGCGAACTTCAATCCGAATCGCTACGCCACGCTCGAAAAGGCGGTGAAGGCCGCGCGCGGCAATCGCCGTGAGGTGGTGAGCAAGATTCTGGAGGCGGTGCAGCGCGCGATCGCCGAAGCGAAGCTCGACGCCGAAGTCACCGGTCGCGAGAAAACCATCTTCAGCATCTACAAGAAGATGCGCGACAAGCAGTTGTCGTTCTCGCAGGTGCTCGATGTGTACGGCTTTCGCGTGGTGGTCGAGTCGCCGCTCGAGTGCTACACCTGCATCGGCGCGCTGCATGCGCTCTACAAGCCCGTGCCGGGCAAGTTCAAGGACTACATCGCCATTCCGAAGGTGAACGGCTATCAGTCCCTGCACACCACGCTGGTGGGCCCGTTCGGAGCGCCCATCGAGTTCCAGGTGCGCACGCGCAAGATGCACGAGATCGCCGAAGCGGGCGTGGCGGCGCACTGGCTCTACAAGAACGGCGGCGCCGATCTCAACGACGTCCAGAAGCGCGCGCACCAGTGGCTCAAGTCGCTGCTCGACATCCAGAGCGAGGTGGGCGACTCCAGCGAATTCCTCGAACACGTCAAGATCGACTTGTTCCCGGACGCCGTCTATGTTTTCACGCCGAAGTCGAAGATCATGGCGCTGCCCCGCGGCGCCACGGCGCTCGACTTCGCGTATTCGATCCACAGCGACCTGGGCAACCAGTGCGTCGCCGTGAAGATCAACAATGAATTGCTGCCGCTGCGCACGGAGTTGAAGAGCGGCGACATCGTCGAAGTGATCACGGCGCCGTATTCCAAGCCGAATCCGGCGTGGCTGGGCTTCGTGCGTACCGGCAAGGCGCGCTCGGCCATCCGTCACTATCTGAAGACGATGCGCCTCACGGAGTCGGTGCAGCTTGGCGAGCGCCTCGTCGATCAGGCGCTCAAGGGTTATGGCTACCAGCTTGCGGATATCACGCCGGAAGTGTGGGAGAAGCTGGTCCTGTGGACCGGCAACAAGAATCGTCAGGAGATCTTCGCCGACATCGGCCTCGGCCGGCGCGTGGCGGCAGTCATGGCCAAGCGCATCGAAGTGCTGATGAGCGGCCAGGATGCCGACGACGACGATCATCAGCATCCGCCGCGCGATCCGGGCGCGCCGCAGGCGCCGCCCGTGGTCATCACTGGCACCGAGGGTATGTCGGTGCAGCTCTCCGCTTGCTGCCGCCCGATTCCGGGCGACGACATCATGGGCTATATCG
This sequence comes from Paraburkholderia sp., assembly GCA_031286755.1. Taxonomy (GTDB): domain Bacteria; phylum Pseudomonadota; class Gammaproteobacteria; order Burkholderiales; family Burkholderiaceae; genus Paraburkholderia. Next base: position 4,405 of record JAITTX010000152.1, read on the forward strand.
GCATCGGCCTTGGCATGGCGATCCACACCACCGACTGCCGCGTGGCGCAGCGCATACACCGGCGCGATCCGGGCCGCTGGATCGACGTGGCGTGGGCGCCGCAGCCCGGCCGTCTGTTCGACGTCGCCGTGAAGGTGCTCGTGAAGAACACCAAGGGCGTGTTTGCCCGTGTGGCCGCCGACATCACGTCCGCCGACGCCAACATCGTGCACATCGCCATGGACGACGATCTTGCGCAGGAGTCCAACCTGTTGCGTTTCGTGATCCAGGTGAGCGACCGCGTGCATCTGGCGAACGTCATGCGTCGCGTGCGCACGAATCCGGACGTCATGCGCATCACGCGCGAGCGTCCGAGCGACGAAGGGCATCACCGCCACGAGGGTGGCATGCGCATCGAGCGCGAACGCGCCGACTATTAACGGGGTAGGTGGCGCCTGAGCGGGGTGCCTCTGCGCATCGCATGCTTGTGCCTGGGCGGTGTAGCAAAGCCGCGCTGTGCCGGGTTGCACGACCGTCCGCTTTGTTGTTCTTCCCGGCCCGATCTTCTGCGGCCGTCCGGTGCCGCCCCGGTGCACCGTGCCTACGGCGACCTCACGGAACACTTTCAACCGGAAACGAGGGCACGCAATGAACGTAGCTGACCTGACCGGCCTCGCGCTCGATTACTGGGTGGCGCGCAGTCTGCCGGACTTCGTGCGGGAAATCTATTTCACCGATAGCGGCGAGACCGTCGCGGTTCGCGGCAACGATCGCGGCCGGCCGTGGGACGGGCGTTTCGAGCCTTCTTCGTCGTGGGAAGCTGCTGGCGTCGTGCTCGATCGCGCGCAGCACTTCGAATTGAACGAGCGGCATGGCGGCGAGCCGGCGTGCTGCGTGGCGCGGTTCGAGGGCGGCCGCGGCAAAGTCGAGGCGCGGGGAGCGACGACGCGTGAAGCGTTGCTGCGCGCGTTCGTGAAGAGCCGCTTTGGCGATGCCGTGGGGGAGGTGCTGCGCCAGCCGCAGGCCGTGCTGGGCACGAATATGGCACCGGTGGGGGAGCCGGGTGCGATCGGCGACATGGAGGACTTGCCGCGTCCAGATGCGCAGATCGGTGATATCGGCACAGCGCCGCGCTAGATGAGTGCCACAAAGACAAAGGGCCTTCCTGAATCAGGAAGGCCCTTCGAAAGGTGGCGCGGCTGGCAGGATTCGAACCCACGACCCCTTGGTTCGTAGCCAAGTACTCTATCCAACTGAGCTACAGCCGCACGCAGAAGTGAGATTATAGCAACGTTTTCAAAAAAGGGAAGGCCTTTATCGCGATTTGTCTGTGGGCGAGCTTCGTGTAACCTGAGAGGAGAGGCGCAGGGGCCGAATATTTCTGGGCCGAAGCCGCAAGCAACGTGTAGTGAACCGAACCATTATGAACAAGGCATTTGTCAAAGAATCGACCGACAACGATGACGACGATCTCGAAGCCGGTTATCCCGAAATTCCTGCCGGGACCAAGAACTACATTACGCCCGCAGGTTACGAGCGCATGCGCAGCGAACTGCTGCACCTGATCGACGAAGAGCGGCCCGAGGTGGTCAGGCTGGTCTCGTGGGCCGCTTCGAACGGCGATCGCTCCGAGAATGGCGATTACATCTATGGCAAGCGCAGGCTGCGCGAAATCGACAGACGCATCCGCTTTTTGACCAAGCGGCTGGACCTGGCCGAGGTGGTGGACAGCAGCCGCCAGGAAAGCGTGGACCAGGTGTTCTTCGGCGCGACCGTCGACTATGGCACCGGGGACGGAGAGTCCCATACGATCACGATCGTGGGCATTGACGAGGTCGATCTCGACCGTGGCCATGTGAGCTGGATTTCCCCCATCGCGCGTGCACTCCTGAAGGCCAGGATCGGCGATCAGGTGACGCTGTATACACCCGCCGGGCCTGAGCCCGTGGATGTGCTGGACGTGCGTTATCCGGCGCCGGGAGCGTGAGGGGCTAGTAGCGGGGCGCGCGCGTCGTTCCTGAGCCGTAAGCGCGGTGTTCATCGCGGGCATCGCGCAGAAATGAAAAAAGGCACCCGAGGGTGCCTTTTCAGCTGCACAGCAGGCCGGTGAGGCCTGCGCGGTGCTGCTTAGAAGCGGTGACGCATACCAACCGTCACAGCGACCTGGTCCTGACGGGTCGAAGCCGAACCCAGACCGTTCAGGTAAGCGCCGATGCCAGCGTCGTTCGACGACACGTGCTGCCAGTCGCCTTGCAGGTAGACGTCGGTGCGCTTCGACAGTGCGTAGTCCGACTGCAGTGCGACCGTGTTGTAGTTCGGGTTCACGCCGCCGCCGAAGTTCGCGCGGGTGTACGTGTACGCGCCAGCCAGGCTCAGAGCCGGGGTCAGAGCGTAACGGACGTTGCCTTCAAAGTTCTGGAAGCGAGCGCTGTTGCCGGCGAGCGCGATACCGCCTGCGACGCCCGACTTCGCGGCCGAGATGCCGACTGCGTTGCCCAGTTGCGTCTGCGTGTAGACGAAGCCAGCCGTTGCCGGGCCGAACGTGTAGTTCAGGCCGCCGCCGAACGTGCTTTGACGGCCTGCTGCGAACGTGTATTCACCCGTTTGCGCGCCCGAGTTACCGACACCCAGTTGCAGGTTGTTAACGTCGTTGTTCATGTGCAGGTAGCCTGCAGCAACGTTCAGGCCGGCGTAGTTGTACGACGCGCCAACGCTGTATGCGCGGTTGTTCGCGAACTGGTCGCTGTTCGAGAACGAGTACGTGCCGCCGAACTTGAAGCCAGCGTAGTTCACGCTCGAGTACTTGATCGTGTTGTTCAGACGAACCGAGTTGTTCAGGTTGTCGTTGTCAAACGGGTGCGCAGCGATCGTGCCGCCGTATTGCGTGCCGGTGTTCGACAGCGGAGCAAGGTAGTCGACCACGGAGTCGTACTGGCGACCGAGGGTGACCGCGCCGAACTGATCGCTTGCCAGACCGACGAATGCCTGACGGCCGAACATGCGGCCCGACTGGGCAGCCGTGCCGTTCATGATGCTGAAGCCGTTTTCCAACGTGAAGATAGCCTTCAGACCGCCACCGAGGTCTTCAGCGCCGCGCAGGCCCCAACGGCTGCCGTTGACCGTGCCGCTCGTTGCTTGCCAGGCGCTGTGGCCACCCTGGTTGTTCGTGTAGGTGATGCCGGCGTCGATCAGGCCGTACAGCGTAACGCTGCTTTGCGCGTGCGCTGCCGTTGCAAAAACGCCCGTGAGGGCCGCGACCATGAG
>JAITTX010000244.1 GCA_031286755.1 Paraburkholderia sp.
GGGCAGCAGCGCGCGCTCATGGAGTTCGCGCGCCAGCGCGGCATCGCCATTCTCGCGGACGAGGTCTATCAACGCATCGTCTACGACCGCACGCACGCGGCCTCGATGCTCGAATACGCCACGCCCGACGACCCGCTGTTCGTGGTCAACAGCTTCTCCAAGGCATGGGCCATGACCGGCTGGCGCATGGGCTGGCTCGTCTATCCGCGCGCCATGCTGGAAACCTTCGAAAAGCTCATTCAGTTCAACACGAGCGGCGGCCAGGCCTTTTTGCAGGCGGGCGCCACAGTGGCGCTCAACGAAGGCGAGCCGTTCGTGCGCTCGTTCGTCGAACGCTGCCGGGGCGGCCAGCGCATTGCGCTCGAGCGTCTGCGGGCGATGCCCGGCGTGAAGGTGGTGCCGAATCAGGCGTCGTTCTACCTCATGTTCAGCGTGGATGGCGTGACCGACACGCTCGACTTCTGCAAGCGCGCGGTGCGCGACGCGGGCGTGGGCCTCGCGCCCGGCATGGCGTTCGGCGAAGAGTCGGCGCAGCAGATCAGGCTGTGCTACGCGCGCAGCGATGCGAGCCTCAGCGAGGCCATGGACCGGCTCGAGCACTTCGTGCGCGGTTGATCACCCACCTGCTCGTGCAATTTATTCGTCATGCGAAATGATTGACATGCCAGGGCGTGTCGAGTGATTTCGCCGTGAACTCCCCCCCAAAAGAAGAGAGAAAAGAGACCATGCAACGCAAACTCAAGGCTACGATCGCCATCCTCGGCGTAGGGCTCTCGGGCAGCGCACTCGCACAGAGCGCCATCACGCTGTACGGCATCGTCGACCAGAGCGTGCGCTTCACCAATAATTCGAATGCGCAGAACGACAACCAGGTGCAGCTCACCAACGGCGCCATCACCAATAGCCGCTGGGGCCTGAAGGGCGAAGAGGATCTGGGTGGCGGCCTGAGCGCGCTGTTTCGCCTCGAAAACGGCTTCGAGCCACAGAACGGCAAGGTGGACATGAACCGGCTGTTCGGCCGCTATGCCTACGTGGGTCTCTCCGGGCGTCTCGGCACCTTCACGCTGGGCCGCCAGGGCACGGAGTCGTTCAACTTCTTCGGCGACTTCGATCCGCTCACGGTCGGCAACTATACGGCGAATTCCTGGCCGTTCTTCATGACCATCGGGCGCATCGACAACACCGCGGCTTATGCGGGCAAGTTCGGCGGCCTGCATCTGGGCGCGACCTACGGCTTCGGGCAGCAACCAGGCAGCCTGAGCCAGAACGCGTACTGGGGCGTGCGCATTTCCTACGATCTCGGGCCGGCGAGCTTCGGCGGCACTTACCAGGAGCAGCGCGACCTGTCCAACAACGTGCAGCGCATGTGGGGCGTGGGCGGCAAGTACGCATGGGGCCCGGCGACGATCTTCGTCGGCTACATGGGCGGGCGCGACGCCACCGGCTTCGTGGACGAATCGCTGAACGACCCGAGCCGCACCGTGGCCACGGGCTCGTTCGCGCAGAACCCGCGCCGCGACATGACGCTCTTCACCGGCGTGCAGTATCAGGCCACGCCCGCACTGGCGTTCACGGGCGCGTTCTACTACGACGACATGAACAACGTGAACGGCATCTCGGACAACGACGGCAAGCGCTACACCGGCGTGCTGCTGGCGGAGTACGCGCTTTCCAAGCGCAGCCAGGTGTATGCGACCGTCGATTACAACAAGGTCAGCGGCGGCGCGTACACGGAACTGCCGGGCAAGAGCAATCAATTGGGCGTGGGCATTGGCATGCGCCACATGTTCTGATTCCGGCGCAACGCATTTAGCAAGGATTACGAATGGAAAAGCAACCTCAACAAGACGATGCCGCGCGTGCCGGCTGGCTGCTGTATCACTCCGTGGGCATGTTTCCGGGGCAGGAGGAGGCGGTGCGCGGGGCGCTCGACGCGTTCGCCTCGAACTGGTGCCGCCCCGACCTGCAGCGCTGGGACTACGGCCTCGCGGCGCGCCGCGAAGTGCTGGACATGTGGGCGCGGCTCGTGCATGCGCCCGCGCACGCAGTGTTCGCCGCCGAGAACGTGACCGACGCATTCGCGCGCTTCGTGGGCGCGCTGGGCCGCAAGCGGCTCGCGGGCCGGCGCGTGCTGATCGCGGGCGACTGCTTTCCGAGCCTGCATTACCTGCTTTCCAATCTGGCGAACGTATTGGGCTTCACGCTCGACACGGTCGCACCCGAAAGCGAAGCGGCCTATGTGAGCGACGACGCCTTCATCGCGCGCTGGCAAGACGACGTGGCGCTGGCCATCATCACCTGGGTCACGTCCACGACTTCGAAGCGCGCCGATCTCGCGCGGCTAGTCGCACATGGCCGCGCGCAAGGCAGTCTGATCGCGGTGGACATCACCCAGGGCGCGGGCATTCTCGAATTCGACGTCACGCAGCCAGGCGTGGATTTCGCGGCCGCCACCACGCTCAAGTGGCTCTGCGGCGCACCCGGCACCGGCCTCGCTTATCTGGCGCCCGAATTGATCGGTGAAGAACTCGCGCCCATGGTGCAGGGCTGGTTCAGCCAGCCGGATCCCTTCAACTGGGATCTCTCGCGCTTCTCGCTCGCGCCGGACGCGCGCCGCTTCGATCACGGCACGCCGTCGTTTCTGCCGTTCGTGGCCTCCGCGCCCGGGCTCGCATGGCGGCTCTCGCCGGCGGCGGCCGGCATGCGCGAGCACAATGTCGCGCTCGCGAAGCAACTGATCGCGCTATGCGACGCGAAGGGCTACGCGCTGCGCTCGCCGCGCAACGACAGCGAGCGCGGCGGCAGCGTGATGGCCGATCTGCCCGCGCAGGTGGACCCGCGCGCGCTCGAAGCGAAGCTCGCCGGCCACGGTGTGCTCGTGGATACGCGCGGCCAGACCATCCGCCTTTCGCCCGGCGTGCTCACGCAGCCCACCGTGATCGACAGCCTGGCCACGCTGCTGCCCGCGGCCTGATCCCTCGCTCGATCCGCACTCGACACTCCGAATAGCCAGACTCTCCCAAGGGAGCAACGACATGGAAGACACCAGCATCACCTCCCGCGAAAAAGGCCTGCACAAGGCGCTTTCGCAACGCCAGATCGCCATGATCGGCATAGGCGGCGCGATCGGCACCGGCCTCTTCATGGGCAGCGGCATCGCCATCGGCTATGCGGGCCCGGCCGTGCTGATCAGCTACGCGATCGCCGCCTTCATCGCGGTCATCATGGTGTTCAGCCTCGCGGAGATGGCGGTCGCGCATCCCACAGCGGGCTCGTTCGGCACCTATGCCGAGATGTATCTGAACCGCTGGACCGGCTTCGTCGTGCGCTACACGTACTGGATCATCGAAGTCGTGGCGGTGGGCGGCGAGGCGATCGCCGTGGGCGTCTATATGGGCTTCTGGTTTCCCGGCGTGCCGGTGTGGATGTGGTCGATGGCGTTCGGCATTGCGCTCGTCTACGTGAATTGCCGCTCGGTTACGAACTTCGGCTCATTCGAGTACTGGTTCGCGCTCATCAAGGTGGTGGCGATTCTCGGCTTCATTGTGGTTGGCCTCGCGAATCTGTTCGGTCTTGGCACGGGCACGGCGGCGGTGGGCATGCACAACCTCACCGGCCTGCCGGGCGGATTCATGCCGCACGGCTTCGGCGGCGTCTGGATGGGCGTGCTGATGGCGATCTTCTCGTTCTACGGCGTGGAGATCGTGGCCGTGACCTCGGGCGAGGCGAAGGACCCCTCGAAGGCGATTCCGCACGCGCTGCGCTCGATGGTGCTGCGCCTCACGCTGTTCTACATTCTCGCGCTCGGCATCATGGTGGCGTACCTGCCGTGGACCGAGGCGGGCGCGAAGATCGTGCAGCAAAGCCCGTTCGTGAAACTGTTCGAGCATGCGGGCATTGCGCACGCGGCGGGGCTCATGAACTTCGTGGTGATCACGGCGGCGCTGTCGAGCATGAACACGAACATCTATCTTTCGTCGCGCACGCTGTTTTCGCTGGCGCGTGGCGGGTACTCGCCGCGCTGGATCGGCAAGCTCTCGGCCAACGGCACGCCGCTCGTCGCCACGCTGATCTCGGGCGCGGGCATCCTGGCCGCCGCGGCGGTGTCGTTCTTCAGTCCGCTCGCGTACAACTACCTGTTCGGCATCGCGCTGTTCGGCGGCATCTTCGTGTGGATCGTGATTCTCGCGACGCACCTGCGCTTCAGGCGCGCGTGGCGCGGCCGCGCGCTGCCGGTGCGCATGCCGTTCTTTCCGGTTGCGCAGATCATCGGCATCGTGCTGCTCGCGGCGATTCTCGTGACGATGGGCCTCGACACCGAGTTCTGGAACATCTCGTGGATCGTGGGCGTGCCGTGGCTCGTGGTGGTCTCGGTGGTGTACTTCGTGTATCGCAAGCGGCTGGCGCAAGCGCCGCTGGCGGATGCCGCGGGGGTGTGAACTGGCGGGTGGTGCTGGATGGACGCGGGCGGAGTGGTCATGGGGGCGAGTGCGATAGCGCGCTGCCATGGCCGCCCCGCCCGTATGCATTGGCGCATTGGGGAAGGGCGGTTTACCGCCCATGGGCCTATGTCTATACCTATACCTGGCCGATATGCGCCCGCGCGACGCGGCAAGTGGCAAGGTCCCACGCGGCACAGCCAACGCTTTTGAAAAAGACCGGCGCCGTTGCGGTGAGATTTCCCTGGATCGCTTCGGCCAGCGCATTCACCCTGGCCCAATCGTAGCCCGCCTGAATCAGATCGCCCGCTTCGTGCCTGGCGCCAGCCGGGTCGTCGACGATGACGAAACTGCTGTCCACCGTCGCTTTGCCGACTTCCGCCGCCACCGGCGTGAAGGCGCCGACGCCGACCACGAGCCGCCCCGTTTGCGCGGGCGCGGCGTACACCGGCGTTTGACTCGTCGTGACCGTCACGACTACATCGACTGAATCGGGAATCTCGTTATCGAGGGTGCTGAGATTGGGCGCAATCGCACGCAGCGATTCGACGAAGCGTTGCGCGCGTTCCGGCGTCGATCCCTTGACGAGCATCCGCGCCTGCGGAAACAGCGCCGCGAATGCCTCCACATGATTGACGGCCTGCTTCCCCGTTCCGATGATCAGGATTTCCTTCGGCGCGTTCGCATGCAGACACATGATGCCGAGCGCGCTGACGGCGGCCGTGCGCCGCCCGGTGACCGTGGGGCCATCGAGCACGAACAGCATCTCGCCCGTAACCGCGTCGCACGCAATGACCTGCCCGTGAATGGTGGGAAGCTGACGCTTGCCGTTTCCGGGGCACACGTTGACCAGCTTGTGGATCGCGATGTCACTCGCGCTCGAAGGCATCGAGAGCATCACGCCGCCTTCCTGCAACGGCACGACCAGACGTTCAGGACTCACGATTTTTCCTGCGGCGTACTCCACGACGGCTTCGCGCAGCACCTGCACGAGCGTCGGATAGTCCAGCAGCGCGGCCGTGGCCTGCGCATCGAAAATTTTGACTGGCGAAGGGGTCATGGTTTTGGAGAGTTCACTTAAGTGGATTCAATTTAAACCACATCTGGGTGATTATCAATCCATAAAACCCGTATATTACGCGGAAGTGGTATATTGAAAACCAACGCCTCGAAAGACCCAACATGGCCTCCGCACGCATCGACTTCCCCGCGAACTTCCGTCCCCTCCAGATTTACGAGCAGGTTTCCGAAAAGATCCGCGCGGAAATCCGGGCCGGCAGATACCTTCCCGAGTCGCGCCTGCCTTCCGAGCGCGAACTGGCCGCGTTGTTTGGCGTCGGGCGTCCGGCCGTGCGCGAGGCGATCGGGGCGCTCCAGAACGAAGGCCTGGTCGTCACGCGCAGGAACTCCGGCACGTATGTCTCGGCGGATGCCCCCGAAGTGCTTGCGCGGGCCGGCGCTCCATCCGGCACGGCCGAAGCCAGTGTGGTGGAGGCCGACTACAGCCCGTCGGCCACGCTGGACGTCCGCCTGATTCTCGAACCCGCCATCGCGCGCCGGGCGGCGGCTCACAAGAAACGTGACGCGCTCGCGGAGCACTATCTCGCGCAGATGGAAACGCTGACCGATGTTTCGGATCCCGAAGAACGTGCGCTCTGGAACAACAGCGACCGTCTGTTCCATCGTCAGCTAGCGGTGATGACGGGCGACGCGCTGCTGGTGAAGCTCGCTCAGGAGATTGCGGACACGATGGATCAGTCCTTGTGGAAGCGCCTCAAGGACGACGGCATTTACGATCCCGCCCGTATCCGCCTTTACGTGGCGGAGCACCGGCTCATTTACGAAGCCATCGTGACCGGCGACGCGGATGCCGCCGCCTTCTATGTGGAGCAGCATATCCACCGCGTCCAGCGCGATATCGCGCCCGCTTGATACGCTAGACCCACGCGAATATTCCCGCGATGGCAGGCAAGACAGCGCACGCCGGACGAGCCCGGCGGTGCGCCGCGCGGCTTCAACGCATTTAACGCACGAGAAAGCCGTAGGTGAGCGGATCGCGCTCGTCGATGACCCACTGCGCGAAGCCGCAGATATACGCTTCGCCCTCGACTTCGGGGATCACGGCGGGAATGCCCTGGACCGAAGTCTCCTGCAAAACCCGGCCTTTGAATATCGTGCCGACGATGGATTCGTTCACGATCGTTTCGCCCGCCTTGAGTTCGCCGCGCTGATAAAGCTGCGCCACGCGTCCGCCGGTTCCCGAGCCGGTGGGCGAGCGGTCGACTTCGCGATCGGCGAACACGCAGCAGTTGGCCTGAGTGGATCCCGCGTGGCGCGGCTGGTTGGCGATGATCGTTCCGTAGATATGATTGATCTCCGGAATCTCGGGATGCTGCACCGGAAACGCCTTGTTGGCGGCTTCCTTCACTTCGGCGCCGAAGCGGATGAGCTGTTCGACCGCCGCTTCGCGCACCGGCAGATCGAAAGGCGCGCCGTCGACGTAGAAATAAAACGCGCCACCGTAGGCGATATCCCCCGTGACCGCGCCGAAGCTCGGCGTTTGCACCGTCACGTCGCGCTTCCACAAGAATGACGGCACGTTCACGAAACGCACGCCGCCCGCATGCTCGCCGTCCCATTTGACGAAGGCCTCGATGAAGCCACAAGGCGCGTCGATGCCCACCCGCGTTTCAGGCATCGTGCGCTGCACCCAGCCCAGTTCGACCGCGGCCGTGGAAAGCGCGATGACGCCGTGGCCGCAGTGGTCGCTATACCCTTCGTTATGCAGAAAAATCACGCCGAAGTCCGCGCCCGGCGAAACCGGCTCGGTGAGATAGCCGCCATACATGTCCGCGTGGCCGCGCGGCTCGAACATCAACGCGCGACGGATCTCGTCGGCGTTTTCCTTGAGCCACGCGCGGCGCTGGACGATGGTGTCACCCGGCAGACGCGGCAAGCCGCTCGTGACGATGCGAAATGCCTCGCCGCCGGTGTGAACTTCGACGGTCGAAATAGTGCGTGTCGGTTTCATGAGAATCGATTGACCAGACTGATGGATGACTTACTTCGCGTACGGCACGGGGAGCCCGTTGCGAATGACATAAACCGTGGTGGGCGCGCCCACGAGATCGCCTTTCGCATCGAACGAATAGATGCCCGCGACGCCCTTATAGTGCTCTTTGGACAACTGGTCGATGAGCTTCGCCTTGTCGGTGGTCGTGCCGGCCTTGACCATGGCGTCGGCCAGCATCTTCACGCCGTCGTAGTAATTCACGGCATAAACCTGGGTGTCCATATGATAGGCGTCGTGGTACTTTTTCAGGAAGGCGCGCCCCTCGGGTGTCTTGTCCAGCGCCACGCCGCCCTGGGCGCAATACACGATGGAGGCCGCATCGCCGGCCACCTTGCCCATGTCGGCCGAGCAAATGCCATCGCCGCCCAGCAATTTGGCGCGCAGGCCGCGCTGGCGCATCTGTTTGGCCATGGGCGCGCCCTGGGCCGCATAGCCGCCGAAGAAGATCACATCGGGATTCTCGGCCTTGATCGCGGTGAGAATGCCGAGGAAGTCGGTCGCCTGCGAATTCGTGAACTGATGGTCCACGATCTTCAGGCCGTTGGTTTTCGCCACGTCCTCGAACTGCTGGGCGACACCCTGGCCGTAAGCCGTTCTGTCGTCGATGATGGCCGCCGTTTTGGCGTGGAGCGTCTTGGCCGCGAACTCGGCCATCGTTCCGCCCAGTTGCTCGTCGCTCGCGCCAATCCGGAATATGTTCTTGAAGCCTTGCTGCGTGAGCGCCGGATTGGAGGCGACCGGCAGCATCGGGATATTCGCGTTGTGGTAGACGCGCGAGGCCGGGATTGCCACGCCGGAGTTGTACGGGCCGATAACGGCCACCACGTTGTGATCGACCAGATTCTGCGCGACCTGCACGCCCACCTTCGGGTCCGCCTGGTCGTCCTGCGAATCCAGTTTGAATGTGACCGTCTTGCCCGCGACGCTCACGTGCTGCTCGTTCAGCTCGTTGATCGCGAGGCGTGCGCCATTCTCGTTGTCCTTGCCGTTCGCCGCTTGCGGACCTGTCAGCGGCGCGGAATGCCCGATAACGACGACTTCCTGCGCGTGCGCCGCGACAGCGCCGAATGCCGAAGCAGCGACCAGAGCCGGGATGAGTTGACGCATGATAGGTCTCGCAAATTGGTTTTTGAGAAAACCAATGTATTGCAGCGGTGGTGCTATGGCAAGCACTTTTCAAAAAATGCGTCGTTCTTGGTCTTGGGGGAAACCAGATGTCGGACTCTACGAATGATCAACCGGTGTGGCCGGGCCTGGCCGGTTTTTGGGGGGGCAATGGGCGCGGTCTGCGTGCGGATTTGACGATGCAGAAACAAACAAGGCCCACCCCGGAGTGAATGCGCACATGTTACGGCTCTACGATGTTGTTAGCCGCGCATAGATTCATCGATTTCATGGCAGGGGCAACATCTAGTCTTTCTTGAGGGATTAAGGAAAACGCATTCCAATCTGCCTCATTCACGTACACTACGCCAGTTTTGCACAGCATATGTGCTTGTCTTGGCTTCTTGTCGCACCACGCAGCGTCAATTGCACAGCGCTGCCATTGAGGAACGATGCTCGCTGGTTTGAAGTGACCGTTTTCGGACTTTGTATAGGTTTGCACGTCACGGGTAGCGATTGCCATATACATAAAGTCCAAATTCGGTTTGATGGAACTTGCTGCTTCAGCCTCGACATATCGCGAGTGCAACTCAAAGACATAACGACAGCTAGCGGCGAGAACGGCCGTGGTAACCAGGGCTGCCAATATTACGAGCGTGCGACGTGCCGTAAGACGATCTCCTCTGGTCAAGATATAGCCGGCAATCGGAAATAACAAAACGGTTACGAAGCCTGACAGCAAAGCGAAACTCGAGTCGAGGCTGGCACAATCCAGTCCGCATCCGGGGTTATGGTCGAACGCCCCCACGATCTGCACAACTGCTATAGCAGTCGCGAAGCCGACGACCAAAAATCCCGCTAACGCCGCTAATCTTTTCACTCGATTTCCCAAAATAAAATGCTTTTGGAATTGCGTAGATCGGAGAAACCAAACCGGTACCCGGGGAAAAGCGAATTCATTCCAAACATTCGACCGATCGTTGCAACCGAGTCAATAGGTCCACTGATCGTTAAGCGAGAGCCGTTCCAAAGATCGATATGGCCGCCGCTTGCGTTCTCTGTGCTTTCTCCATCGCGAGTCCAGTAGCGCGAGAACTGTATGATACCTGTTCGCCCCTTTACCTTCGATGCCCAATCCGGTCCAGTAATGTCCTCTGCCTTTGTTAGGCCCGCAAACGGGTGCAGTTTAAGCCACTGGCCTAACTCGTCCGCTCGGGTTGCCGTTGGCTTTCCATCGAGGACGATACGCCCGATGCTGGGCTGTCCGGACATGGGTTTAACCAGCTTTTCCGAAAACGACTTCATTCCGATCCCGACACGATGGAGTGTCACGCTCAAACGGATCGCGCATTGATTTTTGTAGTCCCGGTTATCGTATGGATTGCCACTCGGATAGTTGGCCCAAAGCTCGGCGAACGTGACAATCTTTAACGGCACTTCTTTTATCGAGCCCGGCGTGCTGTTTGTGCGTACAACAGTCTTCTTGTTCGGCATTACTTCCATCCTTCATGGACTGAGTACTCCGCTTGCATGGCGAGCGCTTCGTCGCCCCAGTACACCGTATAGTTTTCCGTATCGTCGGTGAAAACACGCGGTAATAGCCCGTGCGAGTCAATGCGCCCGCTATGGACCGCACCCGCTGACATTTCGATGAAGTACGGATAGTTGGAAAGCGCGGAACGATCGCCCACGGCGCAGACTTGTTCGTCGTAGTTTTTCGTGGAAGTGACGCCCATCGATTCAGCCGTAACCGCTCGGCCCGCTAAAGCGCCCACTTCTTTCCGGGTGAAAATCATCGCCATGTTTCGCTCGGCGTGAAACACGGGGGGTGGTGAGCATCCACATATGTTGATATCGCCGCTAAGCGCCCATTGTTGACCGTTAGGGCCGGTGCCGGGGTGTCGCGGCCCCTTCGGTGCAATGTAGCCATCCTGTTTGCAGGCATCACACCACGTCTTCATGTAGAGCGTTGCGATATGAACCCGTGGCGGTGGATTCGAGCACGTTACGCTCGGCAGGCCTTCCGTTATGACCGCTTCGCCGGCCTTGTCGCCGACGCCTAAATAAACGCGTCTCATGCGACCTCGCGTTTTTTTGACATTTCCACACCTCCACGAAGTAGACGAAAACGACCGGCCCGGTAACGTGACCGGAGGCAGACGGGCGGCGAGACGTTCGCCCGGTCGAGCGATACTTGCGCCGGGCTCGTGGAGCGGCCAATGAGACTAGTCCGAAAATGGCGCGGATGAAATGCAATTCACATTGCGAGTTAAACGCGATTTGACATTCGATAGATCTTGTTCCACCGAAGGGCTCACCATGCGCGACTTGTTGGTGGTTGATGCGGAGCGCGGCGCGACGTTCTCCGCAAAAACAAAACCGCCCTTGCAGCGGCAAACGCTGCAAGGGCGGTTTTCATGAGGCAAGGCGCCTCTCGTACCCAGGGACGCGGGGCGGGGATGGATCCCAGCCCGGCTCCCAGGCTTCGCGCGGCTTACTTCGCCACGGCTTCGAGCGCGGCGTTGAACGTCTTGCTCGGGCGCATGACTTCGGCGAGCTTCGCGAAGTCCGGCTTGTAGTAGCCGCCGATATCGGCCGGCTTGCCCTGCACCGCGGCGAGTTCGCTCACGATGGTCTTCTCGTTCTCGGCCAGTGCCTTCGCGAGCGGCGCGAAGTGCGCCGCGAGTTCCGCGTCGTCCTTCTGCGCGGCCAGCTCTTGCGCCCAGAACATCGCGAGGTAGAACTGGCTGCCGCGGTTGTCCAGCTCGCCGGTTTTCGGCGACGGGCCCTTGTTGTTGTCGAGCAGCTTGCCGGTGGCGGCGTCCAGCGTCTTCGAGAGCAGCTTGGCCTTCGCGTTGTTCGTCTTGATGCCGAGGTCTTCCAGCGAGACAGCCAGCGCGAGGAATTCGCCGAGCGAGTCCCAGCGCAGGTGGTCTTCCTGCACCAGTTGCTGCACGTGCTTCGGCGCCGAGCCACCCGCGCCCGTTTCGTACATGCCGCCGCCCGCCATCAGCGGAACGATCGAGAGCATCTTCGCGCTCGTGCCCAGCTCCATGATCGGGAACAGGTCGGTCAGGTAGTCGCGCAGGATGTTGCCCGTGACCGAGATCGTGTCCAGACCGCGGATCACGCGCTCGAGCGTGTAACGCATGGCGCGAACCTGCGACATGATCTGGATGTCGAGGCCCTTGGTGTCGTAGTCCTTCAGATACGCTTCGACCTTCTTGATCAGCTCGTTTTCGTGCGGACGGTACGGGTCGAGCCAGAACACGGCCGGCGTGCCCGAGTTGCGCGCGCGCGTGACGGCGAGCTTGACCCAGTCGCGGATGGGCGCGTCCTTCACGAGGCACATGCGCCAGATGTCGCCTTGCTCGACTTCCTGCGTGAGCGCTTCGAGCACTTCACCCGTGGCGTTGTCGACGATGCGCGCCGTGCCGTCCTGGGTGATCTCGAAGGTCTTGTCGTGCGAGCCGTATTCTTCGGCCTTCTGCGCCATCAGGCCGACGTTGGGCACCGTGCCCATCGTGCGCGGATCGAAAGCGCCGTTGGTCTTGCAGAAGTTGATGATTTCCTGGTAGATGCGCGCGAACGTGCTTTCCGGAATCAGGCACTTCGTGTCGGCCGGGCGGCCGTCGGCGCCCCACATCTTGCCGCCGGCGCGGATCATCGCGGGCATCGACGCGTCGACGATCACGTCGTTCGGCGCGTGCAGGTTCGAGATGCCCTTGGCCGAGTCGACCATCGCGAGCGACGGACGATGCTCGTGGCACGCGTGCAGGTCGCGGATCACTTCTTCGCGCTTCGACTCCGGCAGTGCCTCGATCTTCGTGTAGAGATCGACCATGCCGTTGTTCACGTTCACGCCCAGCTCTTCAAAGAGCTTCGCGTGCTTCTCGAACGCGTCCTTGTAGAACACCTTGACTGCGTGGCCGAACACGATGGGGTGCGAAACCTTCATCATGGTGGCCTTCACGTGCAGCGAGAGCATGACGCCGGTCTTGCGCGCGTCTTCCATCTGCTCTTCGTAGAACGCGAGCAGCGCCTTCTTGCTCATGAACATGCTGTCGGCGATCTCGCCGGCTTGCAGCGCGAGCTTCGGCTTGAGGACGATGGTCTCACCGCTCTTCGTCACGAGTTCCATGCGCACTTCGCGTGCGCGGTCGAGCGTGATCGACTTTTCACCGTGGTAGAAGTCGCCGTGCTTCATGTGCGCGACGTGGGTGCGCGAAGCCATGCTCCACTCGGCCATGCTGTGCGGGTGCTTCCTCGCGTAGTTCTTCACGGCGAGCGGCGCGCGGCGGTCCGAATTGCCTTCGCGCAGCACCGGGTTTACCGCGGAGCCGAGGCACTTCGAGTAGCGCTTTTGAATGGCCTTCTCTTCATCGGTCTTCGGGTCTTCCGGATAGTCGGGAACCTTGAAGCCCTTGCCCTGCAGTTCCTTGATCGCGGCAACGAGTTGGGGAACGGAGGCGCTGATGTTCGGCAGCGTGATGATGTTCGTGTCCGGCAGCTGCGTGAGGCGGCCCAGCTCGGCCAGATTGTCCGGCGCGCGCTGTGCTTCGGTCAGGAACTCGGGGAATTCGCCGAGGATGCGGCCCGCAACGGAAATATCGCTGGTCTCGACGTTCACGCCGGCAGGCGCAGCGAAAGTGCGGATGATCGGCAGAAACGCGCTGGTGGCAAGCAGCGGCGCTTCATCGGTCAGGGTGTAGATGATGGTGGGTTGCTGGGTACTCATCGGCTTCTTGGCGGGGTCCAAAAACGGGGTGATAAGACCACCGGCTGCTCGCAGTCGGCGAAACACCTGGATTTTGCCTCAATTTGAGGGTGCCTGGGGGCTTACTGTCCATCAATTTCATATTGCGGAAAGCTGTTGCGCGATGCTGTTCGGGCAAAAATCCGGCTCGTTTGCCTCGATTGGGCCGTCGCGCAGCGAAAGCGTTGCCGCGCCAGAAGCCTGATGCACAAGGCTTTTTAGAGTGTGTCGGGTAATTTTTGCGAATTCATGTCATTTCTTATTTGACTCATAAATTGTATGTCAATCTGGTATATACCCTTACAAAATAGTGAGGTGAGCGGGGCAGTCTTATAGAAGAATTTCTCCCCGGCATGCGTTCCGTGGCGAAGCCTGGACGCCATCGCGCATGAAGTCATGCAAGCGCCCGTCATCAAAGACGAAACCCGTTTCGGCAAAACGAAAATACAGCGCATGGCTACCGGGTGACCGTGCCCGATGCCAAAAGCGCGTGAATTTGGGTTTCAACCAGGTGTCTCGATGCTCCGGTGCCAATAAGCTGGAAGCTGTGCCGCGTCTCGCGTGCGCGCGGCGGACCAAGAACGATGACAACGCAAGGATCTGTGCCGGAGAACCGCGTGGGTTTCGCCACGCACGGGACCACTGGCTCCGCGCTTTTTCACGCTTACAAAATGTAAAGAGGTATTCCGATGTCGATAGAAAAATCCGCGGAAATCGCCGCTCGACTCGACCGGCTGCCGCCGTCGCGCGCGGTCTGGCTCATGGTGATCCTGCTCTCGCTCGGCGGCGTATTCGAGTTCTATGATCTGTTCTTCACCGGCTATGTCGCGCCGGGCATGGTGCATTCGGGCCTCTTCACGCCCGAGTCGCTCGGCTTCTTCTCCGCGCTCGGGCCGCTCAAGGTCGCCGGCTTCGGCACCTTCGTGTTCTCGACTTTCGCGGGGCTGTGGGTGGGCGCGCTCGTGTTCGGCCAGGTGGCCGACCGGTTCGGGCGCCGCATGATCTTCACGTGGTCGCTGATCTGGTACATCGTCTGCACGGCCATCATGGCGTTTCAGACCACCGGCCTCGGGCTCAATATCTGGCGCTTCATCGCGGGCATCGGCATTGGCATCGAGCTGGTCACGATCGACACGTACATCTCCGAGCTGATCCCGAGCGCCGAGCGCGGGCGCGCTTACGCGGTGAACCAGTTCATCACCTTCAGCGTGGTGCCGGTGGTGGCGTTTCTCGCGTACATCCTGAAGGACACGCAGCCGTTCGGCCTCGACTACTGGCGCGTCGTGATTCTCATCGGCTCGGTGGGCGCCGTGGTGGTGTGGTTCCTGCGCCGCCGCATTCCGGAAAGCCCGCGCTGGCTCGCGCGTCACGGGCGCGTGGACGAGGCGGAGCGCATCGTCGCCGAAATCGAGCGCCGCGTGGCCGCCGAGAAGTCGATCGAGCTGCCGCCGCCCGGCGCCATTCAAGTGGAAAAGGGCGGGCACGGCTCGCTTGGCGAAGTGCTGCGTCCGCCGTACCTGCGCCGCACGGTGATTCTCTCGATCTTCAACATGGCGCAGGTGATCGGCTTCTACGGATTCGCGGCGTGGGTGCCCACGCTGCTGATCGATCGCGGCATTCACGTGACGCAGAGCCTGGCCTACGCCTTCGTGATCGCGATCGCCAACCCGTTCGGGCCGCTCATTGGCGTGTGGTTCGCCGACAAACTCGAACGCAAGACCCAGATCGTCGGCGGCCTTTTGATCATGGCGATCGTCATCGTGCTGTTCTCCCGCGCTTCGCAGCCGGCGCTGCTGATCGTGCTGGGCGTGCTCTTCACGCTGGCCTCGAACGTGATGTCCTATGCCTACCACGGCTACCAGGCCGAGCTCTATCCCACGCGCGTGCGCGCCCGCGCGGTGGGCTTCGTGTACTCGTGGAGCCGGATTGCGGCGGCGTTCGCCGGACTGGCCATCGGCATCTTGCTGCACCACTACGGCGTGCCGGGCGTGGCGATCTTTATCGGCGTGGCGATGCTGGTGGGCATCGTGATGATTCTGCTCGGGCCGAACACGCGCGGCCTCTCGCTCGAAGATATCAGCCACTGAGCGCGCAAGCGCCGCAGCGCGCCGCGGTTTCATGCGGCGCGCTGTGACCTCGCTGTGCCCCCGCTGTTACCCGATTGCGATTTGATTGCGACTTGATTGCGACTTGATTGCCGTTCGATTGGTACCCGGTTTGTACCCGATGCGGCCTTTAACGCGGCAATCGTCACCCGGCTCGCCGTAGCCGTTTCTTCAAAGCCCTTTCCTCCGATTTTTGCACCCGGGCCGCGCTGCGCCGCACGGGGCGTCAGCACGTCCGGCGTGGTGTCGTGTGTCGACTCTGTGTCGAACAGTCGAAAAATTTTCCGCCCACCGCGTAACCATCGGCCACGCCGCACCGAACTTGCTTATGAGGTCGCATGACCGCGGCCCCAACCCTCGGAGAAAATACGATGAGCAAGTCCGCTTTGACCATTTCGTCGTTGTCCGCCGCGTTCGGCATGGCGCTCGCCATGCAGGCATTGCCCGCTCAGGCGCAAGGCATGGGCAACCCGCCGCAGGTCGTGAAGGACAACATGGCGAGAATGGCGCAGAACCACCTCGAGAAGTGCTACGGCGTCAATGCGGTAGCGAAGAACGATTGCGCCGAGGGCGCTCATTCGTGCGCCGGCCAGGCCACCCAGGCGCGCGATCCGAAGTCGTTCGTGCTGCTGCCGGCCGGCGATTGCGGCAAGATCGCGGGCGGCCAAACGAAGGCCGGTTGAGCGGCGGGGCGGTCATGAGCGCAATGCTCACCAGCACGCGCGCGGCAACCGGCGCGATTCCCGCGAGGGCCGGCGTGGGGTTGCGCTTTCGCCATCACCGGGCGGTGCTCGACGAGCGCCCGGCGCTGGCGTGGTTCGAGGTGCACACCGAGAACTACATGGGCGGCGGCCCCGCGACGCAGTATCTGGATGCGATTCGCCGCGACTATCCGGTCTCGCTGCATGGCGTGGGCCTGTCGCTAGGCAGCGCCGAAGGGCTGGACACGGCGCATCTGGCGCGCGTGTGCGAAGTGGCGGCGCGCGTGCAGCCCGGCCTCGTTTCCGAGCATCTGGCGTGGAGCGTGGCGGGCGGCACGTATCTCGCCGACCTGCTGCCGCTGCCGATGACCGGGGAAGCGCTCGAGGTCGTTTGCCGGCATGTCGATCAGGTGCAGACGGCGCTGGGCCGCCAGATCCTGGTGGAAAACCCGTCCACGTATCTTCGCTTCGCGCACTCGACCATCCCGGAATGGGAGTTTCTCGCCCACGTCGCGCAACGGACCGGATGCGGAATTCTGTGCGACGTAAACAACATCTACGTGAGCGCGTGCAATCACGGCTGGAATCCGCACAGTTACCTTGCGGCGCTGCCGCCGGCGGCCATCGGCGAAATTCATCTGGCAGGGCATAGCGTGAGGCAACTCGAAAACGGCCGCACGCTGCGCATCGACGATCATGGCTCGCGCGTCGCGCCCGAAGTCTGGGCGCTCTACGAAGCGGCGTTGCAGCGCTTCGGGCCGGTGCCGACGCTGATCGAGTGGGATACCGATGTACCGCCGCTCGGCATCCTCGCGGAGCAGGCGGCCATTGCGGAAGCAACTCTGGAGGCGGTTCGACATGAACGCGCGCATGCCCTCGCTGATTGAGTTGCAGCAGGCCATGCGCCACAGCCTGCTGCATCATGCCGATGAAGACTCGGCCGCTGAAGTGCTGTCGGCCGTGCTGGCGGACGGAATCGATTCGCAAGCATGCCTGAACATTTACCGGAACACAGCATCGGGCGTGCTGGCGAGTGCCCTGCGGCTCGCGTTTCCCGCCGTGCGGCGCCTGGTTGGCGAGGACTTCTTCGAAGGCGCGGCGCACCTCTTCTGCAGTGCCGCGCCACCACGGAGCGCGTGGCTGGACGAATATGGCGCGGCATTTCCCGGCTTTCTCGCGCAGATGCCGCAAATGATCTCGTTGCCATACGTGGCGGACGTCGCGCAACTCGAATGGCAGGTGAATGGCGTGCTGCACGCGCCGGACCGCGCGCCGCTCGATCTCGCGCGCCTTGCGCAACTCGATGAGCAAGCGCTGGGCGCGCTGCGATTGGAGCCTCATCCGGCGGCGCGGCTTTTGCGCTGTGTGTCTCCCGCCGACACAATCTGGCGCGCCGTGCTCGAACAGGACGACGCTGCGCTGCGCGCCGTCGATCTTGCGGATGGCCCCGTCCATCTGCTCGTGCAACGCGTGGCCGAAGGCGTGGATACGCTGCGCTTGAACGATGGCGAGTGGCGTATCGGCACGGCGCTTTTTGCGGGCGAAGCCGTGAGCGCGGCGCTGGCGCGCGCGCCTGAAGCACAGGGGTATGCACTGCTCGGCGCATGCCTCGCGCGCGGCTGCTTTGCTCGAGCGTCGCTGCCGCCGGAACACGGGATCTTCGACGAAGGATCACCATCATGACTCACCCGCATCACCCGGCTCGTGCCGCCGATACCCGGGCGGTTGCCGCCAGCGGCTATTGGCGCGCATTGCAGATGCTGGAGCGCGTGCCTTACTGGCTGCTGGCCATCCCGTTGCGCCTGGCGGTTGCAACGGTCTTCTGGAATTCGGCCATGACCAAGCTCGCCAACTGGGACGCCGCGCTGCAGCTCTTTCGCGAAGAATACCGGCTGCCGCTGTTGCCACCGGACGTGGCTGCCCACCTCGCCGTGTCGATCGAATTGAGCACGCCCGTGCTGCTGGTGCTTGGCCTGGGTGTGCGGCCAGCGGCGCTGGTGCTGCTCGGCATGACTTCGGTGATCGAGATATTTGTTTACCCACAGGCGTGGCCGACGCACATTCAATGGGCGGCCATGTTGCTCGTCTTGTTGTGCAGAGGCGCGGGAACGTTGTCGCTCGATCACTGGATACGCGAGCGGTGGTCAAAGGCCGGCGCGCCGGGCCAAGGCGATTAGCCGCGCATCGTCATTCAGTCATTCAGTCGTTCTGTTTCCCGGGCGCGACGGCAATGCTCTGCTGCCGCACAACATCGATTCTCGCGCCCAGGGAAACTCCCCTCCATGCATTCTCATCCGCTGGGAATCAGATTTTTGTTCTGCGGGAGTCCTGTGGCATGCTGGGCGCATTGATCCAGCTTATGTCCTCCAGGTGAAACAGGAATCCGGCATCACCGGGGCGGAACGCCTGCTGCTGGTGCTCACGGCACTCGCCAGTCATGGCAAGGCCATGTCCGTGAAGGACATGCTCGGCGCCACGGGGCTCGCGCAAAGCACCCTCTATCGTCAAGTCGCGTTGCTCAAGCGCTGGGGCTTCGTGACCGAGGACGCGGGTCACTACGCCCCCGGGCCCATCAGCCTGCAGCTCGCACTCGGCTTCGACGTCAATTCGCTGCTGGTGGAAGCAAGCCGCGAAGGCATGCTTCAGCTCGCGAAGGCGTCGCAGGAAAGCGTTGGGCTGCTCGTGGCGGTCAACGACCGGGTGATTTGCCTCGAGATGATCGAAAGCTCTCATTCGCTGCGCTGCTCGTTCGAGAAGGGGCGCGCGGTGCCGCTCAAGGCGGGCGCATCCGCGAAGTCGCTGCTTGCGTTCATGTCCGGGAAGGCGCGTGCCGAAACGCTCGAGCGCGTTTTCCGCGGCGACGCGCAGGGGCGTGCAACGATCGACGCCGAACTGGAGCGCATTCGCGCGAAGGGCTACGCGATGAGCGACAGCGAGGTGGATCCGGGCGTATGGGGCGTGAGTGCGCCCGTGTTCCGGCGCGTGGCGCGCGGCGCGGCCGCGAACGCCTCGATCACGCTGATGGCGCCTTCTTCGCGCGCGGCCGGCCGCGAACTGCAATTCGCCGACTGGACCATGCGCACCGCGCACGCGATTTCCGAACGTCTTCAAGCCGGCTGATATGGCTCGATACCGCATGAAGCCATTGCCAGAACAACCCACCGAGGAGTCCAGTCATGAAGCTGCATAAGTTGCTGTCCGCCGCATGCGTGTCCGTCGCGATGCTTGTCGCCGCCGCTCCGGGCACGGTTCGCGCGCAGGCGCAGAACGTTCTCCAGGTCGCCACCGACGCCACCTTCCCGCCGATGGAGTTCACGCAGAACGGCCAGCGCACCGGTTTCGACGTCGACATCATGAACGCGCTCGCCAAGGCCATGGGCAAGCAGGTGCAGTGGACCGACATCGACTTCAAGGGGCTGATTCCGGGCTTGATCGCGCATCGCTTCGACGTCGCCATCTCGGGCATCTACATCACGCCCGAACGCAGCCAGGTGGTGGATTTCACGCAGCCGTACTTCGCGGGCGGGCTCGTCGCGCTCGTCAAGGCCGACTCGCCGATCAAGACGCCGGCCGATCTCAACGGCAAGAAGGTCTCGGTGCAGGTGGGCACGAAGTCGGTGAATTTCCTGCGCGACAACTACCCGAAGGTCACGCGCGTGGAAGTCGAGAAGAACCAGGAGATGTTCGACCTCGTGGGCATCGGCCGCGTGGATGCGGCGGTGACCGGCAAGCCCGCGGCGTTTCAGTTCGCGCGCACACGCTCGGGCTTTCGCGTGATCGACACCGAACTGACGAAGGAAGCCTATGGCATTGCCGTGCGCAAGGACGAGCCGCAGCTGCGCGATGCGCTGAACGCGGCGCTGGCGAAGATCAAGGCGGACGGCACCTATGCCCAGATCGTGAACAAGTGGTTCGGCCAGAGCAACGGCGCGAAGTGACGCTACGGGTCTGAACCATGCAACTCGACTTCTCTCCGGCGATTGCCGGCTGGGCCGACATCGCGCACGGCGCGCTGGTCACGGTGGAGGTGACCGCCGCGTCGCTCGTGCTGAGCTGCATGCTCGGCCTCCTGATCGGCATTGGCCGGCTCGCGCCGCACCGGCGCATCATCTACGGATTCTGCACCGGCTATCTCATCTTTTTTCGCGGCACACCGTTGCTCGTGCAACTATTTCTGCTGTTCTTTGGTCTGCCGCAGTTCAACATTCTGCTGCCCGCGTTCGTGTGCGGCATGCTGGGGCTCGGCCTGTATTCGGCCGCCTATGTCTCGGAGATCGTGCGGGGCGCGATTCAGTCAGTCGATCGCGGGCAGATGGAGGCGGCGCGCTCGATTGGCATGTCGGCGGGGCAGGCGATGCGCGCCATCATCCTTCCACAGGCCATCGTGCGCATGATTCCGCCGCTGGGCAACGAATTCATCGCGCTCATCAAGAACTCCGCGCTGGTTTCGCTCCTGACGATCGACGACCTGATGCATGAAGGCCAGAAGATCATCAGCGTGTCGTATCGCTCGCTGGAGGTGTATCTCGTGATCGCGCTCGTCTATCTCGTGCTCACGCAGACGACCAACTATGTGCTGCATCGCGCCGAGCGCCGCTTGCGCGCGGGAGGGATGGTTCAATGAGTGCGAATTCCAGCGCAATTTCCAGCGCAACCGCTGGCCCGATCGTGAGCATTCGCGGGCTGACCAAGTCGTTTGGCGCGCACCGCGTACTCAACGGCATCGACTTCGATATCGAGCCGCAGCAGGTGGTGGTGGTGATCGGCCCGAGCGGTTCCGGCAAGAGCACGTTCCTGCGCTGCTGCAACGGCCTGGAGCGGCCCGAGGGCGGCACGGTCGATATCTGCGGGCATCGGCTGGTGGAAGAGGGCGCGATGCTCAAGGACCGTGCGCTCAATGCGCTGCGCACCGAAGTGGGCATGGTGTTTCAGTCGTTCAACCTGTTTCCGCACCTCTCGGTGCTGCACAACATCACGGTCGGGCCGCGCATGTTGCGCGGGGCGTCGAAGGCGCAGGCCGAGGCCGCCGCGCTCGCGCTGCTCGAGAAGGTGGGGCTCGCGCACAAGGCGCACGTGATGCCCGCGAGTCTTTCGGGCGGGCAGAAGCAACGGGTTGCCATTGCGCGTGCGCTGGCGATGCAGCCGCGCGTGATGCTGTTCGACGAACCCACCTCGGCGCTCGACCCCGAACTCGTGGGCGAGGTGCTGCAGGTGATGAAGCTGCTGGCCTCCGAGGGCATGACCATGGTGGTGGTCACGCACGAGATGGGCTTTGCGAAGGATGTGGCCGACGTTGTGGTCGTGATGGACGGCGGCGAGATTGTCGAGGCCGGACCGCCTTCGGCCATCTTCACTTCGCCCTCGCAGCCGCGCACGCGCACCTTTTTGCAAGCGGTGCTTTCGCGCTCGTGATGAGCGCGCTGATCTTTAGCGAACCTTGAGTTGATCTTTACCGCGCATTGACGCCGGCTTCGCCCGACGGCATTCCGTTCGAGTTGCGCGGCGGCGCGGCTTCCAGGAAGCGCCGCCCCATTTCCTGCTCGAAGCGCGGCGCGCTGCCTTCCCAGACGATGCGTGCGTGCTCGAGCACATAGACGCGGTCCGCGTGCGGCAGCGCGAAGCGGACGTTCTGCTCGCCCAGCAGCACGGTGATGGGCGAGGATTTTTGCAGCGCGTCCAGCGCCTTCGACAGTTGCTCGAGGATCACGGGCGCAAGCCCGAGCGTGGGCTCGTCGAGGATCAGGAGCTTGGGCTGGGTCATCAGCGCGCGCGCGATGGCGAGCATTTGCTGCTCGCCGCCGGAGAGCGTGCGCGCGGTCTGGCCCTGGCGCGATTCGAGTATGGGAAAGAGCTTGAACAGCCATGCGAGTCGTTGCGCGCGCACCGTGTCGGAGACATGGTATCCGCCGAGGTCGAGATTTTCGCGCACCGTCATGTCGCCAAACAACTCACGCGTTTCCGGGCATTGCACGAGCCCCGCGCGCGCAATGGCCGCGCCGCTCATGCCGCGCAAATCCCGTCCTTCGAAGCGGATCGTTCCCTTGTACGGCACGAGGCCCGAAAGGGCGTTGAAGAGCGTGGTCTTGCCCGCGCCGTTGAGGCCGACCACCGAAACGAATTCGCCTTCGCGGACCTGCAGGCTGACGCCGTCGAGCGCGCAGGCCTTGTCGTAGTGCACGCGCACGTCGGATACCTCGAGAACCGCGGGCTTCGCACTCGCTGCGTCGCTGGTCCGCTGATGGAGTTCGAGCTTGCCGCCGAGATAAACGCGGCGCACCGTCTCGTTCTGCATCACTTCCTCGGCCGTGCCTTCGGCAACGTATTCGCCCAGATACATGGCGAGCACGCGGTCGGCCAGCGCGGAGAGGCTCTTGACGTTGTGATCGACCAGCAGCACCGCGCGGCCTTCCTCGCGAAAACCGCGAATCAGATCGGAGAAAGCCCCCGATTCGTCGACGGTGAGACCGGCAAAAGGTTCGTCGACGAGCACGACCTTCGGGTCGCGCGCAATCGCTTTGGCCATCTCCATGCGCCGCAGGTCGGCGAACGGCAGTGTCGCGGGATGCCGGTGCATGACGGCGGCAAGTCCCACGCGCTCGGCAATCTCTTTGGCGCGCTGGTGCACGTGCGGCTCGGCGGCGAGCTTGATGAGCGAATCGGGCAGCAGCGCGAGCTTGATGTGTTCGAGCACGGTCTGCCGGTGCAGCGGGCGCGAATGCTGGAACACGATGCCCACGCCCGCGCGCGCGATGCGATGCGGCGCCCAGCCCGCCATTTCGACGCCATCCACCTTGACCGACCCCGCATTGGGCCGCTCGATGCCCATGATCAGCTTCATGACCGTCGACTTGCCCGAGCCGTTGGGGCCGATCAGGCCGAGAATCTCGCCGGGCCGGATGTCGAAGCCGATGTTCTTGACGGCGACGAGACCGCCGAAGCGCTTGGTCAGCCCGCGTACCGAGAGAAGCGGGGTGTCGTTCATGGGCGCTCCTTCACGCGCAGCAGATTGCCGAGCAGTCCGTCGGGAAAGAAGAGCAGGGCGGCGAGCGCGACCGCGGAGACGACGAACGTGTTGAGCTGACCGAGCGGGCGCAGGAACTCGCCGGCCACGATCAGGACGATCGAGCCGAGCACGGCGCCGAGTATGGTGCGGCGCCCGCCGAGTACGGCCGCGATGATGATCTGCACGCCCACGCTCAGATCGACCACCGTGCTCACCGAAGCGGTGCCCTGATAGAACACCAGCATCGCGCCCGCCACGCCCGAGAAAAGGGCGCTGATGCAGAACGCCACGAGCTTGTGCCGCGTCACGTCGAAGCCCAGCGCCTGCGCGCCGACGGCGTCCTGGCCGCTGGCCTGCAGGATCAGGCCGATGGCCGAGCGCGACAGGCCGAACAGCAGAATCGCGCAAATCACGAGGAACGCGAGAGCGATCCAGTAGTTGTGCTGCGCATCGACCGACATCACATCCGGCACCATCATGCCGATTTCGCCGCCCGTGATGCCCGCGAAGATCACGATGGCGTTCTGCAGCAGCAATACGGCCACGAGCGTGACGAGACCGAAATAAGGGCCGCGCAGCCGCAGCGCTGGCACCGCGAGCAGCAGGCCGCCGACCAGCGCGACGAGGCCGCCCGCCACGACGCAAACGGGTATGGGCAAGCTCCATCGCGCGTCGAGTATCGCCGCGCTATAGGCGCCCAGGCCGATCAGGAACGTGGGGCCGAAGTTGACCTCGCCGGCGAAGCCGAACAACAGGTCCCACGACATGGCGAACACGCCGAAATAAAATGCGACCGTGAGCACGCCAAGGAGATAGCCGGACACGCCCAACGGCAACACCGCCGCTATGGCGACCAGCAACACGGCCACCCAGAACACACGCGAACGCATAAGAACGGTCATGGGGCTCGACTCCGTTAGCGCCGTCCAAGAAAGCCCTGAGGCCGGACATACACGACGAGCACGAGCAGCAGCAAAGCGGGCAGCGGCCGCAGCGTCGGCGCAATGAGGTAGGCGGTGATGGTTTCCAGATAGCCCACGACATAGGCGGCCATCAGCGAGCCCGACACGCTGCCGAGGCCGCCCAGCACGACGATCGAGAACGCGCTGGCCGTGAGCTGGCCGGCGTTGTTGGTGCTCACGCCGAGGAACGACGCGAGCAGCACCCCGGCCATGCCGGCCAGCACGCCATAGATGCTCCACGCGAGCAGATAGATGCGCGAGAGCTCGAAGCCGAGCAGCGTGAGGCCGCGCGGATTCATCGACGCCGCGGTGAGCGCCTTGCCCGCGCGCGTGCGGTTCACGAACAGCCACAACAGGCCAATCACCGCCCAGCACACCACGGCAATCATGATTTCGTTGAACGGCACGCGCACGCCGCCGAAGGTGGCCACGCCGCGAATCAGCGGGCGCATGGTCACCGGGTTGTCGGTGAAGAGCCACGCCATGCCCTGCTGGATCATGATGCCCCACAGCAGCGTGCCCGTGAGCACGAAGATCTCTTTTTCTTCGCCGGGAATGGCGGCCGAGCGCTGAATGGGCCGCACCACCATCAGGTACGTGATATAGGCCGTCACGAGCCCGGCCACTACGCCGAGCAGCGTGCCGAGATACGTTCCGAGGCCGGCTTCGCCCGCGAGCATCCAGCCCATCAACGCCGCAACCAGCATCACGCCGCCGTGCGCGAGGTTCAGGATGCCGGAGACGCCGAAGATCAGCGTGAAGCCGATGGCGCCCAGCGCATAGAGCGAGCTGATCGCAAAGCCGTCGACGAGGATCTGCAGTAGCAGCATGTCGGGCCTTTCAGGTGAGTTGGGGTATCGGTGTACGCGCTGTCCGGTCCAACACCTCGCGGGGGGCCGGACAGCGCGGGGCAACATGGGCCTGCGCCAACAGGCATGGCATCGCGCCGGCGCGCGGTGTCATGCCTGGATCTGTTATTGGCGTGAACAGGCCCTAGTTCGCGCTCACGTGCTGCAGCTTGATGAAGGACGGGAACTTGACCGTGCCATTGGCGATGGACTTGGGCCAGATCGCAACCTGCTTGCCGTTCTGCCATTGCAGGTTGATCCCGGTGATGTAGCCCGGGCCGTACTTCAGCGCATGCGTGAACTGGTCGTTCTTGCCGTAGAACTGCCAGCGCCCGATCGTGCCCACGTAGTCGGTTTTCTCCAGCGCATCCACCATCTGGTCGGGATCGGTCGAGCCCTTGTTCCGCTTGATCGCGTCCGCGAGGATATAGACGAGGTCGTAGGTCGAGAAGCCACAATACGCGGGCGACACGTTGAACTTCTTCTGATAGGCCTCGGTGAAGGGCACGGTCTTCGGCGTGATGGCCACGCCGGGTGCCGCGGCGGACGCCGTGATCACGCCTTCGGTCGCGCCATTGGTGTCCTTCCAGAAGCTCGTGGTGGTAGCCTGCGAGCTTTGCCCCGTCATGGGAATGGGCACTTGCTGGTCATGCCATTGCACGGTGGGCTGTACGCCCACGTGGCTGATGCCCGTGGTGATGGTGTCGGGGTGCTTGGCCTCGATCTGGTTGAAGATGGGCGTGAAGTCGGTGGTGTCCGGATTGAAGCGGATATGGTCGAGCACCTGCAGGCCGGCCTTGGGCAGGCATTCCATGAAGCGCTCGTCAAGCGGCTTGGTCCACGCCGCGTCCTCGCTCATGATGACCGTGGTTTTCATCTTGAACTGGCCGACCAGAATGTCGTGCGAAAAATCGCAAATCGACTGCGCGATGAATGCCGACGTCATCCAGCCATGGAAGGTGTACTTGTAGTGGGCGTAGTCGTCGTGAACGTGCTTCGAAATGTCGTTGCTCGCCGCGCCGGGCGTGATGAACGGCATTTTCAGCCGTGCCGACCACGGCTCCATCGCGAGCGCCACCTCGCTGATATAGCTGCCGATGATAGCCACGACCTTGTCCTGGGTCGCGGCGCGCTGGAATGCGCGCACGCCGTCCGAGGCCGAAGAGTGGTCGTCGTAGGCGATGATCTGGATGGGCCGGCCATCGACGCCGCCGCTGGCGTTGATTTCATCCGCGGCGAGCTGGGCCGCCTTGCTGATCGAGGCGCCGGCTACCGCGGACTCCTCGCTGATCACACCGATTTTGATCGGTTCCCCTGCTGCATGGGCGTCGGCAGCCAGCCCCAGCCCCGCTACTGCAGTACCTGCCGCGACAACGCGATACAGGTTTCGCCACACGCCGTTTCTGGACATCATGCATCTCCGATTCTATGGGATCGTTGTGCAACAGTTGCCGGCTACTTTTCAGCTTTGAAGGGTGCGCTGACAACAATATCACTGGTTTTCATGCACACCACATCGGTAAAAACGATTACGCGAACGGCCCCAATTTCATGGTGCGAAGCGGAAAAAAATCCATGCCGGCATGGCGCGATGGCGTTATTTCCTGCGATGTGCGTCGTGCTGCAGCATGTTTATTCACCACATGGTCCACGTACAAATCCACACAAACACCTACGAAGGGCTCGCGCCGCCCCGATGGTTCGAATGATCGGGGCCACATGGCGGATGCCGGCACGATAAATCTCCGGCTCGCATGTTATTACGCGCCGCTGTTTGCAATCGATTAAAAATGGAATTGATTATCAAAAAATGTTTTTAAGCCGATGGTGTTGCACGCCGGTGTTTCTGGATTTTTCATTTTTCGCCCGGAATTGAGGTGAAATGGATTTCTCATAATTTTGAATTTTCTGATTTTCAAGTCATGCATCTTTCGATTAAGCAATTGCTGTTTATCTACTGCGCATAAGACCTGAAACTCTGCCTTGACAACGCGCTGCAACACCTCCTATTTTTCCTCTGCCGAGATTCATTACTAAATATTTCACAGGCGTTTCTGGGCGGTATAAATTTCCGG
>JAITTX010000287.1 GCA_031286755.1 Paraburkholderia sp.
ATGATCGCCCTGGCGCTGTGGCTGGCCGCGACAAAGCGGGTCACCCCCGACGCGAGCCGACCAGCAAAATGAGAGGTGTCCGTCTTTCGTCCATGTATGGACACTAGCCGATGTTTGACATATCGAGGTCTAACCCGTTGATTTTCCTAGAGCGGGCATGGCGTTTTGGCACTACAAGACGGTTTCGCCTTGTTGCGGCGGGGTCGGGGGATCGAGGTCTGTGATGGCGAGCGCGCGCAGCACGGCAGCAGCGCGCTGGCTGCCGCGGGTGACGGATCGCTTGGTGGTGCCATCGCCGAGATCAATGTCGACCACCCGGACCGACTTCAGAGCGGTCAGCGCTTCGGTGGCGGAGAGATCGAGGCGTGCTGCCTTGAGCTTCTTTTCGATCGCGCGGTGGAGCAGGAACGCGAGCGCCGCGACGTAGATGTGAGCCTCCACGCGGCCGTCGGTGCGGTGATAGATCGGTCGCATGTCGAGGACATCCTTCAGATTTGAGAAGGCTCGTTCAACTTCCGACAAATCTTTGTACAGGCGCACAGCCGCGACAGCGGACAGCGTAGGCTCCTCGGTCTGAATGACGTACTTGCCCTCGTAAGCCTGCTCGCGCGTGAAGTGGACGGCATGCGCGAAGAAGCGGAAGGCGCCGTCCTCGTAGCGCCAGTCATAATACCGGTGACCATGGTTGCACGCGAGAATGCGGGCCGCGGCCGCGCCGATCTTTTCCGGCGCTTTGAGACGCCCTTCGGCGACACGGCGCTGCAACTTCTCAAGCCTGGCACGCACGCGCGCCATGGCCTTTTCGCGTTGGCCGCGCTCATAGGCATGGCGTTCTTCAGAATGGACAACGAAGACCCGCACGCCGGGCGTCTTGGACGCGACCTCCTGAACCAGCGTCTTGGGTGGCGTCGCCTTCTCGCGCGCCGTGATGCCGGGTGGACATTCGATCCACGCCCCGGTCGCGCTCTGGATATAGTCGAACACCTCACCGCAGCGGCGCCGATTACGGCCGACGATGTAGCCGTGGCCGTGACCGCGCAACAGAGTGAGGTTGTCGCTCGTCACCATGCCGCGGTCGCCGACGAACACAATCCGCTTGAGCCCAAAGCGTTGCTCGAGATCGCTCAGCACCTCGGGCACCGTCTTGGCATCGCGCCAATTGCCTTGGAAGACGTGATGCGCGATCGGCCAGCCGTCGACCATGACCAGGCCGACCAGCACCTGCGGATTGCGCGGCTTGTCGTCCCGGCTGTGGCCATGAGCGCCCTTCTCGGGCGGACCGCGGCCCTCAAAGTAGCTGGACGTCAAATCATAAAAGACCATGTCGACCTGCAAGCTGAACAGGTCACGCAGCCGCAGAAACAGCGCGTGCTCGACCTGCTCCTTGCACGCCACCAGCTGATCGAGCGTGCGATACCATTGCTGCAGTTGCCGCGGCGCGACGCGCACCCGCGGCGACCGGCTGGCCTTGCGCTCCGCGTCGTCGCGCCAGGCCGCGATGAAGCGTCGGCCGCACCGATCACAGACAAAATCGTTCTCCAGCCATTGCGCCAGCGCGTGCTCGCTCCCTGGCGCCGTCAGCCGATTGGCGACCAGCACCAACGCCCGGTCGCTCAGCCGCACCGCCGCGCGTCGATCGGGGCGTTCAAGACGGTCGAGTACCGCATCAAGGGCGAGCTCGCTCCAGACTGCGCGCGCAGCCAGCATCGGCCCCCAGTCCCAGGCGCCGACGGCGCCGACGTTCTCGCCCACGACCTGACCAGTTTCGGCGACATCGCCATGCAACAGCCGGCCAAGCTTGCCGAGATCGAGATGCGCGCTCAGCAGATCGCGCCGGCCAAGATTGACCACCATCCGATGCCGCGTCTTGCCCGCGTGGTCGCGATAGGCCTCGACCACGCGCACATACTCGCGTGTCACGCCCGTGCTGACATTCGCTCTGACCACGCGCAGAAACATCGTCGCGCCCACCCGAGCCGCGGAGAATCATGTCCCTGCGATATTGAGCGATGATGCGGCGATTCGCAACAGATAACGCGCCAGAATGTCGAAATTACCTGTCCCTACAAAATGACGAAAACAGCAACTCGCTTCCAACAATTTCAATCACTTAGTCCGCCCATCCCTGCCGGCAATGTCAAACATGCGCTAGGAATAGTAAGAAGGTCGCAGCGGTGTCCGTTAAGATGTCGACGGTGGCGGCGATCACACGCCAACCATCCCGTGAACATCCGCCGAACAGAGTCCCCTGAAAGTCCCCCCCTTTTGCCGGGGGATTCCCGCCCACGTCCTAAAAGTGGGGGACAAGGGAACGCGCCGCGCGTAAGTGCTGATTTTTCAGATGTTTTCTGGTGGGCGCTGTAGGGATTGAACCTACGACCTCTCCCGTGTGAAGGGAACGCTCTCCCGCTGAGCTAAGCGCCCGAATTGCCAAGGCCTAGGGCCAAGACAATGCCATCGAGCGCGGATTTAAGGAGCCGGTCGCCAGGGTGTCAAGGCGAAGCCCGTTCGCGGGGCGCGCCAGCCGTCTTCGCCGCCTTGCAAGCTACGGAGGCACCGCTAGTTCGACTGTGCTAAGCGCGAGGCACTCGCCTGCAGCGCGCGAATGCGGTCGGCAAGTGTGCTTTTGTGCTCCCTCGCCGGTTCGATGCCGGCTGGAGTGGCTTCGCCGCGCGGCTGCCTGCCGTTGATTGCTGGCGCCGGATAGGCGAGCGGGGCCGCCGGCCCTGCAGTAGCGAGCATGGCCTCGATCGGCGAACCTGGTCCTTCCAGCGCTGCGGTGAGGCGGGCGACTTCAGCAGCAATATCGTTGATCCGTTCCCGCAATAATGCGTTCTCGACCCGTTCCGAGGCCCAGGTGGATTCGGTCTCCCGCTTCATGGAGGAGATTTCGCTCTGTAACTTGCCTCGCTCCGCGATCGCGCTGGCGAGCTGCGCTTCGAGTTGGCCAATATCGCCCTTGAATTTCTCCGCCACCGCGTTGCTGCGGCTGCCGGTCATGGCTAGTTCGCCGCGCAGATCACTCTCGGCCCTGCGCGCGGCTTCGGTTTCGCTGCGCAGTCGTTCGATCTCGTAGTCGCGTTCGGCCAACAATCGGCCCTGATCGGCAAGCCGCGCTTCCAGTTCTTGCACGCGCTTGTCGAGCCACTCGGCCTCTTTGCCTTGCGCGATGAGCTGCCGCTCGAGCTCGGCCGTGCGCGCGCCGAACTCGTCAAGCCTGCTACGCGCCGCGGCCAAATCCTTGCCCGCGGCGGTGGATTCGCTG
>JAITTX010000305.1 GCA_031286755.1 Paraburkholderia sp.
CGCTTCGCCCGGCGCGCCGCCAGCGCGGCGAGCACCGCGAGCGACGGCAACACGTATAGCGCCGACGAATGGAACGCGCTCGCGCATTCGCTGGATTTTTCGCGCCTCACCGTCTCGGACCTCATGCGCCCCGCGCACGAGATGGTGGGCCTGCGCCGCGACTTGTCGCTGCGCGAGAACATGCAGATCGTCGCGCGCCATCGCTTCAGCCGCTATCCGCTCTTCGAGGACGCCTCGGGCGAGCGCGTGGCGGGCCTCATCCACCTGAAGGATCTGCTGCTCGCGCGCGAGGCGGGCCACGCGCTCGACGACCTCGGCAAGTTCGTGCGTCCCGTGCAGTACGTGAAGCCCGAGACGCCCGCGCTCGCGCTGTTCCGGCGCTTTCGCAAGGGCGCGCCGCATTTCGCGCTGGTGGGGCGCAAGGGCATGCGGCCGGGCGGCTTCCTCACGCTCGACAATCTGCTCGGCGCGCTGGTGGGCCAGATCCACGACGAATTCCATCAGGCCGACACCGACTGGACCCGCATGGACGACGGCACGCTGATGGGCCGCGGCAGCCTGCCCGTGGTGTCGCTGGAGCAGGCGCTCGGCATCGATATCGACGAAGGGCGTGCGGAGTCGGTGGGCGGCCTCGTGATTCACGCGCTCAACGACCTGCCCACCGAGGGGCAGCGCGTGGAGTTCGACCGCTTCGACATCGTCGTCAAGAAGATGAAGGGGCCGCGCATCGTGCTCGTGCGCGTGTATCCGAAGGATCTGGAAGACGAGGGCGGTTGAGGTTGATGGGGCTTTCGCGGGCCCTGGTTGTCACGTTTCGTTGCGTATCGCGTTTGCTTGTATTCGTGTCGGTTTGCTAGCGTTGCCCCTGTGCGGGGCGGCACTTACTTTTCTTTGCAGCCGCAAAGAAAAGTAAGCAAAAGAAAGCGGCTCAAACCGCTAGTGACTCATGCATCCCGCTGCTCGCTACGCGCGCAGCGGTCGGGTATGCATGGGAAACCACTGGCGCTGCACAAGTATCCGAATATATAGGCATCCTATTGATGCGTATGCCTCCCACTGGTTTGTGGTTTGCCGCACGGCACGCGCAGCGCCGCCGGTGGTGTGAGCCCTTTGTCACTTCGGTATTCAGGCCGGCGCGAGATTCGACAGCACCGCGACAGGCAACGCGTTCAACGCCTCGCGCAGATACAGTACGCTGGGCTGATCGGGATGTGCCGCGTTGTGGGTTGCATCGAGGGTGGCCCCGCGGGTCGTATCGCTCAGCCAGTCATGCAGCCCCGCAGCCGGACCCCCTTTCGGCAACACGACCGCCGTATCGTCCCAGCGTGCGGGTTCGACGAGCGGCAGGCCGCCTTCCAGCAAAGCCATGGCGTGCCGCGTGCCAATCACGACCGCCCACGTGTCGCCATGCCGGCGCGCGAAGGCCAGAGCGTGCGCGGCCTGCGCGCCGCGCACCTCCAGCGGCCAGTACTCGCCCTCGCGCAGCAACGCCGGCGCCTGCGTGCGCAGCGCGAGCAGGCGCGCAATGACGGCCTGCTTCACGTGGGCATCGCGCCAGTGCGCGAGCTTCGCGGCTGGCGTGCCGCGATCGAGCGCCGCCGCGCGCAACGCAAAATCCACGGGCCTGCGGTTGTCGGGGTCGACGAGGCTGAAGTCCCATAGCTCCGTGCCTTGATAGAGATCGGGCACGCCGGGTGAGGTGAGGCGCAGCACGGTTTGCAGCAGCGTATTGACGGCGCCCGCCGGCGCGATGCGCGCCACGAAGGTGGCGAGCGCCTGGATGAACCCGTCGCGCCGTTGCGGCGCGAGGATATCGAAGAGAAATGCCTGGCAGTCCGATTCGTAGGCTTCGTCGGGCGCGAGCCAGTTGGTGCGTAGCTTCGCCTCGCGCAACGCTTTCAATTGCCATTGCGCGACGCGCTCGGCCAGCTCGCGCACGCGTGCTTCGTTGCCGGCGTCGAGGTCGGGCGGCCAGCAGCCCACCAGCGTTTGATAGAGCATGGCTTCGGCGGCCGGGCCGGGCGCCCACGCTTGCGCCACGGCATCCGGCGCTGACGACGGCGTCGTGTCGTTGCGCCGCTGCGGCTGGTTCAGCGTGGACCACGCGCGCAGCGTCGCGCTCCATTCGAGGGCGATCTCGCTGAGCACCGCGAGCCGCGCGCGCACGTCTTCGCCGCGCTTGTGGTCGTGCGTGGCCGTGGCGAGCAGGGCGCCGGGGAAGCGGCGCTGGCGCAGCGCGTTCGCCGCATGGAAGTCCTCGGCGCTGCGCGCGAAGTCGTCCGGGTCCGCACCCACTTCGTTGCGCGACAACAGCCGGCCGTAGCGGTAGAGCGCGGTGTCCTCGGTTGCCTTCGCCGCGAGCGGCGCGGTGAGCTGCGAGAAGAGCGTCAGTGCTGTGCGCTGCGCGATGAGCGCATGGCTCAGCGGCGCCGCGGGCGGATTTTGCGCGGCGTGCTTTGCGGCGCTCGCGCCGGAACGGGTGCCAGGGTGCGTGCCGGGCGCCGCCGCGTGTGCGCTGTTCTGCTCGGCCTGAGCCGCTCGCGCGGGCTTTGCGCCGTTGCCGTTCTCGGGGTCCGGCGCGCGCGCTCCAAGCCATGCGTCGATCTGATCGAGCGCGCCAAGGCTCGCGCGCGGCAGCGCCTCGCGCGCCGCTTGCAGCGCGAGCCCGAAATAGCGGTTGTCCTCGGGGCCGCGCAGACCATTGGCCGGATAGATGCGATAGACCGGAAAGCGCATCGCCAGTTGCGCCACCACGCGGTGCACGCTCGCGTAGGTGAAGTCGCGCGTGGCGGGCTGCTCGCGGGCGATGCGGTGCAGCGCGCGCGCCGCGTGATCGAGTTCAGCCGCGAGATACGCGGCCAGCACTTCGCGGCGCGCGTCGAGCGCCACGCGCGCGAACGATGTGTCCTGCCCCGAGAGCGCGGTCCAGTTCGCGGCGAGCGGCGCGGCGCCCGCGGGGTCGTGCAGCAGCGCGCCCACGTCGTTCATGAAGTCGTAGCCGGTCGTGCCTTGCACGGGCCAGTCGTCGCGCAGCGTCTCGCCGCGCGCGAGAATCTTCTCCACGACCAGATAGGGCGGTTGCGCGCGCAACGAAGCGAGCCGCTGGCGCAGCCGCTCGCAATACTCGCGCGGGTCGGCGAGGCCGTCGATGTGATCGATGCGCAGGCCGTCGATCACGCCATCGGCATAAAGGCGCAGCACGAGCTGGTGCACGGCCTCGAACACGTCGTGGCGCTCCACGCGCACGCCCGCCAGCGCGCTCACGTCAAAAAAGCGCCGCCAGTTCACTTCGTCCGTGGCGGTGCGCCACCAGGCCAGCCGGAAGTGCTGGCGCTCCAGAAGACGATGCAGGCGTTCGCGCGTGACGGGCTGCGTGCCCGCGTGCGCTTGCAGCGCCGTATCGATGGCGGCGATGGCGGTCGTGCCCGCGCGCTCGACGAAGGCGCGCAGCGCATCGCGCGCGGCGGTGGCGCGCGCCTGGTCGTCGGGCTGCGTGGTGAGGCCCTGGAACGGCGCGGCGAGCGCATCGAGATCCGCATGGCCGGCCGCTTGCAGCAGCGCGGCGTAATCGGTCGGGCAGACCGGGCAGACGTGCGGACCGTATTGCACGAAAAAGCGCGCGAGCGCCGCGTCGAATTTCAGCGCGATGCGGCCCGAAGCGAGCTCGTCGCCGTATTGCGCGCCGAGGAACGGCATCAGCACCTTGCCGCGCAGCACCGGGTCGGGCGAATGCCAGTCGATGTCGAAGTGGCGCGCGAACGCGCTATGACGCCCCCATTCGAGGATGTCGAGCCACCATGCGTTGTGCGCGCCGCCCACGCCCATGTGGTTGGGCACCAGATCGACGATGAGGCCCATGCCGCGCGCATGCAGCGCGCTGGCGAGACGCCGCAGCGCCGCTTCGCCGCCGCGCTCCGCGCTCACCACGCCGTAGTCGACGGTGTCGTAGCCGTGCATCGAGCCGGGCTGCGCGGTCGTGATGGGCGAGAGATAGAGATGGCTCACGCCGAGCGCGGCGAAATAGTCGAGCTGCGCCAGCGCGTCGTCGAACGTGAAATCGTGATGAAGCTGCAGACGCAGCGTGGCGCGCGGGAGTGTCATGGCACGGAATGAACGGAGGGCGCGGTCGGCGCTTCGCTCGCTGCTTCAGCGGCCATTGCACGGCCTCGCACGACGGTCTGGAGGCGCGCGGCGAACGCGGGGTCGGCGAACAGGGCGTCGACGGCCAGCGGCAGACGCCGGCGCCAGTTCGGATGCTCGTCGATCGAGCCCGGCAGATTCGGCTGCCCGGCGAGTCCGAGCAGGTCTTCGAGCGGGCAGGTTACGAGCGGGCTCGCGCTCGCCGCCACGTAGCCGAGCGCGCCTTCCACCGGCGCATTTTCGGGCGGCGGCTCGGCGGCGTCACGCGGCGCGAAGCCGGTCTCCTGCAGCGCGAGCCATAGCGCCGCGCGATCGGCGGCGCGCTGGGCATGCTCGAGCGCGACGGGGTCGCGCCCGTCCGCGCGCGCGAGCGTCTGCCCGATGCGGTTGCGCCAGTCGATATCGGAGCCGCTCCACCAGCCCGCGACGGTCGGCAAGTCGTGCGTGGTGGTGGTGGCCACGCAGTTCGGGTCGTAGCGCGCGGGCGCGAGGAACGCGCCGCCCTTGCGCTCGAACCACAGCACGCGGATGCCGTAGAGCCCGTGCGCGGCGAGCCGCTCGCGCAAGCCCGGCGGCACCGTGCCGAGATCCTCGCCGATCACGACGGCGCGATGCCGCCACGACTCGAGCGCGATGAGCCGCACGAGGTCCTCGAACGGATAGCGCAGATACGCGCCGTGCTTCGCGCTTTCGCCTTCGGGCACGAGCCACAGCCGCCGCAGGCCGAGGATGTGGTCGATGCGCACGCCGCCCGCGTGCGCGAACGCGGCGCGCAACATGTCGATGAAGGCGCGAAAGCCGGTGTTGTGCATCGCGCGCGGCGAAAACGTGGTGAGGCCCCAGCTTTGTCCCGCCTGATTGAAGAGGTCGGGCGGCGCGCCCACCGAGACGCGCTGCAGCATGTCGCCCGGCTGCGCCCATGCCTGCGAGCCCGCGCTGTCGCAGCCCACGGCGAGATCCGCGACGAGGCCGACCGCCATGCCGGCCTCGCGCGCCTCGCGTTGCGCGCGCGCGAGGCCTTCCGCCGCGAGCCATTGCAGGAAGCGGTGAAAGTCCACTTCGTGCCGGTGCGCGGCGGCGAAGGTCGCGACTTCCGCGCTGCGCGGGTCGCGCAGGGGCTCGGGCCAGTCCCGCCAATGGCGTAAGCCGCCAGGCTCCTTGAGCATGACCGCCTGGAGCGCCTCGAAGCGCGCGTGGTCTTCGAGCGCTGGGCCGCCGCGCGCGCAGAACGCATCGAACGCCGCGGCGCGCGGCGAATGGCTGGCGCGCTCGGTGCTGTCGAAACGATCGTAGAGCACGCGCAGCACTTTCAGCTTGAGCGGCAGCGCGCGCGTCCAGTCGATCTGCGGCAGCGCCTCCAGCTCGCGCGCCAGGGCGCCGGCCTGCGCCGTCACGCTGGCTTCGTGCGCGGCCTGCGTGCCGAACACGGCGGCCGGATCGATATGCGCGACGTTGAGCCAGAGCCGCGAGGAGGGCGAGTACGGGCTGAAGTGGCCCGGCTCGGCGCTGAACATCGCATGCGTGGGGCTGACCGCGAGCGCATGGGCGCCGTGCCTCGCGCTCTGCGTGGCGAGCGTGGCGAGCGCGCTGTAGTCGCCGATGCCGCCGTCGTCATCGCGCCGCAGCCCATACAGTTGGGCGGCGATGCCCCAGAGCGGCGGCACGCGCACCGAATTATCTTCGGTATCCTGATCGTTGCTGTGCTGTGCGCGCCACGCGTCGGCGATGGTGTGGCAGCGCGGCGGCGCGACCGCGATCGTCAGGCGGTGATCGTGGACCGTGAGCGTGTGATAGCCGGGCTCGGAGAGCGGCGCGAGCAGCGCGGGCGCGTCGCGCGGCGCGGTGAAGCGGCCTTCGATGTGCTCGCCGCTCTCGAGGTCGATGCGATAGTGGCTGCCCGTGCGCACCGCCGAGGAAGGCAGTTCGATCGCGCTCTCGTATTCGGCGGTGATGAGCGGCGGCAAGCGCCGCGACGACTGCTCCGCATTCAGTGCCGATGTGCTGTGCCGCATCTGCGTGGCGTTCGCGCAGGGCAGGCCCGCGCATTCGAGCAGCGCGGCGAGCGTGCTGTCGGGCACGCGCTGCGTGACGCCGCGCGCGTCGGTCCACTCGACCTCGAAGCCCGCGCGTTGCGCGAGGCTCGCGAGCGTCTCGCTGCGGCGCGCGGTGCTCATGCGAGCGGCTCCTCGCGCCGCACCACGCGCGCGTCGTGGTGTAGCGCGAACTCGGGCACTTCGCCGGTGAGCCACGCCACGCAGGCGCTTTCGGGCAGCACGCCTTGATCGGTGCAATCGCGTGCCCGCTCGGGCGTCTCGAAGACGACCATGCCCGCGGGCTGCGGATCGATGCGGATGCCCTCGGGGCTCAGATTCAGCGCGATCGTGTAAGTCTCGCCATCGGCGAGGCGCCAGCGCGCGACGAGCGCATTCACGACGTGGCCGGCCGCGTTGGTGAGCACGCTCGCGCCGAGCGGTCGCGCGTCGCGCAGGCGCGGCATCAGCAGACGCGCGCGCACCGTGAGTGCGGACTTGTAGAAGTGCATCCACGCGCGCTGTTCTTCGTCGAGCGGCGCATCCGCGGGCGGCGACGAATTCACGAAGGTTTGCGGATCGTTCGGATCGGGAATCCGCGCGCGCTGGGCCGCGTCGCTGAACGCGCTGAATGCCGCGAATTCCTTGCGGCGGCCTTCGCGCACCGCTTCGGCCAGCTCGCCTTCGAAAGCGGTGAAGAACTGGAATGGCTGGGTCGAGCCGTATTCCTCCCCCATGAAAAGCAGCGGAATCTGCGGCGAGAGCAACAGCAGCGCCGTGGCCGCGCGCAGCGCGCCGTCGTCGCTGAGCGCGCGCAGGCGCTCGCCCAGCGCGCGGTTGCCGATCTGGTCGTGGTTCTGCAGGAACATCACGAACGCGGTGGGCGGCAGATGCGCGCTCGGTTCGCCGCGCGGCTCGCCCGCATGCACCGGCGAGGGGTCGCCCTGGTACGCGAAGCCTTCGCCGAGCACGCGCGCGAGGTGGCGGATCGGCTGCCTGGCGAAGGCGCGGTAATAACCCTCCGATTCGCCGGTCAGCATGACGTGCAGCGCATGATGCGCGTCGTCGTTCCATTGCGCATCGAAGTGCGCTTCCAGCAAATTGGCTTCGTTGTGCTCGTTCTCCAGCACGAGATGCACATGGCGGTCGGGCTCCACGCGCGCGTGCACGTGGTCGGCGAGCTCGCGCAGCCACTCGGGGTCGTCGATGGCGTGCGCGGCGTCGATGCGCAGGCCGTCGAAGCGGTATTCGGTGAGCCAGTAGAGCGCGTTGTCGCTGTAGAAGTCGCGCACTTCGGGGCGCGCGAAATCGAGCGCGTCGCCCCATGGCGTGCGCTTGCCCGCCTTGAAGAACGGCTTCGCGTAGTGGCCGAGCCAGTTGCCGTCCGGGCCGAAGTGGTTGTAGACCACGTCGAGAAACACCTGCAGGCCGAGACCGTGCGCCGTGTCGACGAGCACCTTGAGTTCGTCGGGCGTGCCATAGGCCGCGTGCGGCGCATAAGGCAGCACCACGTCGTAGCCCCAGCCGCGCTCGCCCGGGTAATCGTTCAGGGGCATCAGTTCGATGGCGGTGATGCCGATCCCGGCGAGCGCGCCCAGGCGCTTCATGACGCCGCGATAGCCGCCCAGCGCGCCCACGTGCAGCTCGTAGAGCACCGTGTCTTCCCACGGGCGCCCTTGCCAGCGCGCGTGCTGCCAGGCGTAGCCGCGCGCGTCCAGCACCTGGCTCGGCCCGTGCACGCCGCGGGGCTGAAAGCGCGAAGCGGGGTCGGGTACGAGTAGATCGCCGCTCACGCGGTAGCGGTACAGCGTGCCCGGGCCGCACTGCGCCCGGGCCTCGAACCAGCCATTGCCGGTGGGCGCCATGTCGAGCGGCGCGCAGGCGTTGTCTTCGAACACCACCTGCACCGCGTCGCACGAGGGCGCCCAGAAGCGAAAGCGCGTGTGCGGCTGCGCGTGCGCGGGGCCCGTCAACTGCGCGCCGAACGGCAGGCAATGCATGTAATGGCGGACGTGCGGATCATGCGAAAGCGGGGCCATGGCCGATTCCTGGAGTCCTGTTCAGCGCTCGTCGTTTGCGCCTGGGTCAGTGGGTGCAAGCGCTGCGCCCGGCTGGCGCGGGTCGGGCGGCGGCGCCTCGCCGCCTTGTGCCGCGCTGCTTTCCTGATCACGCGCCGGCGTCCCGGTGCCTTGCGCCGCAGCGGGCCCGCCGTGGCGCGCGGGCCGGGCGCCCAATACGACGAGCGCGTGCGCGGCGACTTCCAGGCTCACGTCGGGCAAGGCATGCGGCGCGTCCTCGGGATGCGCGCTGTCGAGCAGCACGGACCACGCGAAGTGCGGCGCGGCGGCCGTGAACGTCACCGCGTGCGCGGAGGCGTTCAGCATCATCAACAATACTTCGATTTCGCCGTCGAGTCCTGGCCCCGCGCGCCGCACCGCGAAAGCGCGCGCCTCGGGGTCTTGCCACGCCTCGGGCGAGAGCGGCTCGCCATGCTCGTCGAACCAGTCGACGTCGTGCACGCCCGGCAGCACGTCGCGGTCGCCGAACAGGAAATGCGCCTGCCGCAGCAGCGGGTGCTCGCGGCGCAGCGCGATCGCGCGCGCGACGAAGGCGGTCATCGCCTCGCCTTGCGGCGTTGCCGCAAGCGTCCAGTCGAGCCACGACATCTCGTTGTCCTGGCAGTAGGCGTTGTTGTTGCCGCCCTGCGTCCGGCCGAATTCGTCGCCGCCGAGGATCAGCGGCACGCCGAAGGACAGCAGCAGCGTGGTGAGCAACACTCGTTGCTGCCGCGATCGCAATTCGTTCACCCGCTCGTCAGAGGTAGCACCCTCGACACCG
>JAITTX010000312.1 GCA_031286755.1 Paraburkholderia sp.
CCGCTTTTCGAAGCGCCCGCCGCCGGATCGCGTGGCGCCCCGGGGCCTTGCGCACGGGAGGCCTCAGCGCCGCTGCGCGCCGTGCCGTCCGAATCTTCCTTGCTAGTACCGCTCATGCCA
This sequence comes from Paraburkholderia sp., assembly GCA_031286755.1. GTDB lineage: Bacteria > Pseudomonadota > Gammaproteobacteria > Burkholderiales > Burkholderiaceae > Paraburkholderia. The sequence goes on from JAITTX010000312.1 coordinate 121, forward strand.
CCGGTCCCGCCTCTCATGCGCGCAGCACGCTAATGCGCGCCGGACGCCGCGTTTCTCAAGGTGTGCCGGCGAACGCCTGCGCGCCCACCCAAGCGCCAATCTGGCTCGCGAAGTCGTCGCTCGCCGCGCGCAGCGCCGCCACGCCGCCCGCGGCGTCGGGCGTGCTCGCGGGTGCACGCGCCACGAAGGAGCGCTGCGCGATCACCTTGCCGCCGCGCATGAGCGTCGCGCGCGCGGCGAGCACGCCGGCGCTTTGCGTCGACGTGTCGAAGACCTGCTCGAACTCGGTGAGTTCGACCTTCAGCATGGGCGCCGGCACGGCGTCGGCGCCCGAGAGCACGGTGGCGCGCGAGGCGAGCGCGGTGCGCAGGCGCTGCGTGAGCAGGCGCGCGGGCGACATCGTCCAGCGGCTGTCCGCGTAGCGCCCCGAGCGCTGCGAGTCGCCGTTCAGGCGGTAGAGGATGCCGTTGTGATCGAGCGTCGGGGGCGCGCTCACTTCGAGCACCTTGAGCGGCGGCAGCGACGGCGACGCAGGCACCACCTCCTGCTGCGGCCCGAGGTCGTAACGGATATCGGAAAGCGTGGCGGAGCGGCCGCCGCACGCCGCCAGCATGCCGATGGCGAGCGCCGCGAGCGCGGCGCAGCAGAGCCTCGGGAGCGAGCGTGACGAAGTGGCTTGGCGTGACATTGCGATTCCTTCCTGAGGTTGCTTCCAGTTGATGCGATTCATGCGGCGCTCGATGCCATCCAGACAGTCCCTCAAGCGGCTCCGCTGCCAGGTGCCGGAACCTGCTCCGACAGTACGCCAGCACACCGCTTCGCCCCGCGCGCGCGCCGGGCCCCGGCCACGCCCTACGTCCCGCCCGCGCCCGCGCCGCCAGCGGCGGGCCAGGCGAAGCCCGGCTCGCCCGGCCCCGGCGCGGGCTGCGGCGCGCCGCCGAACAGCAAGCTGTTCGGGCTCGTGCTGACGGCGCCCGCCGCCTTGTCCACCGAGCGCATCGCCGAGCGCACGTCGTCGGTCAGCGAGTCGACGCGCGGCAGCGTGTCGTAGCCCACACGCGCCGAAAGCTCCTGGATCGACACATCGATCGAGCTCAGCGCCTGCCCCGCCTGGGCCGCCGCCGTGCCGGCCTTGTTCAGATTGACCTGGAACGGGCCGTCCGGGCGGTTCATGCTGGTGATCAGTTGGTTGGTCGATTGCAGCGTCTTTTGCAGGTCGGCCACCGCGCCCGGCAGACGCCGGGTGGTCGGCTCCAGTTGCTGCGCGAGCACGTTCGCGCTGCTGGCGGCCTGCTGGAGGCTCGTGACAGTGGCCATGATCTGCTTGCGGTTCTCCTCGCTCAGCATCTGGTCGACGTCGCCGGCGATGCTGTCGAGCTTGCGCAGGAGCGCGTCGCCGCGCCGCTGCAACTGGTCGAGCAGGCCCGGGCGCAGCGGAATCTGCGCCACGTGCTTCTCCGACGAAGGCAGCGGCGAAAGATCGAGGCCGTTGTCGTCGAGCTGCACGAACGCGATGCCCGTCACGCCCTGCAGCGCGAGCGTGCCGAAGGTGGAGCGCGTCATCGGCGCCTTCTGGTCGACCAGCACGCGGATGCGAATTTGCCCCGGGTGGCTCGGATCGAACTTGATCGACTGCACCTTGCCCACGTCGAGCCCGCGATAGCGCACGGCGGCGTCGGGGTAGAGCCCCGTCACGTTGCTGCGCGAGATGAGGTCGTACGGCACGCGCACCGTGTGGTCGGCGCTGAAGAAGACGACCGCGAACGCGATCACGACCAGCAGACCGATTGTGAAGGCGCCCGCCCAGAACGCATGCGCTTTGTTTTCCATCGTCAGATTTCCTTGTTCGCGACGACCACCGCAACCACCGGCACGACCCTGCCTGCCGCCCCGCGCGCAATCCCAGGCGCGCCAGCAGACGCGGCGGCGCGCCGCTCGCGCGCGCAAGCGCGGCCTGGCATGGCGCGCCTCAACATGGCTTCGCCCACACCGAGGCCAGCGCCGCCGGCGGGAGCTTCGCGCGCCGCTCGGGCGGCAGCGCCTGCAGCGCGCGCCGGCCGCGCATGCCCAGAAAATATTCGCGGATGAACGGGTCGTCCACGCAGGCCGCCTCCTCCACGGGGGCGGCCACCAGCACCTTGCGCTCGGCAATCACGGCCACCCGCGTGGAGAGCGCGACCATGGCGTCGAGGTCGTGCGTGATCAGCACGACCGTGAGGCCGAGCGCGCGGTGCAGCGTGCTGATGAGCTCCACCACTTCGTCCGACGAGCGCGGGTCGAGCCCGGCCGTCGGCTCGTCGAGAAACAGCAGCTCCGGCTCCAGCACGATCGCGCGCGCAAGGCCCACGCGCTTGACCATGCCGCCCGAGAGCGCGGCCGGCGGCTTCGAGGCGTGCTTGCACGGCAGCCCGACCATCTCGAGCTTGAGCATCACGATGTCGCGCAACAGGTCCGCCGGCACCTTGCCGAGTTCGCGCACCGGCTGCGCCACGTTGTCGAACACCGAGAGCGAGGAGAACAGCGCGCCGTGCTGGAACAGCATGCCCGTGCGCGTGCGCATGAGGCGTGCGCGCTCGGGCTCGATCGTCGAAATATCTTCGCCGAACATCTTGATGGTGCCCGAAGTGGGCCGCTCGAGCCCGAGAATCTGACGCACGAGCGTGGTCTTGCCCGAACCCGAGCCGCCCACGATCGTCACGATCTCGCCGCGGCGGATGTCCAGGTTCAGGTGTTGATGGACGACGTTGCGCCCATAGCGCTTGGTGAGATTGCGCACCTCGATGATGGGCTCGCCGATGGCCGGCAGCGGCAAGTCCTCGACCGCCTCCTTCAGCGGCGTGGTCAAGGTGCCGGTCGTGGTCATCGCGCCCCGCGTGCCGATCGTGCCTGTCGTACCCATCGTGCCCGTCGTACTCATGACAGCCCCACGTTCTGAAACAGGATGGCGAA
>JAITTX010000322.1 GCA_031286755.1 Paraburkholderia sp.
CGCGGAAACGGCTTGCCGTTGCGGCGCAGCAGCAGCGGGGGTTCGTCGGCGTGCGCGTCGGGGTCGGCATCGGACAGCGAATCGGCTGGCGTATTCAACGGCGCATCGAGCGGCAACTCCGGCTCCGCGCCATTGGCCGGAGACTGACCGCCCGCCGCCGCGCCGGCCGGCGTTTCACGCGGCACCGTATCGATCGTGCCGCCCAGGTCGCGGCCATTGAGGATGTCGTGATTGAGGTCGATGGCAATCACCGTGTCGGCGCGCATCGCGCGCGCCGCCGAGACCGGCACCGGGTTGCTGAGCCCGCCGTCCACGAGCCACACGCCGTCGTGCCAGACCGGCGTGAACAGACCCGGAATCGCGATGGAAGCCCGCACCGCGTCCACCACGCTGCCCTCGCGCAGCCAGAGTTCGCGCCCCGTGTCGAGCTCGGTGGCCACCGCCGTGAACGGCATCGCCAATTCGTCGATCACGCGCCCGTTGAACTGCTGCGCGAACACGTCGATCACCTTGCGCCCGCCCAGCAGCCCGCCAGAAAAAAAGCGCAAGTCGAGCAGCCGCACCACCGTCTGCCATGTGAGCTTGCCAACCCAGTCCTCGAGCCAGTCGAGATCGCCGTTCGCGTAGACGGCGCCCACCAGCGCGCCGATCGAGGTGCCGCACACCACGTCGGGCTTGATGCCCGCCTCTTCCAGTGCGCGTATCGCGCCAATATGCGCCCAGCCGCGCGCGGCCCCGCCGCCCAGCACCAGCCCCACACGCGGTGGACGCCTGCGATGCATCACCATGCGCGCCTCCCGCGTTCATCGGTTTGCTTCACTGCCTGCGCTTGCTTCAATCGTTTGCCGAGTAAATTCAATGTCCTGTGTCCGCTTCTTGATACCTGCATACATTCGTTCCCGCCCGCCAGCCAGCGACGCCGCTCACCGCCCGCGCATCACATCGGAGCGCGAGGTCGTGGAGACCCGGCCGTCGGGCCCGAAGTGCACGTTGAACCAGGCTTCCTGCGTCACGCCCCCTTCGAGCCACTTCCAGCTCCACACCGTCTCCTGCTTGAGCCGGTACGCAGCCACTTGCCCAGGCTTGCCGAGCAGGCGCCGCACCTCGTCCTGACTTTCGCCGATGCGCACCTTCGCGAAGTTTTCCGCGGTGAGCGCCTGAGTGATCGCCACGAGCCGCCCGTCGGGGCCGATGTCGACCATGTAAGTCTTGAGCCCCTGCGGGCCGCGCGGATATTCGAGCCTGCGCGAGCCGTCGTCGAACACGCGCTCGGTCTCGGGCTTGCCCATTTGCTCGCGCACCTGGTCGAGCGTCGAAACGCCCGGTGTCATGCCCTTGAGCAGCAGCACGTCAGGCTTCACTGAATCGAAGAAGGTCTTGAACGTCTGCTTGAGGGCGTCGAGCATGGTGTCGAACTGGCGGTCGTCGCAGCCCGAGAGCGTGAGCGCAGCCAGGGCGGCGCACGCCACGGCGAGCGAGCGTGTGGATGAAAACGTGGGCGGCATGTCGTGGCTGGGCAACGGTGAAACGGCGCTTGCCGCGCATGCCAAACCCGGCCAGACCAGACCAGGCCACCGGCTCAGCATGCGCTTACAACCCACAATGTACCGTCAATGGGGCTGATCGTGGCGCGCCGCGGGTTTCGGCTCATGCGGCTCATGCGGCTCGCGCGGCGCTCGCGCGGGCGCGCCGGCCACGGCGGGCAGCGCCTCGCTTGCGCCGGCGGCTTGCTTGCCGTCGCGCAGCGAGCGGCGCGTGCGCACGATCTCAGCGGCCTGCCACGACAGCAGCGCGAGCACGCCGAACACCACTTCGCGCATGCGCTTGACGAGCGCGAGCGAAAACGCCACCTCCTGGCTCACGCCGAACAACTGCGCGAGCAGCACCACCGCGACTTCCTGCACGCCAAGGCCGGCCGGCACCATGAAAGCCGCGTGGCGCACGGCCTGGGTAATGGCCTCGATGGCGAGCGCCTCGCCCACCGTGACCGGATGGCCCAGCAGCGCGAGCGCCCACCACGTCTCGAAGGCGCCCAGCATGTAGCCGCCGAGCTGCCAGAAGAACGCGCGGAACATGAGGCCGGTGCGCGACATGAGGCGATCGAGATCGGCGTCGAGCTGCTTGCCGTCGATGCCCATCATGAGCGGATTGTCCGCGCCGAACAGGCGCGCGGCCCAGCGCTCGATCGCATGGAACACCCCGCCGCGACGCAGCAGGAACACCGCGAGCACGGGCAGCGGCGCCGTGAGGAGCAGCGCGAGCGCGATCGTGACAATGGTGCGCAGCGACCCGCCGCTGCCGGTCGCCGCCACGATCAGCACGACGCCGAGCGCCGAGAACGCGTATTGCACGGCAATCGTCACGAACACCTCGACGATCACCGAGGCCGTGACCCGGCTCGCGTCGCCGGCGCCGCGCAGCTTCCAGCGCGCGAGGCGCACGCCGACGATCTCACCGCCCACGCCCACCACGGGCAAAAGCCGGTTGACGGCCTCGCGCACGGTCGCGACCCACCACAGAAAACTCAGCGGCGCGCGCTTGTCGAGCAGGAGGCGCCACGCGTGCGCATCGAGCAACAGCGGCAGCGCGTGGAACGGCACGAGCCAGAGCAGCACCGGCCCCGCCGCGCCGATCACGCGCACCACGTCGCGTGCGCCGTCGTGCACGGCCAGTCCGATCAGGATCGCGATCCCGACCGGCAAGCCGAGCCATTGAAGCCACTTCATGACGATGCCTGTGTCTCCCTGGCCGGCACGCGCGCGCCGCCCGTTGCGCAATGCCCCGCCTGTTCCGGCGCGCCGGCCGCCGCGCCGAAAAACACATCGGTGAAGCCGCCGTGGCGCACGCCCGCGCGCTGCAGGGCCTCGGCCACGCGCGGCGAGATCAGCGCGCCGAGTTCGTCGGCGTGGCGATACGCGCGCATCGACGGCGTGATCGGCCCCTCGCCCGCTGCCGGCGCCTCGGCCGGATGGCAATAGATCTCGCCCACGCCTCGCGGCGGCAGATGCGCGAGCGCATCGAGCAGCACCGCCTCGTCCATCGCGCCGGTGTTCGCCATGCCCACGACGTAATCGTTATGCGCCACGCCAGCGCGCGCAAGACGCGCGCGCACGAGCGCGAGCCAGGGCTTGAGCGCGAACGGCGCCCCCGCCTCCAGCGGCAGGCGCATCGCGCGCAGACCATACTCGCGGCCGATCGAGAGGATCAGAGAGAGCACCGTGGGATGCAGATGGAAATGCTTGTGCGTGTTCACGTGATCGAGCGCGAGCCCGGTCGCCGCGAACGCTTCGAACTGCGCGCGGATCTCCCGGGCGAGCTGCGCGCGCACGTGGGGCAGGAAGAAGAAGCGAAAGCCGTCGCGGACCATGTTGTCGCCGAAACGCCCTTGCGCGTCGACGAGCGCCGGAATCCGCGCGCGCGGCAGCATGGCCGCGCCGTCGGCGAGCACGAGGTGCAGGCCCACGCGCAGCTTCGGCAGTTGCCGCGCGCGCGCCACCGCATCGGCGGCGGCGGGCGCGGCGACCATCAGGCTGGCGGCGTTGAGCACGCCGTCGCGATGCGCGCGCTCGACCGCCGCGTTGACCCGCTCGTGCAGGCCGAAGTCGTCGGCGGTGAAGATCAGCGCGCGGCCGCCGTTGCCGTCTCGTCCGGCCGGCGTGGTACCCGCGGCGGCGCGCGCCGGCGCATCCATCACGCCTCGTGGGCGCGCAGGAAGCGGAAGAACTCCACGCCTTCGCGCAAGCGGCGCTTCATCATGTCCCAGCTCGTGAGCATCTCGCGCACGATCTCCCAGATCTTCGAGGGGCGGAAATAGAACTGGCGATAGAACTGCTCGAGATGGTGATAGATCTCGTCGCGCGACAGATGCGGATAGCCGATCGCCGCGAGCTGCACGCCTTCCTTGGAGACGAGGTTGATGGTCTTGTTCTCTTCCATCCAGCCGTTTTCCACGGCCTGCTTGTAGAGCGTCGTGCCCGGATAAGGCGCGGCGAGCGAGACCTGAATCGTGTGCGGATTGATTTCCTTCGCGTACTCGATGGTCTTCTTGATGGTTTCGGGCGTCTCGCCCGGCAGGCCGAGAATGAAGGTGCCGTGGATCTTGATGCCGAGCTTCTTGCAGTCCGCGCTGAAGCGGCGCGCGAAGTCCGTGCGCACGCCCTTCTTGATGTTCACGAGGATCTGGTCGTCGCCGCTTTCAAAGCCCACGAGCAGGAGGCGCAGGCCGTTTTCCTTCATGACCTTGAGCGTCTTGTACGGCACGTTGGCCTTCGCGTTGCACGACCACGTCATGCCGAGCTTGCCAAGACCGAGCGCGATGGCTTCGGCGCGCGGCAAGTCGTCGGTGAAGGTGTCGTCGTCGAACATGAGTTCCTTCACTTCCGGCATGTTGTCGCGGATCCACTTTGCTTCCTCGATCACGTTCTCGACCGAGCGCGTGCGGTAGCGGTGGCCGCTCACCGTCTGCGGCCACAGGCAGAACGTGCAGCGCGACTTGCAGCCGCGACCCGTGTAGATCGAGACGTACGGGTAGTTCAGGTAGCCGATGAAGTAGTTGTCGATCTTCAGGTCGCGCTTGTAGACGGGCGCGACGAACGGCAGCTCGTCCATGTTCTCGAGGATCGGGCGCGCCTCGTTGTGCTCGATCGAGCCGTCCTTCGCGCGCCAGCTCAAGCCCTTGATTTCGGCGAACGGCTTGCCTTCGGCGATTTCCTTGCAGGTGAAGTCGAATTCCTCGCGGCAGACGAAATCGATCGCCTCGGTCGCGGTCAGCGAGTTGTGCGGATCGACCATCACCTTCGCGCCCACCATGCCAACCAGCAGCGACGGCTTGCGCTTCTTCAGGTCTTGCGCGAACAGCGCGTCGGTCGGGAACGACGGCGTGCTCGTGTGGATGATCACGAGGTCGTAGTCCATCGCGATCTTGAGCGTTTCCTCCACGCTCATGCCGTCGGCGGGCGCGTCGATCACGCGGCTGTCCGGCACGAGGGCCGCGGGCTGCGCAAGCCAGGTTGGATACCAGAACGAGCGGATCTCGCGCTTCGCCTGATAGCGCGAGCCCGCGCCGCCATCGAAGCCGTCATAGGACGGGGCCTGCAAAAACAGCGTTTTCATGAGATGAGTGCTCCGGCAACCCTTTTTGTTAATCGGGCATGAATGAACGACAAGCGCGCGCGCCGGCAGGAGCCGGCGCCGCACGCGGCAATGGAGTTGTGCGCCCGGGCTTCGCGCCCCGGGGCGCCGCGGTTCGACGCGCGGGTCATATCAACGGTCTCAACGGCCATCCGACACCTCGATGGCCGCACGGCGCGGCGCGGCGCTCACGCGCGCTTCGCCAGCCGCGCCCGGCACGGCGGCCATGTCGACCGTCGCGACGCCGTCGGCGTTGGCCACCGGCACGCGCACGCCGCGCCAGATCACGTGCGAACCGAATACGGCCGCCAGCCACTGCAGCAGCAGGAGCGCGTCGCGCAGCGGCACCAGCGGCAAATCGCGCCAGAACTGCAGCAGGCTCGCGCTGCCGCGCGCATGCAGTGCCAACCGCGCGATGATACCGCCAACCGTGCTCGTGCCGAGCGCGGCCAACGCTACCCGCATTCCCGCGCCGGGCACGGCGGCGGCGCCCTGGAGCTGCCAGCAGGCGAGCGCGCCGAGCACGAGCCACGGCGAAGTGAAGGTAATAAACAACGACGCGAAGCCCGCCGGATTGACCGAGCGGATCGTGCGCAGCCAGCGCGTCTCGCGCAGCCACAGCGTGCGGAAGGTCGGCTCGATCACGTCGGTTGCGACCAGCACCGGCGCGAGCACCGTGGCAAGCCCGTGATCGCGCGCAAAGCGGGCGAGCTGGTAGTCGTCGGCGAGGCAGTCCTTGAGCGACTCGAAGCCGCCGATGCGCTCGAGCGTGCCGCGCGAGAGCGCGAGCGTCGCGCCAAAGCCGAACGCCCGCGAGCCCGTGGAATGCGCGACGCGCACCGAAGGCGCGAACCATTCGTTGATGAAGAGCGCGCCCACGCGCGGCCAGAAGCCCCCGACGCTATGCGCGCGGTACAGGCACGTCACCACGCCCACTTGCGGGTCGGCGAGCGGCGCGGTGACGATCTCCAGATAATCGGGCTCCACGGCGATATCGCTGTCGGCGACGATCAGCACCTCATGGCGCGCATGCGCCGCCATGTTGATGAGATTGCTCACCTTCAGGTTGCTGCCGTGCACGCGCGAATCGATCACCAGCGCGATGTCGTGGGCCGGATACGCGGCCTGCAGCCGCTGCACGACCGCAATGGCCGGATCCTTCGAAGAAGACACGCCGAAGATCAGTTGATAGCGCGGATGACTCTGCTCGCAGAAGCTGGCCAGATTCTCGTAGAGACGCGGCTCCGCTCCGCATAACGGCTTGAGCACGCTCACCGGCAGCGGCGCGCGCGCCCGGGCGCGCCGGGCCGCCGTGCGCACCTGCGCGGTGGAGCCGAGACGCGGCATCGCCAGCGCGGCGCAGATGGCGTAGAAGGTGGCCGCGCAGCACAGCGCGATCACGAGCCACCACGCCGGCGGAGACAAGGAACCCAGCGCTGCTGTCATACCACGGTGCCTCGCGTGCAGCCGGGGGAACGCAGCCCGCTCCGGCCGCTGGCGGTACCCGCCCAAACGCGGCCAGTGCGCGCAGCAGCAACGGAAGCGGCCACGAAAGCGGAACCGACGAACCGCCATGCCGTCGCGACGCAGTCAAGCGGCGCGCCGGTCAGCTCGAGCGTGTTGCCTGCTACCATTTGCCCTACCCCGAATATCACGAAAATTTATACGCGCATCGTATCTGCGCCGCATATTTGCCGCCACTTGCGTAACAGACGGCTACACTTTTTTGACACTGCGCAATTCAACCGATGAATTGATTAAGCAGTGTCTTAAAAAAGACACGCAGTGCATAACTCGCGCGCTGATTCAAAGGCGAAAATTGTAGCAGCAACGCCTGCACACCGCTTCCGCGCCCCTGCAAAAATGCCTCTCACATTTGCAACGGTGGCAATGATTTCACGCAAACCACAATGAGCTTCCATAGTTATTCAATTTAAAAATAACTGGTAAGCATATTGAAATAGATCCTTAACGGGATTGAATCAGGTTTTACCAACCCCTTGTCGATTCGCCTATAAACAAGAATTATTCTGATTCAATTGCAAAAATAGTTTGAGGCGTGCCTGAACCCGCGCCTGAAACCCCACGACGCACGTGGATTCCCGGAGGTCTCCGGCAGGATCCGGAACGCTTTGGCACAATGCCCCCACCTTGCGTCTGCCTTGCAGCCGCCCCGCCGCCCGCGCGGCGCACTCCGGGGCCAGGCTCGCGCGGCGCGCTTCACGAACTCCGGAACGCCACCCGCCCATGATTCCCTTCTCCGTCCTCGACCTCTCGCCGGTGCCTGCCGGCTCGAACGCCGGCGCCTCGCTGCGCAACACGCTCGATCTCGCGCAGCATGCCGAGCGCTGGGGCTACCACCGCTACTGGCTCGCCGAGCACCACAACATGACGGGCATCGCCAGCGCCGCCACCTCGGTCGTGATCGGCCACGTGGCGGGCGGCACGCGCACGATCCGCGTCGGCTCGGGCGGCATCATGCTGCCCAACCACGCGCCGCTCCTGATCGCCGAGCAATTCGGCACGCTCGAAGCGCTCTATCCGGGGCGTATCGATCTGGGGCTCGGGCGCGCGCCCGGCACGGACCAGACCACGGCGCGCGCGCTGCGCCGCGATTTGCACGCGAGCGCCGAAGCCTTCCCCGACGACGTCGCCGAGTTGCAGCGGCTGTTCGCCGATCCGGTGGAGGGCCAGCGGGTGCGCGCGGTGCCCGGCGCCGGGCTGCGCGTGCCGCTCTACATCCTGGGCTCGAGTCTGTTCGGCGCGCAACTGGCCGCGGCGATGGGCTTGCCGTTCGCGTTCGCCTCGCACTTCGCGCCCGACCAGTTGCTCACCGCGCTGCGCGTCTATCGCTCGCAGTTCCGCCCGTCGGCCACGCTCGCGAAGCCGCACGCGATGGTGGGTGTGAACGTGTTCGCCGCCGAAACCGACGACGAAGCCCGCTTGCTGTTCACCTCGCTGCAGCAGCAGTTCGTGAATCTGCGGCGCGGCACGCCGGGGCAGCTTCCGCCGCCCGCGGCGCAGATCGCGGCAAATGAATTCGAGCTTTCGGGCGTCGCGCATTCGCTCGCGTGCTCGGTGGTGGGCGACCGCGCGAATGTGCGCGTCGGGCTCGCCTCCGTGATCGAGCAGACCGGCGCGGACGAACTCATCGTCACCGCGCAAATTTACGATCACGCGAAGCGTCTGCGCTCGTTCGAGATCACTGCCGAAGTGCGCGCGGAGATGGCCGCTTCCTGAAGCGGCCAAAGGGCTTGCAGCGGCCGAGGCCAGGGCCGCGGCCGCTGCGGCGGTTCACGCTGTTGCAGCGATTGCGGCTATTGCAGTGGTTGAAGCCGCCGCCGTGACGGCGAGGCCCAACGGCCTCGCCCGGTCCGCTCCAGGCTACTGCGCCTGACGGGGCAGCGCCGCCAGCCCCTTGAGCAACGCAGCGTGGAACGCTTCGGGGTCCTGCATCTGCGGCGCATGGCCGGCATCGGGGAACTCGACGAGCGTCGCGTGCGGAATCGCCCGCTGCGCCGCCTTCGCCAATTCCGGATAGTGTCCAAGCTTCGCCCGCACCTCGGGCGGCGCGGCATCCTTGCCGATGGCGGTCGTGTCCTTGTCACCGATCAGCAGCAGCACCGGCATCTTCAACTGGCCGAATTCGTAGATCACCGGCTGCGTGTAGATCATGTCGTAGAGCAGCGCCGAATCCCATGCGACCTGCTGCTTGCCCGGCCCGCGATACATGCCGGCCAGCATCTGCACCCACGGCTCGTAGCGCGCGCTCCATTGACCCGCGTAATAGGTCGATTGCTCGTAGCGGCGAATGCCGTCGGCGCTTGTCTTCAGTTCACGCGCATACCACTCGTCCACCGAGAGCGAGGGCACGCCCTTGGCCTTCCAGTCCTCGAGCCCGATCGGGTTCGCGAGCACCAGTTGCTCCGTTTCGCGCGGATACATCAGGCCATAGCGCACGGCAAGCATGCCGCCCGTCGAATGGCCGACGATGGTCGCGCGCTCCACGCCCAGCGAAGCGAGCAGCGCATGCGTGTTGCGCGCGAGCTGCTGGAAAGTGAATTGATACGCGGCGGGCTTGCTCGATTTGCAAAAGCCGATCTGGTCCGGCGCGATCACGCGATAGCCGGCATCGGCGAGCCGCGCGATCGTGTCGCCCCAGGTGGCGGAACAGAAGTTCTTGCCGTGCAGCAGGACCGCCGTGCGGCCGTTGGGTTTCTTCGGCTGCACGTCCAGATAAGCCATGTGCAGCGTCTGGCCTTGCGACGTGAAGCTGAATTCGTGCACCGGATACGGATAGTCGAAGCCTTGCAGCTCGGGACCGTAGGCGGGACCGTCCTGCGGCGTGGCGGCGCTGGCAGTGGACACACTGGCGGCGGACGCGGCGGTGGACACAGCGGCAGCCGGCGCCGCGGCGGACGGCGCATTCGCGCCGCCTCCGGCAGCGCACGCGGCAAGGCCGGATGCGGCGGCGCAACAGGCGGCGATGAGGGAAAGCTTGTGTATCGGGAGCATAGGCAATGTCGTCCAGAGTGGCGTGATCACGCGCGAGCGCTCCTGGGCGGCGCGACCGGCGCGACGTTGGAAGTGGGGTCAGTGATTCTAACCGCCGATCCCGGTTGCCGCATGCACCGCGCCACGGCGGCGCAGCAACGCGCGAGGCGCGCGCCGTCGGGCACTCGCCACCATCATCCCGTGCAATGAATTCGCGCAACGTGGCTTTCGGTGCTAGAACAGTCAATGCGCGGTCACAAAAGCAACGCCGGCCACAGAAAAAACACATCCGGCGCACAAACCGAGGCACACAGACCAGGCGACATCCGGGGGGCACAACAAGGAGACGACCATGGAAACTCCGGCAAGCCTCAACGACCTGCAGCGCACCACGCTGGCGATCGTGCTGGCGGGCGGACGCGGCACCCGCCTCGGCCCGCTCACCAACAAACGCGTGAAGCCGGCCGTCTACTTCGGCGGCAAGTACCGCATCATCGACTTCGCGCTCTCGAACTGCCTGAACTCGGGCATCCGCCGCATCGCCGTCGTCACGCAATACAAGGCGCATTCGCTGCTGCGCCACCTGCAGCGCGGCTGGGGCTTCCTGCGCGGCGAATTCAACGAGTTCGTCGACCTGTGGCCCGCGCAGCAGCG
>JAITTX010000335.1 GCA_031286755.1 Paraburkholderia sp.
ACCCAGCTCGCGCTCACGCCCATCAGGCACAACCCCACCACGAGAATCTCGGTGCCGATCACCACGGGCGGGAAAAAGCGCAGCAGCTTCGCCATCAGCGGCGCGACCAGCAGCCCGAAGAGGCCCGAGCAGATCATCGAGCCGAAGATGCCCTGCAGGCCGAGCGCGGGATTCGAGGCAATCGCGATCATCGGCCCGACGCTCGTGAACGTCACGCCCATCATGATCGGCAGGCGAATGCCGAAGTTCTTGAACCCCACCGACTGAATGAGCGTGACGAGCCCGGAAACGAACAGGTCGACGCTGATGAGGTAGGTCACCTGATCCTTCGGCAGCTTGAGCGCCATGCCGATGATGAGCGGCACGGCGATCGCGCCGGTGTACATCACCATCACGTGCTGCATGCCGAGCAGCGCGAGCCGCCCGGTGGGCAGGACTTCGTCGACGGGTTCCCGCGAGTCCGCGGGCAGATAACGCTTCGATTGAGCCATGAAATCCTCCCCGCTAGCCGCGGTATGTGCCCTGGAAAATGCCCGCCATCACGACAAAGCCCGGCAGCGCTTTGACCCGGTCGCCCCAGCGTCGAATGGCCGGATAGTCGAGCAGTGAAATGCCGCCCTCCTCGGCGAGCATCGCGTACGGAAAGCAGGCGATATCGGCGATGCTCGGATGCGCGCCGGCGCAGAGCCAGCCTTCGTCTTCCCGCTCGGCGAACCAGAGCCGCTCGTCGAGCACGCGAAAGAGCGCGTGCGCGCCACCGCGGGCCGCGTCGGCGTCGAGATCGTAGCCAAAGACTTCGGCAAGGCGCGCGGCCGAAGCGGTTCCAGTCATGCCGTCGGCGAACGCGAGCCACATGTTGACTTCGGCGAGGCGGCGCGGGTCGTCGGTCGGATACCAGCGGCGGCTCGCGTCGTAGCGCGCGGCCAGATAGCCCAGGATGGCCTGGGCGTCGCGCAGCACGAAGCCGTCGTCGTCGAGCACGGGCAACTGGCCCAGCGGATTGAGCGCGAGAAAAGCCTCCTGCTTGTGCGCCTTGCCGGGATGGAACTCCACCTCCACGCGTTCGTAGGGCAATTTCAAAAGGCTCATCAGCAAGCGCAGCTTGTAGCAGTTGCCCGAGAGTTCGTAATCGTAGAGCGTAATCACGGTCGCTTCCTTAGAGGTCGAGGATCAGCAAGTCGGAGCGGCTGCGCGAGACGCACGCGAGCAGGCAGTCGCCGCGCGCCTTTTCGTCGTCGGAGAGATAGACGTCGCGGTGATCAGGCTCGCCCCGCGCGACCCCCACCCGACAGGTGCCGCACACGCCCTGCTCGCACGAGGTGGGCATGGCCATGCCGCGCGCCGCAATGGCATCGGCGAGACTCACGCCGGCCGGCACGACGAATTCCTCGCCGCTGCGTTGCAGGCGCACGCGAAACGGCTGATCGCCGGCGTGCGAGACCGCGTTGGCGAACAGCTCGAAATGCACCTGCGCGTCGGCGAATCCCCTGGCGCGCGCGTGCTCGCGCACCAGCTCGATGAGCGGACGCGGGCCGCATACGTAGACATGCGCCCCCGCCACCGCGTCGCTCAACGCCTGACGCACGGCGGCTGCGGTCCCGTCGGCGTCCAGCCCCGCATGCAACTGCACATGCGAGAGCCGGGCGAGACGGCTCGCGAACGCCATGTGCTCGCGGCTGCGCACGAAATCGTGCAACCGGTACGGCACGCCGGCCTGCTCCAGCGCGCCGGCCATGGCGAGAATCGGCGTGATGCCGATGCCGCCCGCGATCAGCACGGCGGGCTTGCCCGCGACCAGCCGGAAATGTGCCTTGGGCGGGGAAACGAGCAGGCGCGCGCCCACCTCCAGCGCATCGTGCAGCGAGCGCGAACCGCCGCGCGACTCGGGCTCGCGCTTCACGCCGATGATGAAGCGCTCGCGCTCGCCCGGCGCGTTGACGAGCGAGTACTGGCGCACGCAGCCGGCCGGCGTCTGCACGTCGATGTGAGCGCCGGGCTCGATCGGCAGCGAGGCGATTTCTGGCGCGCTCAATTCGAACGCGACGATGTCCTGCGCGGTGACTTCGCGCCGGACCACCGTCGCGCTCAGCCAGCGTTTTGCGGGGCTTTCCGCGCCCGAACGTAGCGCGACCGGAATGACACGTTGCCCGCGCAACGATGTGGCTGCCTGCGTGTCCCGCTCCACCGCGCGGCGCAATGCGCTCAGCAAGCGATTGTGAAAGCGCGCCAGATCGATATCCGCCGCTGCGGTGCAAGCCGCATCGCCATGCACGATCGTGCGCCCGGCGCTGGCCGGCTGCAGGAGGAACTGGACCGCATGCGCGCCATCGGCGCTTTGCCAGCCAAGCTCGACGCGATTGCCGTCCCTGCGCGTGGAAAGGCTCGCCGGCAGCGCGCGGGTGTCCGCGAGCGCATAGGAGGCGAGCGCATAGGAGGCGAGCGCATCCGCCACGGCATCGAGCGGCGCGTTGAACGGCAGGCTGCGCAGCGGCACGCCGGGCGCGGCGAGATCGTCCACGAGGGTCGTGTCGTTCGTATCGTGTGCCGATGCGCCGAGGTTGACCCACAAGCCGTCGCCGCGCTCGGCAATGGCGAACGTGCGCGCGCACAGGCTCGCCGGCGGCTGCCCCTGCGCGGACGCGGGGATATACGTGCAGCGCCCGTCGCCTGCGCGGTATTGCCAGCCGTGGTACTGGCAACGCAAGGTCGCGCCGGTGTTCGCGCCCAGCGTGAAGCGCACGCTGCGATGGGGGCAGCGGTTTTCCCAGGCGTTGACGGTGCCGTCGTCGGCACGCCAGAGCGCGAGTTCGACGCCATGCAACTGGGTGTGAAAGACATGCCGCGGCGGCAGGTCGGTGGCGCGGCCCACCATGTGCCAGCCGCGCGCAAGCGTGGTTGTGGTTTGATCCATGATCGGGGCTCAGTGGGCAGCGAATGAAGAAGCGGCGGAGGCGCCGGACGCGCTGAATGCGCTGAACGTGCCGTAGACGACGCCCCGCTCGCGCAGCCAGCGCCGGTAGGCAATCGACATCGCGTCGGCGCGCGTGGGCACTTCGAAGGCCGGATCGAGAGGCAGCGTGCGGGGCATGTGATTGGACAGAATCATCAGGTCCTGCCCGAAGATGGTCTGCTGGAACAGTCTCAGGCCGCTGTCCGAAGTGGCGTCGTCGAGATAGACCAGCACCGTGTGCGCCACGCAGCGGCTCTCGTCGACCGGTTGCACGAACAGGCAGATGACGTCGCGCCGCGAGGGCTGCTGCGGGCTCGTCTTGTAGAGCATCGCCGTGAACGGACGCGCGACGCGGTACACATAGTGCGCGTCGATGCCCGTCTGCGCGGAAGCCGCGCTCATCGGCTGATAGAAGCGGCAGTCGCGCGCGAACAGCTCCCCGTCCTCGTGCTCGACGCGGTATGGCGCGACCTCGGTGTGCGGCTCCTCGCCGAGCAGGCCCGTATGCACATAGGGGAAATGCGCCATGTCGAGAAAATTCTCGATCACGCGCAGCCCCGATGCATGCACCGCGAACGAGCCCGCACCCAGAATGCGCCGGTCGGACTCGTCGAATTCGGGCAGCGCGAACGGGCGCGCGGGCGGGTCGCCCAGCGAAAGCCACACGGTATGCAGCCGTAGCTGCGCCCGGCAGGGGCGCCCCGTGTCCGTGCGCGTGGCCTGAACGGCGCGCGCGCCGTCGCTGCGGTATTCGATGGGCACGCCGAGCAGGCGCGTCGAATACGCGACGCCGGGCTTCACGTCCTCTATCACGGCTACCGGATACCACTCGTCCAGAACGGCCGATTCCATGGTCATCTGTTGTTCTCCCATCGAGTTCGCGCATGCGATGCGCCGTGGGAGAACGGTAGAGGCTTCAAAAAGCCGCAGCCAACGCTATTCCTTCATGCGAGGTATGAATGATTTCGATGGGTTCGGAAACGCAATCGCCACCCGAATATTTCAATTCACTTTCATTGAATGAAAAGCGCTCGGCTAAATCCCCTATATCCGAAATGAAAAACCCTTCTCCCCTTATCGCCTCACCGAAATCCCCATTCCACAAACCGGCAATCCAGACACGCAATTTAGTTTTTTATTCTTGCACTACATTCCTATCATTGATGCCAGGCGGCACCTGATCCACGTTCAGACGGCATGCCGCTGTACCCAGGAATCTAAAACCGTTCAGGGGACACACCGATGCGAACCGAAGCAGGCGTCAAGCGTGTCATCGTTGCGGCCGTGCTGGCCAATGCAATGGAGTGGTTCGATTTCACCATCTTCGCGGCGATGACGCCGATCATCAGCAAGCTGTTCTTTCCAGCCGGACACGGTGCCCCCGGCGCCGATCTCAACGCCATCCTCCTCACCACCGCATTATTCGGCGCCGGGTTCTTCATGCGGCCGGTGGGCGGCGTCCTGCTCGGCCTCTACGGCGACAAATACGGGCGCAAGACCGCCATGACGCTCGGCATGGGCATCATGGCGCTGTCCGCCGCCATCATGACGTTCGCGCCCACCTATGCCACGGCCGGCATTGCCGCGCCGCTGCTGATGCTCATCGCGCGCCTGCTGCAAGGCTTTTCGATCGGCGGCGAGTTCGGCACTTCGACGGCCTTCCTGATCGAGCTCGCGCCGCCCAATCGCACGGGCTATTACGGCTCCTGGCAGATGAGCGGGCAGCTCATGTCGACGATGCTCGGCGCCGCGCTGGGCATGATCGTGACTCACGTCTTCACGCCCGAACAGCAGCTCGCGGGCGCGTGGCGCATTCCGTTCGCGGTGGGTCTCGTGATCGCGCCGCTCACCGTCTACCTGCGCCGCCACGCCAGCGAGACTTATGCGCGCGTGCTCGCCACGCCGCAGGCGCTCGCGAAAGAAGCCACCGTGGTCAAGCGCGGAGTGACCGATTACCTGATCGGCATGGGGATGGTGGTCGCGAGCACGGTGTCGTTCTATGTCACGTTCGGCTACACCGTGACCTACGCGAAGCAGGTGCTCAAGCTGCCCGTTTCGGAAAGCTTCATGGTGCAAATGATCGCCGCCCTCGTCATGCTGATCGTCACGCCCATCGCGGGCGCGCTCTCCGACCGCTACGACCGCAAGACCCTGTTGCTCGTTTCGCTGGGCGGCTATCTGCTCGCGATCTTTCCGCTCTACGAGTGGGTGGTGGCCGCGCCTTCGGTCACGCGGCTCCTGATCGCGCAAGTCATCATCGGCGTGCTGAGCGCGGCTTTCCTCGGCGTCTACTGCACGACGCTCGCGGAGATGTTCCCCAAGCGCTCGCGAGCGACATCGCTCGCCATCGTCAACAACGTGGCCGTGCTGATCTTCGGCGGCTTCGCGCAAACCTTCGTGACCTGGCTCATCAAGCTCACGGGCTCGCCGCTCGCGCCCGTGCTGTACGTGATGATCGGGCTCGCGCTCGGTCTTGTCGCCGTCGTCGCGCTGCGGGCCGGGCATTTCAGGCAGCGCGGCGTGAATCCGGCTGAGGTTGCGGGGTGATGTGCAACCAGCAGACGCTCAACCTCCCGCCAACGCGCTCTCCAGCACCACCTGCAACAGCACGTTGGCGCCGGCCTCGGCCCATTCGGGCGTGATGGCTTCGGCTTCGTTGTGGCTGAGGCCGTCGATGCACGGCACGAAAATCATGCCCGTGGGCGCGACGCGCGCGAGATAGCAGGCGTCGTGTCCCGCGCCCGAGACGATGTCGGCATGCGGCAAATCCAGCGCGAGCGCAGCGCGCCGCACGGCATCGATGCACTCGGGCGCGAACGGCACCGGCGCGTAGTCGAAGATCTGCGTGAGCGTGTGATCAAGCTGCGCTTCGTCCGCCACGCGCGCCAGTTCGGCGCGCAGTTGCGCATCGAGCTCGGCCAGCACGCCCGAGTCCGGATGACGAAACTCCACCGTGAAAAAGCAGCGCCCCGGCACGGTATTGCGCGAGTTGGGCTTCGCCTCGATCATGCCGACCGTGGCGCGTCCATAGGGCGCGTACTTGCGCCCCAGCGCCTCGACGAACGTGATCATGCGCGCCGCGCCGGCCAGCGCGTCGCGGCGCAGGTCCATCGGCGTGGTGCCCGCGTGCGCGTCCACGCCCACGAGCTCGATCTCGTACCAGCGCTGCCCTTGCCCCGCGGTCACCACGCCAATGGTCTTGCCGCTGCGCTCGAGAATCGCGCCCTGTTCGATGTGCAATTCATACGCGGCGTGCACCGGCATGCCGCCCACCGGCGCGTCGCCCGCATAGCCGATCTGCGCGAGCGCCTCGCCTATCGTCGTGCCCGACGCATCGGTGCGCGAGAGCCCGTATTCGAGTGCATATACACCCGCATAGACGCCCGAAGCGATCATCGCCGGCGCGAAGCGCGAGCCTTCCTCGTTGGTCCAGATCACGGCCTCGACCGGATGCCCGGTCTGCACGCCGGCATCGTTGAGCGCGCGAATCACTTCGAGCCCGCCCAGCACGCCGTAAATGCCGTCGTAGCGGCCGCCGGTCGGCTGCGTGTCGGCGTGCGAGCCGGTCAGCACGGGCGCCGCATCGGGATTGCGGCCCGCGCGGCGCGCGAAGACGTTGCCCATCTGGTCGACGCGAATCGTGCAGCCCGCCTCGCGCGCCCATTGCACGAACAGGTCGCGCCCTTCGCGGTCGAGCTCGGTGAGCGCGAGACGGCACACGCCGCCCTTGTGCGTCGCGCCAATCCGCGCCATGCGTTCGAGCGAGTCCCACAGCCGCGCGCCGTTCACGCGCAGCGCGGCATGGCCCGCAGTACGAGCTTCGATGGCGGCAGCGGATGCATCGTGTTGCGAGCGCTCATTCATCGCCATGCTCCGCAGCCGGTCCGGCGGGCTTCGCATCTCGCATGCGGTAGCGGAAATCGCAGCGCTTGCCGCCTTGCATGATGGTGCTCGTGCGCGTGAGCTCGACGCGCGGATCGTAGCCTGAAATGAATTCGGCGTCGCGCGCGCAGCTCAGCAGATGGCCGATTTCGCCCAGGCCCATCGCGTGATACATCTCGGCGTAGGCGCATCGATGCACGTTGTAATCGTAGGCTTCGTCGTCGGCGCGCAGCGTTTCCACGTCGAGCGCATCGTCCTTTTCCCAGAGCACCTGGAGCGCGACGAACGACGCGATGCTCGTGCCGTTCGGCTCGCGCGCCGCGAACTGCTGGCCCGCATCGATAGCCGCGCCGCGCACGGCCTCGGCGATCACGGCCTGGGCGCGCTCGGTGCCGAAGTCGCGCTTGAGGATCTCGTAGATCGGCTTGATGATTTCCGCCTCGATGCGCCGGCGCGCGAGAATGCCGAGCCTCTCGTCCTTCACGCCGTTCACGCCGGTCTGGTCTGCAATGCCATCGGGTTGTGCGCGTTCTTGCTGTGTCATCTTCGTCTCCTCCAAACGTTCAACGGGCAGCGGTCTTCGCGAGCGTCTTCGCCGGCGCGCCGCCGCCCACCACGTCCACCACGGCCCACTTGTCGTCCTTCACCTGATAAATCGTGTAAGCGGGATCCACGAGATTGCCTTGCGCGTCGAAGGCGATCGCGCCCGTCACGCCGTCGCGATGAATCGTGTGCAGCGCGGCCACGATCTTCTTCGGCGCCACCGAGTTGGCCTGCTGGGTGGCGGCGATCAGCGTCGCGGCCGCATCGTAGGCGAACGGCGCGTGCAGTTCGATGGGCGTGTGCCAGCGCGCGCGGTATTGCGCGTCGAAGGCGGCGCCGCCCGGCATGCGTTCGAGCGGACGGCCCGGCTCCAGCGCCGTCACGCCGTCGCCCGCGGGCCCGGAAAGCTTGAGGAAGGTCTGGCTCACGAAGCCGCCCGCGCCGAGCAGCGGCGCCTGGATATGCAGCTGGCGCATGCGGCGCACGAGCGGCGCGGCCTGGGCGTCGAGGCCGCCGAAGAAGATCAGGTCGGGGCGCTTCGCCTTGATGGCCGTGAGCACGCCGCTGAAATCGAGCGCCTTGTCGGTCACGTACTGGTGATCGATCACGGTGCCGCCGTTGGCCTGCACGCCCTTGATGAACTGGTTCGCGAGGCCCGCGCCAAACGCGGTCTGGTCGTCGATCACGGCAATGCGCTTCGCCTTGAGCGTTTTCACGGCGTAGGCGCCGGTGTACGCGCCACCATCGTCGTCGTGACCCATGATGCGAAACGCCGTGTCGAAGCCCTGCTGCGTGTATTGGTGGCCCGTGGAAGCCGGCGCGATCTGCGCGATGCCCGCGTCGTGATAGACGCGCGCGGCCGGCACGCTGCAGCCGGTGTTCCAGTGGCCGACCACGCCAACCACGTGGCGATCGACGAGCTGCTGCGCGACCGTGACGGCCGTGCGCGGGTCCGACTGGTCATCCACGCTCACGAGCTTGTAGACGACGGGCTTGCCCGCAATGGCCGGATGCTTCGCGTTGGCGTCGTCCACGGCGAGCTGCGCGCCGTTCTCCAGGTCCTTGCCGATGCGCGCCGATGCGCCGGTGAGCGGCGCGGCCAGCCCGATCAGCACGACCTGTTCGTCCTGGGCGTGCGCGGCGCCTGCGAAAAGCGATACAGCGAGCGACGCGGCAAGCGTGGCGGCCGGCAATAGCAGAGCTTTCTTTTTCATGTCGATCGATCCCGATGAGCCTGTGTGGGGAGGCGCAGGCATGCCTGTTCAGACAATACGGCGCGGCCTCGAATACTGAAAAAGATTAAGCTTTTGTGCGCAACGGTCTAAATTACGTTTGGTTCGATCGATATACCCACACCCCATAATTGCGTCTAATTCGCTGTTTTACATGAATAATTTACTCGAATCGCGCGCCAAGCACCTTTCGATATAATTCGACACATGAATAAAATTCAGCTTATTGCCGACGATCCGCCCTTGCGGGCGGTGCGCGCGTTCGAGGCGTTCGCGCGTCATGGCTCAGTCGCGGCCGCAGCGCGCGAGCTCGAAATCACGGCCTCGGCCGTGAGCCATCAACTGCAATTGCTCGAATCGTTCGTGCAGACGCCCTTGACGATACGCAGCGGCCGCGCGCTCGTGCTCACCGACGAAGGCCGCGACTACTATCGCTCGATCAGCGCGGCGTTCTCGGTGCTGCGCAGCGCCACGGGTTTCGTGCGCGAGCGCTCGTCGCGGCGCCAGATCACGATCAGTCTGATTCCGCTCTTTGGCATGGGCTGGTTCATTCCCCGGCTGCACGACTTTCTCGACGCCAACGAGGATGTGGACGTGACGGTGCTCTACGCGAATCACCGCAATTACCGCAGCGATGCCGCGGATCTGTCGATCCGCTTCGGCACCGGCGACTGGGTTGGCTACACAAGCACGCCGCTCATGTCGGGCGCGGTGGTGCCGGTGTGCACGCCGCGCTTTTTGCAGCGCCACGGGCCGCTGCGCAAGCCCGTGGATCTCACGGGCGTGCCGCTCGTTCACGACGAGGACCGCAGCACCTGGGCGAACTGGCTGCAAGGCGCGGGCGTGCGCCACGTTGCGCGCACCGAGGGGCCGCTCTTCGAAGACGGCCAGCTCACCCTGAGCGCCGCGCTCGCCGATCTTGGCGCGGCGCTCATGCGCGCGCCGCTCGTCTCGCGCGAACTGGCGTCGGGCGCGTTGCGCAAGCTGTTCGACCACGAGCTCGACGACGGCCGCCACTACTACCTGTGCTGGCACGCCGACACCGAAATGCCGGACGGCGCGCAGCGGCTCGCGCAATGGCTGCTGGAGCAAACAAAGACGCGCTGAGGTTTTTTGCGCTTGCGGTGCGCAGACAACCCCGCAGGCAACCCGAGAAGCAGCCTCAGAAACTCCAGAACAGGAAATGATGACGCGGTCGCGCGCGGCGCGGACGAGCCGTGCTGCGCACCGGCGCCGACTCGCGCGGGGGCTCTAGCTGGGCGCGCGCATCGATGACCCTGGCCCGCAGCGCCATGTCGTAGAACGAGCCCACCATGGGCAGCGCGGCATGCGCGCCCTCGCCCCAGTAGTCGTTGCGCAGCGTCACGCGCGCGTCGTCGAAGCCCACCCATGCGCCCGCCACCAGTTCCGGGTGAATCAGGATGAACCAGCTATCCGTATTGCCCTGCGTGGTGCCGGTCTTGCCCGCCACGTCGGCGTAAATCCCGAAGCGATTGCGGATATCGCTGCCCGTGCCCCGGTCCACGACGTCGCGCATCACATCCACCAGCTTCAGCGCCGCGCCCGTGGGCAGCGCCTGTTCCGGCCGCGCCGCCGGGAAGTCGGCGAGTACGTGGCCTTCGCGGTCCTCGATGCGCGTGACCATGCGCGGCTCGATATAGGCGCCCCGGTTTTCGATCGTGCAATACGCCGAAACCATTTCCTTGAGCGTGACCGGGCTCGTGCCGAGCGCGAGCGCCGGCACCGCGTCGAGCGGGCTCTCGCGCACGCCCATCGCGCGCGCGAGCGACGCAACCCTGGCCGGCCCCTCGCGCTGCATGAGCTGGGCCGTCACGCGGTTGCGCGAGAACGCCAGCGCGTCGCGCAGCGACATCGGCCGGCCGGTGGGCGGCGCGGCGTCGGTCGGCCGCCATACCGCGTTGCCCTTGAGCGCAATGGCCACGTTGCGATCGACGATCGTATCGCTGGGTTGCGCGCCATCCGCAAACGCCGCGCCATAGACAAACGGCTTGAACGTCGAGCCGGGCTGACGCCGCGCCTGCTGCACGTGATCGAACGGCACGTCGCGGAAATCCCGGCTGCCGACCCACGCCTTGATGTCGCCGTTGCGCGGGTCAATCGCAACGAACCCCGCCTGAATCTGCGTCTTGCTGCGGCAGAGCGCGGCGACGAACTGGCTATCCGTTGCGAGCTTCTTGAGCGCGGCCTGATCGGTGAGCCCCGCGTCGAGCGCGCTGCGATACTCGGGGCTCTGCCTGATGAACGACTGGAACAGGCTGTTGCCCGGCCAGCATCCGGTGCGCGCATTCCACGCCGCGTTGGCGATGCCCTGCAACTGGTTGGTCTGCGCGGTCAGCGCCCGCGTGGCCATGTCCTGAAGCCGGGAGTCGATGGTTGTTCGCACAACGAGTCCATCGGAATAGATATCGTAGCCGTTGCGGTCGGCCCAGTCGGTCAGCCACCTGCGCAGTTGCGCGGCGAAATGCGGCGCGGGGCCCGTGGATTCGGACTGGACTTCGAAATTCACGCCCAGCGGCCGGCGCTTCAGCCAGGCGCAATCGGCCGGCGTGAGCTTGCCGAACTTGACCATCTGCTCGAGCACCGTATTGCGGCGCTCCAGCGCGCGCTCGGGGTTGAGCACCGGGTTATAGGCGCTATTGGCCTTCAGCATGCCAACGAGCGTGGCGCTCTCGAGAATATTGAGCTGCGAGGCGGACTTGCCGAAATACGTGCGCGCGGCCATCTCCACGCCATAGGCGTTGTACAGAAACGGCACCGTGTTCAGATAGGTTTCGAGAATCTGGTCCTTGCTGTAGACGTATTCGATCTTCAGCGCGGTGATGGCTTCCTTGAGCTTGCGCGTCAAGGTGGGCGCGCGGCCCACTTCATCGGGATACAGATTGCGCGCGAGCTGCTGCGTGATGGTCGAGCCACCCTCGCGCGCGCCGCCGGAGAACATGTGCAGCGCCGCCCCCGCCACGCGCCGGATGTCGATGCCGTGATGCTGGTAGAAGCGGCGGTCCTCGGTCGCAACCAGCGCCTGAACCACATACGGCGAGATTTGCGCGAGCGGCACCCATTCGCGATTGACTTCCCTGTACTCCGCAATGCGATTGCCGTCGGCGGAAAGGACCAGCGCGGGACGCTCGATGCGGGCCTTGCGAATATCGCCGATGCGCGGCGTGAGCGGAATGAGCGCGAGCACATACGCCAGCAGCAACAAGGGCAATGCGGCGAACAACAGGGCGACGCCACGGCGTGTCGGATGGCGCAGGCCATGCCACACGGCGGCGGGAATGTCTCGGGCCTTTGCGCCGGCGCGAGCGGCAAGCAACTGGCCACGCTTGAACCACCGTACGCAAAGGTCACGAACGAACGATCCGAACGGGAAGTTCACAGTGACTGTGCGGGAAACGAAAGGCTGGATCGTACCAAAGCGAAAACGGGGCCTTGACGCTAAAACGGCACATAACGTTTGCTGCTAACAGACGATTACATTTGTTTCGACTATCGCCCCGAATTTCCGCCGCGGCTTGTGCGCGGAATATTCGAAACCCGCCTTCGTTTACGCAGCACGCGAGTCGCGCGACGCCATGCAGGCGCTGAGACGACGCGATTCGTCCCGGTAGCTCAGGCCACCTGTGCAAGATGGAGGTGTCAAATGGAAGCCTCGCGTTCGTTGTCTGCATTCGGTTCA
Source organism: Paraburkholderia sp. (assembly GCA_031286755.1). Taxonomy (GTDB): domain Bacteria; phylum Pseudomonadota; class Gammaproteobacteria; order Burkholderiales; family Burkholderiaceae; genus Paraburkholderia. The sequence goes on from JAITTX010000335.1 coordinate 12,305, forward strand.
TACATTGGGTTCGACGGGCGGGTGAAAGTGGCGCGCGCATCGCGCTTCGTGCGTCGCGCGGTGTGGGGAACAGGTCTGCTGGCGTTATCGCTGGGACCGGGCCGGGCCGTTGCGCAGGAGACGATTCTGCCGCCACAGTCCGCGACCGCATCGACCGTGCCGGCCAACGGCGACCTCAATCCGTATGGCATTGCGTTCGTGCCGCAAGGCGTGCCCAGTTGGAGCACGCTCAAGCCCGGCGATGTGGTGGTCTCCAATTTCAATGCCAAATCGAATTTGCAGGGCACCGGCACGACCATCGTCAAGCTCGCGACCGCTGCATCCAGTGCGTCCAATGGCACGCCGCCCACGTTCTTCGAAGGCAGCGGTCTCGGCCTCACCACGGCGCTGGCCGTGCTCAGGAGCGGCTTCGTGCTGGCGGGCAATGTGCCCACCACGGACGGCAAGAACGTGGCCGGGCCCGGCTCGCTGCTCGTCATCAATCCGCAGGGCCGGCTGGTCATGGAACTGAAGGATCAACGGCTGCTGGACGGCCCCTGGGACCTCGCCGTGATCGACGCGGGATCACGCGTCAAGGTCTTCGTTTCCGACGTGCTCAACGGCAAGGTCGCGCGCATCGATCTCGCGATCGGCCCGAACGGCGTGACCCTGCTGCCGGGCTCGACCATCGTCGCATCGGGTTATCTGCACCGCACCGATCCGGCCGCGCTGGTGGTGGGGCCCACCGGGCTCGCCTACGACCCGCTGCGCGACGTGCTTTACGTAGCCTCCACGGGCGACAATGCCGTGTTCGCCGTCTATGGCGCGGCCGCGACGAATCATGACGGCGGCATGGGCAGAATGATCTATCAGGACAACACTCATCTGCATGGTCCGCTCGCGCTTGCGCTCGCCCCTAATGGGCATCTGGTCGCCGCGAACGGCGACGCCGTCAATCCCGATCCGAAGCAACCGAGCGAGATTGTGGAGTTCACCGTGGATGGGCAATTCATTGCGCAATTGTCGGTCGATGCCGTGCAGGGGTCCGCGTTCGGCCTCGCATTCGGCTTCGCGCCCGGCACCGATGGCAAGCAGCGCCTCCAGTTCGCCGCCGTGGACGACAACACGAATACGGCCACCGTCTGGACGCTGCCGACGGACAGGCGATAAGCGCGTGCCGGATGACGATATGGCCGAGCGCGGCCGGAAGCCGACGATCGACACCGGTGGCCGGATCGCCGACAATCGGACCGGCCGCCTGGCTATCGAGGCCATGGGCCATCGACCTGCGTGAATGCCTGGAAACGCATGGAGCTTTCCTCGCCGTTCATCGCTGAAAGTCACCGGCTAGCAACTGAAGGAAAAACACGAATGGCGAATGACGATCGCATCACGATCATTTCCAGGCGCACGCCGGAATCGGCGGCGATGTCGGCCAACGTCCAGCGGGCGATGACGATTACCGCCGCGCTCAACCGGTTGACATACAGCGATGCAAACGCAATTCGGGCCTTGTTCAGCGAGCTCATCGGCAAGCAGGTCGACGACAGCTTTTCATTGATACCGCCGTTCTACACAACCGGCGGGGTCGATATCAGCGTCGGGCGCAATGTCTTTATCAATCAGAATTGCACTTTCTACGATCTTGGCGGGCTCGACATTGCCGACGACGTGATGATTGGCCCGAATGTGAGCATCATCACGTCCGGTCATCCCATCGAGCCTTCCCGGCGGCGCAGCGGCGTAGTCGCAAAGCCCGTTGTGATCGGGAGAAACGTCTGGATCGCGGCCGGCGCCATCATTATCGGCGGCGTGACGGTAGGCGAGAACTCGGTTGTCGCGGCGGGATCGGTCGTCACCCGGGACGTTCCCCCGAACACGCTCGTTGCGGGAAACCCGGCGAGAGTCATTCGATCGATTGCTGAATAAGGATCGGCTGCGAGGGAACGCGAAAGTTCGACGCTGGGCATGAAAGCACGGTGGCCGCGCGTTGCGCCCCAGGAGGCCCATTATTGCCTCGGGGCTTCTCACCCGGGTTGAGCCTGCGGGCACTCCGTTCTGAACCAATAGTCGACAAGGCGCTGCGCCGCTTGCAGGTCATCCGGATAGTACGGATCGTCGTACCACGGTGACGGATCGTAGCCCGCTTTCCTCAGGGCGCCCAGCTCGCTCTGGTGCTCCGCCATCGTGGGGGGCGCGTTGGTCCGCAGCGCCGCCAGGTCGCGGCACTCGGTTGGCGTGAGGTGCGGCCCGGTATACGGCACGCCGCCGCCGACGGCGCAGCCGGCGAGCAGGAGCACCAACGCAGCAAGCGTCGAAAGGTTACTCGAGAGTTTTTTCATGGCGCATCTCCAGGCATCGGACTGGCGCAACGCAAGCGATGCGATACCGCCGCTCGCCCGCAGCGTCCACGCCTATTTTGCCTTAGGTGCGTCACAGGAAGAGGCACACTGGTATCCGCTCCGCATTCAGGTAACCGGGCCCGCGCCGCGCGGCTGCGCCATAGCCCCCGACTTTCAAAGCTTGCCCACCTCTACATGCCCATACCCGTCCCTCCGCTAGAGCCCGTGCCCGATCCCGAACCCGTGTTCATGCCTGTCGCCGAAGTCATATTCAGATCGATTCGTCCGTAGACGCCATCGGCTTCGTCATTCGGCCCCGCCGCGAAGAACAGCGTATTGGAAGGCTGATTGCTGAGGTCGTTGCCGAACGCGATGCCCCACAAGCCGTGCTCGACAATCGCACTGCCGTTCGAAGCGTTGAGCGGCCCCATCGACTGGCCGCTCGATGCATTGAACGCATTGATCGTGCCGTCGCCGAAATTGCCGATCAGTATCGCGCCGCTCATCGAGCCGAAGTTGCCGGGCGCTTGTGCAATGCCCCACGGCGCGTTCAGCGGGCCGCCCGCCGCGAAGCGCTGTTTCAGGTGGCCCGCGGTATCGTACACATCGACCATGCCGAGTCCCGCGCCCGCCACATCGTCGTGTCTGGCCGAGTCCTGCATCGCATACGTGACGAACAGATTCGAGCCGATCGCCCGAATGCCGAACGGCGCGAAGCCGGCCGGAATCGTGGGGTCCGCGAAGGCGCCGGGCATCGCAACCTTTGTGAAGCCGGTATTGAAGACGTCGATCTTGTTGTTATGGAAGTCGGTCGCGTAAAGGAAGTTGTTGCCGTTCATCGCGGCGAGCGCGAGCCCCTTGTACACGGCGCCACCCGCGCCGTCGTCGTACATGACGAACGCGTTGGCCGGCCCGACCGCGGGCGCCCATGCGGTGAGAGTGCCGCCCTCCCCGGCAAAGATGAACGCCGCGGCGCCGGACTTGCCGTTTTCCGTGACGGTGAAGCTTTGCGTGCCGTTGAAGACGATGCCCGTGGGCGATGCCGGGCCGTTCTTGCCGTCCGGTATCGTCACGACCAGCGATTGCGGCGCGCCGTTGCCGTCATAGAGCGTCGCCACGTTGGTGCCATTGTCCGCGACCCAGGCGAAACCGTTCGGATTGAAGGCAACGCCCCACGGATTCTTCAGATTCGCGTCCGTGTGCGCGGCGGGCACCACGCCATCGGACACGAGGGCCGTCACGGTAAACGAGGACTGGATGGGCGCATTCACATTGTTCGAACCGGAGCCGCCGCCGCATGATACGAGCGTCGCGATAGCGGCGCTGCCGGCTACGGCGCCGAATGCGTCGAGTAAAGACTTCATGACCGTACTATATGAGCGCCTCCCGTTTGCACAAGATCCGCGTGTTCCGACACTGACAGGATGGGTTGCAGCTCTATATCCGGCCTTGTTGCAGCAGATACCACCGCTGCGGGCCCCTATGAAATC
>JAITTX010000576.1 GCA_031286755.1 Paraburkholderia sp.
GGTCCGCCGCCGATGGTCGATGCGGTGCGCGAGTTCCTCTCGTCAGAAGGGCTTGCGCCGTGCAATTTCTATTACGAGAAGTTCGCCGGCACCGGCCTCGTGGTCCAGACCGGCGAGGAGCGCATGGCGCCCGTCGATGTCGATGAAGCCTTCGATCTGCGTATGGTGCTCGAACTGGGGGCGGCTCAACTGACCATGGGCCGGCTGTCGAGCGAGCAACTGATCACGTTTCGCCAGCTTGCCGAGGCGCCGGCGCAGTTCGTGTCCGGGCGGCGCTTCACCGATGTCGCGCGCTACATCGAAGCAAACCACGCCTTCCACATGTTCACGATCGAAGCGTCCGGGAACGCTCAACTGATTGCGCTCTACCGGCGCCTGGCCGTGCAGGACTACATCGCTCGCGCGTTGACCGACCAGATCGAGATCGTCGGCGATATCGTCCAGCAGCACCGGGACCTTGTCGCCGCCTTCGAACTGGGCGACCTGAACGCCGCGCGCGACGTGATTGCGCAGCACGCGCACCATTCCCGGGCCACGATGAGCCGGGCGCTGGAGCGGATGGCTGCGGGCAAGGCTGCACCCATGAGCGCAGCGCCTCCCGCCGCGCCGTCCGCCGTGCCGCAGCGTGCGCCGCAGATTTGCCCGTTCACGGCCAGCACGCTTGCGGCTTATTCGCACGAACTGGACTGGCCCGAGGGGCTGGAGCCATTCAAGGTGGTCGACGACGGCTCGCAAGGCGACCCTTACGAGCACTACCGCTGGATGCGGGAGCATGCGCCGGTGCTGCGTTGCCAGTCGGCGACTTCGGACGTGTGGTTCCTCTCGCGCTATGACGATGTCTACGAGGCGATTCGCAATCCGAAGCTATTTTCGTCCGAGGTCGTCAGCCCGCCGCCGCTCACGTTCCTGACGCTGTTCGATGCCCCGGCCCATTCGCGCTTGCGCAAGGTCGTCCAGCCGTCCTTCCTGCCGCTGGCGCTCGATCCCTTTATGGACCAGATCGCGCAAAGGGCGGAGGACCTGCTCGACGCGATGATCGCCAACGGCGGCGGTGATGTCGTCAATGACGTCGCCATCCCGCTCAGCATCTCGACCATTTCCACGATGATAGACGTGCCGAACGAGGATGAGGAGAAGATGAAGTTCTGGTCGGACGAGACCTTCAGCTACTTCGGGCGCCTCGCCCGCAATGCGCCGGGGACCGGCACCGACGAGCAGAGCGCGCAGGCTTTCTTCGCCTACCTGAAGGAAGCGATGGAGCGGCTCGCGCTCACCGGAAGCCAGTCGATCGGCGGCCATATCGCGCGCATGTGGAAGGACGGCTTGCTTTCGGAAAAGGAGGCGAAGGAGCTGTGCGCTTTCGTCTTCATCGCCGGGCACGACACGACGACGATCCTGGTCGCCAACGCTTTTCGCATGTTCGCCGAGCAGCCGGATCTGCTGGGACGTATCCGCGAAAATCCCGCCGACGCCGAGCGTTTCGTCGAGGAGGTGGCGCGCTATCGCGGTACCGTCCAGCGCGTGAGCCGCATCACCACCGAGGCGACCACGGTCGCGGGCGTCGACTTGCCCAAGGGCGCGGTGGTGCGCTTGCTGCTCTCGGCTGCGAACCGCGACAGCCGCAAGTTTGCCGATGGCGAGAGGTTCGACATCGACCGCGACTCGAGCGGCCATCTGGGTTTCGGCAACGGCATGCACAAATGCCTGGGCGCGCCGCTCGCCAGGCTGGAGACACTGATTGCGACGAAGGCACTGGCTCGCAAGATCAGCGATATTGCGCTCGATCCGGCAAGGCCGATCCAGTACGTGCGGGGCAACAACCTGACCAACTCCGGGCCGGAGCACCTGTTCGTGAAGTTTAGCGGGTGATCGGCCTGAACCGGATGAGAGGGGCGAGTCAGCCCGCTTCTCTCTTTCCCGACGGCAAGGATCGATCGTGAGCCGCGGTGCGGTATTCGGTTGGCCGCAGCCCCGTCTGCTTGCGGAAGAAGCGGCCGAAATAGGCTTCGTCCTGAAAGCCCAGTTCACTGGCGATCTGCTTCACGCTGAGCGTGGAATAGCCGAGCAGGCGTTTGGCCTCGTGGATCGAGCGCGCATCGATTGCCTCGATTGCCGAGACCCCGAAGGTGGCGCGGCAGATGCGGGAGAGCTGGCCGGTGCTCACGCCCATTTCGCTGGCATAGCTCGCGACCGGCCGCCGCTCGCGGCAATGACGGTCGAGCAGGGCGCGGAACCGCTCGATCCGCGCGGCCATGGTCCGCTGCTCGGAACTGGCCGAAAGCCGGGCGCTTTCGCTGAGGCGCCCGATCTTGACGAACAGGGCGATCGTCAGTGCCGCGCCCGCGGTGAACTGCCAGCGCTCGTGGCTTTCCGCCTCGTGCCCGATCGACTGGAACAGGGTGTCCAGCGGCGTGCCGCGCTCGACGTCGGGATCGATCGACAGCACCGTTGGCGTGCGAATGAATTCCAGCAGCTCGGGCGCGGCCGTCATCGCCAGTGACTCCAGTGCGGACTGCGCGGCGGTGATGACGTGACCGTCGATGTCGCTGCGGAAGTGAAAGCCGTGGACCGAGCGCGCGGGCACGACGATCAGGCATGGCGCGACGACCGCCCAGGTCTTGCCGTCGATGAAGGTTTCGCCTCCCCCGCCGGTGACGTAGAGCACCTGGATCAGCGCATCGTGGACGTGCGGCTCGATGTCGAAGTCGAAACGGCCGGCACGCAGGGGAATGCGCTCGTAATGAACCATGTCGACCCACGGCTGGTCGGCCTGCGCGCCATAGAGCGCGAAATGCAGAACGGTCCGGTGGCGCTGTTGATCATGGGCCATGATGCACGTTATGTCCTGCTATATGTCGGCTCTGTCCATTGTTCCACAAGCGCTCGAGGCGTTCAATGGCGGTGCGGATTTCACGAAGCATCATCGCCGGAAAAATTTCAGGAAGATTAATTACATGGGACAGGAACTTGAACATCGCGCGGCCGCATCGACGCCGTACTCGCTGAACCTGAATGGAAAGGTCTGCGTGGTCACGGGCGCGGGCAGCGGCATTGGTGCCGGCATCGCGCGCGCCTTCGCCGAGATTGGAGCACACGTGGCGCTGGTGGACCGGAATCTCGCCGGTGCCGAAGCCGTCGCCGCCGAACTGCGGAAGGCCGGTGCGATGGCGCAGGCGATCGGCTGCGACGTGTCGGACGAAGCTTCGGTTGCCGCCGCTGCCAGCGAGGTTCGCGCAACGCTCGGGCCGGTCAGCGTGCTCGTCAACAATGCGGGGCTTCTGCGTGCCGGACCGCTCGAGACCGTCTCCATCGAGGACTGGAATCAGGCCATCGCCGTGAACCTGACCGGCTATCTTCTGTGTGCCCGTGCTTTCGGGCGCGACATGCTGGCGGCGGGCAAGGGCAGTATCGTCCACGTGGCCTCGATTGCGGCGCTCAATCCGCAGACCCGTAGCGGTTCCTATAGCCCGAGCAAGGCGGGCGTGCTGCTGCTCTCGCGCCAGTTGGCGGCGGAGTGGGGGCCGCGCGGGGTGCGCAGCAACTGCGTGCTGCCCGGCATGATCCGCACCGCGCTGTCCGCGAAGTTCTACGAGGAGCCCGGCTTCGAGGCTCGCCGCGCCGCCGCCACGGCGAGCCGCCGCATTGGCGAGCCGCAGGACCTTGCCGGTCCGGCACTGTTCCTCGCCTCCGACCTGGCTGCCTACGTCAACGGCGCGGAAGTGCTCGTCGACGGCGGGCTCGATTGCATGCTGATGGATATGGTTCCGCGCCCCGGCTTCAACGCCACCCCGGCCGCGTGAGCGCCATCACACCATAACGGAAAGGAGAGTGGATATGGCCAGGGAGATCACTTGCGATCTGGTAGTGGTCGGATCGGGTGCCGCGGGCCTCGCCACCGCGATCACTGCGAAGAAGCGCGGCCTCGATGTCGTGGTGCTCGAAAAGGAGCCGGTGTTCGGCGGGACCACCGCGCTGTCGGGCGGGGTCTTGTGGATTCCGCTGAGCAAATACGGCCGGCAGCAGAACCCGGCGGACACCGTCGAGCGCGTGCGCGAATATATGATGAGCGAGACGGGCAGCAACTACGACGCCGCTGCGGTCCAATGTTTTATCGAGAACGGGCCGAAAATGGTCGAGTTCTTCGAGCGGGAGACCGAGATGAAGTTCGTGCCCACGCTCTATCCGGACTATCACCCGGATGCGCCCGGGGGCGCCGACATCGGCCGCTCGATCCTCGCCGCGCCCTATGACATTCGCGGGCTGGGCAAGGACATGCAACGCCTCAAGCCGCCGCTCGAGACGATCACCTTCATGGGCATGATGTTCAATTCCTCGAACGCGGACCTCAAGCACTTCTTCCGCGCAACCAAGTCAATTGTTTCGTTCTGCTATGTGGCAAGACGCCTGATGACCCACATGAAGGAGCTGGCGCTTTACCGGCGAGGGATCAACGTCACGAGCGGCAACGCGCTTGCTGCGAGGCTCGCGAAGTCGGCGCTGGCGATCGGCATTCCGATCCACACTGCCACGCCGGTGAAGGAACTGCTGAGCGAGAACGGCAAGGTGGTTGGCGTGCGCGCGAGCGCGGCGGACGGCGAGCTTCGCGTGACCGCCCGGCACGGCGTCGTGCTGGCTTGCGGCGGCTTCCCTCACGATCTCAAGCGCATCGCGCAGGTCTATCCGCATGTGAAGCGTGGAGGGGAGCATCTCTCGCCCACGCCCGTCGGCAATACCGGCGATGGGCTGAGCATGGCGGAGAAGGTAGGCGGTGCCGTGGAGCTGGGCTTTGCCGATGCATCGGCGTGGATGCCGGTCTCGAAGGTCCCATTCGGCAAGGGGCGCACGGGCGTGTTTCCGCATTTGCTCGACCGCTACAAGCCTGGCGTGATCGGCGTGCTGCGCAACGGCCGGCGCTTCACCAATGAATCGAACTCCTATCACGATGTTGGCGCGGCGCTGATCCGCGCCTGCGAGGGTGAGCGCGAGACGGCGATGTGGCTGATCTGCGATAAGGTGGCGCTGGGCAAGTATGGCCTGGGCTATGCCAAGCCCGCGCCGATGCCGACAGGGCCGTTGCTGCGCAAAGGCTACCTCGTCAAGGGCGAGACGATCGGCGAGCTGGCGCGCCATTGCGGGATTGCTCCCGATGCGCTCGAAAAGACGGTCCGTGCCTACAATCTCGACGCCGGGCGCGGAGAGGACCCGGCGTTCCATCGCGGCAGCACATCGTTCAACCGCTATCTCGCCGACCCGGACCACAAGCCCAATCCCTGCGTTGCGCCGATCTCGACGGGGCCCTTCTACGCGGTGAAGGTGGTGATGGGCGATCTGGGCACGTTCGACGGCCTCAGGACCGGTGTCACCGGCGAGGTGCTGCGCGCCGACGGCAGCCGGATCGAGGGTCTTTACGCAGTGGGCAATGACCGGCGCAGCGTGATGGGCGGCAACTATCCGGGCGCCGGCATCACTCATGGGCCCAATATGACTTTCGGCTATGTCACCGGTAACGCCATCGCCGCCGAAGCCATGACCTCCAGGGAGAAGGTACACGCATGATCACGCACTCGATGTATCTGGCAAAGCCCCTCGTGGATTTCCGCGTCTACACTATCGCGCTGCGCAAAATGCCCGAGTTTCTCGAGGTGTTTGACAGGCTCGCCATGCCAATCCTGCTCGAGACGCTTGGGCATCCGCTCGGCTTCTGGACCAGTCTGGTGGGGCCGCAGAATCAGTTCACCCACCTGTGGGGCTATGACGATATGGCGGACTACGAACGACGGTGCCTGGCACGCGACACGCATCCGGATTTCCCGGCCTATCTCAAGGCGTCGGGGCATCTGATCACGGCACAGGAGACCCGGCTCATTCGTGCCGCCACGCTGGGTAGCGTCGCGGAGTAAGCCCATTCCGTTATCACACCCGCTCTACGACGTGCCCAATGCCAGATCGCGATGAGCAGAACTCTGGAATTCGCGGGGGGTGGTGCCCGTCTGCTTGCGGAAGTAGCGGCTGAAATAGGCGCTGTCCTCGAATCCCAGGCTGTGCGCGATCTGCTTGACGGTCATCCCGGAGTAGACCAGGTCGCGCTGCGCTTCGCGGATCAGATGCCCGTTGATCAGCGCCGTGGGTGACGCACCGAGTTCTTCGCGGCAGATGCGCCCGAGTTGTGGCGTGGTGACGTCGAGCGCGTCCGCATAGAACTCGACCGGGCGATGCTCCCGGAAATGCAGGGCAATCAGCTCGCGGAAGCGTCTGATTTGCAGGCTGCGTCGCGCGGCGAGCGCGGCCACCGGCACGCTGGCATGGTCGATGAGCCGCGCCACCTGTACAAAAAGTGCCATCAACAGCGACATGCCCGCCGCCGTATAACCGGCCGCGCCACGGCGAAATTCGGCCTCGAGCAGATGAAAGAGCGGCATCAGTGTTGCGTCGCTGGCTGCGGGCCCGCTCACCGGAATCACGACGGGGCGCTGGAGAACCGTGACGAGCGTCGTTGAAACGGCCTTCGCGATGGACTCCAGCGCGCGCTGCGCCGCCGTGACGACAAGGCCGTCGATCTCCGGCGTAAATGCGAAACCGTGCACCACCTGCGCGGGAATGATCACGAGGCACGGCGGCTCAAACGGTATTTTTTCGCTCTCGATGACCACGTGACCATGGCCGTTGCGGATGTAGAGAAACTGCAGGAGCGCATCATGACGGTGCGCAGGAATGTTCCAGTCGTTCGGCCGACTGCGCTCGGGAATCCATTCGAAATTGAATGCATCATGCCATGGTGCTCGCGCGGCCGATGCTTCTCCGTACAGCTCGTAATTAGGGATTTTCCTCATGCTGTCTTCCCTCGCATATGCAGATTGTCCTGTTTTTCCGCAGTTTTGTCCATGATCGGCCGACGCCGTCTGCCTATACTTCACGCAAGTGGAATCGATGGAGATTCCTCGTTGGAGACACAGGAAACGCTTTTGCGTATGCCTTTCATATCGGAGATTCGGATGACTAATCAAATAGAAATTCGAAGCAGAAACTGTCTGAATCTTGCGGACAAATTTGGAGACATTGCAATGGAAACGCTCGATCGCGCCGGCTTTGCCCCAGCGCGGCCCTCGCTCGTCTATCACGTGACTGGAGGGCGGCCATGAACGCCTCCGGACGCGTCGTCGATACCCAGGCCTTCATCGACGGCCAGCGGTTCTCCCCATTTCAGTGGGTCATTCTCGTGCTGTGCTTTCTCGTCGTCGCGGCCGATGGCTACGACACGGCGGCGATTGGTTTCATCGCGCCGTCGCTCGTGCAGCAGTGGGGCATTTCGCGCGTCGAGCTCGGCCCGGTGATGAGCGCGGCGCTGGTCGGGCTTGGCATCGGCGCGGTGCTGGCGGGCCCGCTCGCCGACCGGCTCGGACGCAAGGCCGTGCTGGTGCTTTCCGTGGCGTTCTTTGGGCTGTGGAGTCTTGCGGCGGCATTCGCCAACTCGGTCGAATCACTGACCGTGCTGCGCTTTTGCACGGGTCTCGGTCTTGGCGCGGCCATGCCGAACGCTGTCACGCTGATGTCCGAATATGCGCCGACGCGCGTGCGCGCGGTCGTCGTCAACACGATGTTCTGTGGCTTTTCCACGGGTCTCGCGCTGGGCGGATTCGCGTCGGCGTGGCTGATTCCGCATTTTGGCTGGCAAAGCGTGCTGGTCGCGGGCGGCGTCGGGCCGATCGTGCTCACGGTCCTGCTGATCGCACTGTTGCCCGAATCCGTTCAATTCATGGCGGTACGCCAGCATGCCGACGCGAAAATCGCGCGCATCCTCGGCCGTATCGCGCGCGGCGCGACGCTCGAAGGTTGCCGCTTCGTCGCCCCGGAGGGCGGCGTGAGCGCGAAGCGCGAGTCGGCGATTCGCGTTGTCCTGTCACGACAGTACCGCTTCGGGACGCTGATGTTGTGGGTCGCATACTTCATGGGCCTGTTGATCTATTACCTGCTCACCAACTGGCTGCCCACGCTGTTTCGCGACACGGGTTT
>JAITTX010000355.1 GCA_031286755.1 Paraburkholderia sp.
CATGCCGCGCGTGAAGACGGCCACACCGCCCACGCAGAGGATGGTGACGAGCGCCATCCACGAATCGAACTGCGAAGCGCTCACGCCCTTCACGGCGATGGGCGCGAGATTCAGGCCGATCACGGCCACGATCGCCCCCGTCACGACGGGCGGCATGAGCGTCTCGATCCAGTTCGTGCCGATGGCCGAGACCAGCAGGCCAATCAGCGCGTAGACCACGCCGCACGCGATGATGCCGCCGAGCGCGACCGGAATATTCGTGTTCGGGCCGTGGCCGCCATAGCCCGTGACCGCAATCACGAGACCGATGAACGCGAAGCTCGAACCGAGGTAGCTCGGCACGCGCCCGCCCACCACCACGAAGAACAGCAGCGTGGCGATGCCCGACATGAAGATGCACAGGTTCGGATCGAAGCCCATGAGCAGCGGCGCGAGCACCGTCGAGCCGAACATGGCGACGACGTGCTGCACGCCCATCGCGAACATCTGCGGCCAGGGCAGGCGCTCGTCGGGCGCGACGACGCTCTTCGCCGTGCTCGTTTGCGCGCGCCAGCGGGGAAAGTATGAATCGGACATGGGTGCCTCTTGTGCCGTTGTGTGCCGTTGTTGACCGTCTTGCGCCGGTGACGGATTCGGCCGCCGGCATGGTCTGGTTTGGTCTTTTCTGGACGGAGAAATCTCGCGCGAGTGTACGGAGCCGCAAACGCCGTGGCAAGGCGGACTTGCGAACCTGTGGGCCCGACGAAACAGCGGCGCCGCACCGATGGAGCGCCGGGGTTGAAAGCCGCAAAGCCCCGCCTGACGGGAGTTTCGGAGTACTCCTATATCGACGGAAATGCTCGCGACTTAGACTGGATCCGCTGCGTGACCCCATGACAGTTCATGCAGAGGTTGTAAATGTAAACTCTCCGACTTCCCGCTCATGCCCGCACGGCCTGAGCGGTTTTTTTTGCCCGGGTGTTTTTTGTTCCCCCGGCATTTCTGCTGTTAGCCAGCGCGGCTCGCAACGAAGCCGCGCCAGTGGGTTGGCAAACCCATTGCGGCCTCAAGCAAACGCGCCTTGCGCCAGTTCCCGCACGTAGTCGCGCACGCCTTCGGGCCAATCCACGCTCCACGCCTCGAAGCGCGCACGCTCCCCCGCATACAGCGCGCGCAGCGCCTCCTCGTAACCCGGCAGATTGCCCGCCAGCGCGGTCATGAATCGATGCACCGCCTCGCGCGATGCCCGCACGCGATCCTTCGCCTCGCTCGCGTGACGCGCGCTGTCCACGAGCCGCCGCAGCACCACCGATGCGCCGCCCGGCTGCGCCGCCAGCCAGTCCCAATGGCGCGGCAGCAACGTGACCTCGCGCGCCACCACGCCGAGCCTGGGCCGGCCCCGGCCGCGCGGAGCATCTTCGCCGGGCTCGTCCGGCTGCGCTTCATCGCGCTCTTCGGCTCGGGCTTGCCATGCCGCATCGGCGGCGAGGCGCGCGGCCACGTCGGCGGGCCGGCCGCGCAAATCGAACTCCACGGGCCGCGCGTCGCGGTCGTCGAACACCAGCACCGATGCGCTCTCTCCGCGCTCCAGCACCGCCTTCACCGCCAGCGCCACATCGAGCGGCGCACCGCGCGCAATCAGCCGCGTGCCCGCAAATGCCGTCACGCCAGGACCTTGTGGCGTGGGATCGTTCGTCATTGTCATGGCTTGCTCCTGTGTCGAATCATGGAGCGAATATTATCCGGGTAAATTTTATTTTGCAATATTATCCGGGTAATATTTGATGGCGCGTAGATTGCCGCCTCAACCCGCCTAAACGGCACGTGAGCGCTTCATCCGCGTCAGTCGTCTCGTATGCCGACAATCGCGCCCGCCTCGATCCACGTGCGCCATTGGTTCGCAAAGTCGAACGCCCCGTCGATGCTGAACGCGGTTTCCAGCGCGTCATCGAGCGTCGCGCCGCTCTGGAGCGCCACGAATGCCTCGTGCGCGGCCTGGGTGTGCGCAAGCGCAGCGGGACGCCAGCGCGGACGCGCGACGAGTGTCCAGTCCGGGGCATCGACGCGCACGGGCCACGCGTCCTCGCGCGTTCCTTCGCGGCTGTTGTCGTCGAGGTTCTGGCTGTCGTGCCGATGCGCGCGCCAGATCGCGAGCGCCGCATGGTTCGAGGCGAGCGCGGTACACGCCGGATGCACGGCGAGCCGCGACGTCATGAGACGCTCCGCGCCGATCGCCTGCCACTGCGCCGGCGCGAGCGGCTCGGCATCGGCGGCGAAGGCCGCCATGTGCAACGCCCATTCGAGACGCGCGACGTCGCCGAAATACGCGTAGCGCGCATCGGTCTCGTAGCGCTCGATGAAGGCCGGCAAGGCCGCGCCGAAGCGGTTCAGATCGGCGTCGCGCGAAGGGTGCGCCCGCGCGTAAGCGAGTGCGAGCGCATCGAAATAAGCCTCGCCGACGAGCGCCGCAAGCACCGGATACGCGCTCGCGAGCGCGGCACGTCGTGTGGCGCGCACGTTGCCTCGATAGAGGCCCAAGCGCTCATGCAAGGCAGCGTTCGGGCCAGCGGCCCGAAGGTGTTCCGCCAGCGCGGCATCGGCTGCGGGATCGTCGAGCGCGGCGGCAAAAGCCGTCTGCAGCAGCGCGAGCGATTCATCGGCACTCATGCGCTCACCTGTGCGCCCGCAAGCGAGTCGGGTGCGATACGCGTCATGCGCTCGCGCGCGAGCCGCGCTTCGTCGAGCAGCACGTCGAGCGGCGGCACGGCGGTGTCCCATTCGATCAGCGTGGGCACCGCGCCGAACCGGCGCAACGCGGCCTCGTAAAGCGTCCAGACTTCCGGTGCGACGCGCGAGCCGTGATCGTCGATCAGCGCCGCCGCCGTCACGCGATGCCCCGCGAGATGCAGCTCGCCCACCGTTTCGCGCGGCAACGCGGTCATCGCATCGAGCGCGTCCTCGCCGTGATTGCGCTGATTCACGTAGAGATTGTTCACGTCGAGCAGCACGCCGCAGCCAGTGCGGCGCGCCAGCTCGGCCAGAAGAGCCGTCTCGCCGAGCGTGTCGTCGCGAAAGCGCACATACGTGGAGACGTTTTCGATCAGCACCCGCTGGCGCAGCGTGTCCTGCATCCGCGCGACACGCGTGCACAGATGATCGAGTGAAGCCTGCGTGAGCGGCATCGGCAATAGATCGTGAAGGGCGGCGTGAGGCGTCGCGCCCCAGCACAGGTGCTCGGAAACGAGCGCCGGCTCGATGCGCTCGACGAGCCGTTTCAGACGCGCGAGATGCGCTTCATCGAGCGGCGCCGCCGAGCCGAGCCCAAGGCCCACGCCGTGCAGACTCACGGGCAGATCGCGACGCACCGTTTCGAGCACGTGCAGGTCATAGCCGCCGTCGCCGAAATAGTTTTCGCTGTGGACCTCGACCCAGCCGATCGCTGGTGGCGCCTGCATGAACGCGCCATAGTGCGCGTGACGCAAGCCGATGCCCACGCCTTGCGCCGGACTCGTGCACGAGTGCGGATGCTTCATCGTGCTCACTCCACGAATGCGCTCACGGCGAGACGCGTGTGAAGGCTTGCAGCGCGCCTTCTCGCGTCACGTATTTCGCGGCTCATTGCGCAGCTCTTGCCGCGCCTTACTTTTCCGGCGTGCCGCCGAGCTTTTCGCAGGTGCCCTTGGGCATCGTCTTGAAGTCGCCCTTGTCGTGATCGACCTTGGCCTGGCCCGCGCAGTCGTGCACGCCGGTCTTGCTCGCGCAATCGTTCTGGCCAGCCTTGGCGACGCCATAGCAGTTCACGGAGTCGTCGGCATGCGCGACGCCTGCCGTTGCAAGACCCGCCAGCGCGGCAGCAATCACGGCCTGACGACCGAGCGCGTTTTTCATGGGAAATCTCCTCGAAGGTAACCAGTCTCGCGCGAGCCGCGACTACCGCGCCGCGCGCGGCCTCTTGCGCACCATTCTGCCCCACGGCTGGAAGCGCGACGCATCCGCTCACACAAGCCCGCCCCCTCATCGAATGCGATTATCTTCATTTTCGTAAAAATATTTGCCGCATCTCGATATTTATCTTCAAAGCGCATCGCAATAAAGTTACATCAACGGATCGAACAAACGATTGTTACGGTTCTAAAGATAAATTTTGGAGGTTAATGACCATGAAGACCCTGATTGCTGCAGCACTCGCCGCCACCGTTCTTGCCGCCCCGGCTCTTTCGTTCGCTCAGGAAAGCCAGCCGCTGACCCGCGCCCAGGTGCGCGCCGAACTCGTGCAACTCGAACAGGCCGGCTATCGCCCGGGCGTCTCGAGCCCGTACTACCCGGCAGACCTGCAAGCCGCGCAAGCAAAGGTCGCGCAACAGAACGCAACGGCTGAAACCACGGCCTACGGCGCCTCGACGAACGGCTCGACGCAAGCCGGCGCCCGCGTGACGCCGAATGCCAAGTCGGTCTACTTTGGCCAGTAAGCAAGCGTGATCGAAGGCAGCGCCCCGCCCAGCGGCGCGCTGCGTGAAGCACACCAGGCGGGCCCGCTCTCGATGGAACTTGAGAGCGGGCCCGTTAGCCTTTGTGCATACAAGTTAGTTAACGTCACTTTGCGCCCTGAGCGCGGCGCATCGACAAGAAACCTCCGCCGCCAGTGATCTGGCGGCTTGCCCGGACACACGTTGTCCGGGCCTTTTTCCACGCTTTCTGGTGTAGCCTGGTGCGGTCTCTATCGCAGCAACGGTCGCGCCGCATAGCGCAGACGCCCTTCCCGCCTTTCTTTAGCCGGCCCCGCCGATCACTCCGTGGAAACGGTATCGGCACGCACGCCGCTTTGCGCCGGATCCGCGCGCTTGAGCCGCGCAAGGCGCCCGCTCGTCGCCTGAACCAGCATGGCGACGGCCACTGCTTCGGCGAACGCCAGCGCCGAAGCCTGATGTTGCAGACCCAGCGACAACACCAGACAGAACGCCGCGAACCCGAAACGCCCCAGCACCATCCCGCGCAGCAGCGCGATCACGAACGCCGCACCGTGCGCGCGATGCGACGACACCGCCAGCACGCTGCTGAGCAGCGGAAATACCGCGAACAGACCGCTCCACACAGGGCCGAGCCGCGCGGACATCGCCGTGACGCCCAGCGTGAGCGCGGCGCCCGCCGCCATGCGCCCCGCGAGATCGGTGCGCGAGAGCGGCGCGCCGGCCGCCACCACAGTGCTGCGCGGCAGAAAGGCCTGACCAAAGAGCGTCGCGGCCAGCGCCACGCCGAGCGCCCACGGCCACGACTCCGGCAGACGCGACAGCACGCACGCGGCGGCCAGCCACGTGGCCATCCCGACCGCGAGCGCGACCCACCAGGGCCGCGCGCGGCAGGTCCAGGCATAGGCGAAATTGAACGCCTCGGAAGCGAGAATCGCGTAGAGCGCGAGCGTAGCGGCACGCGCGCCAAAGGCGTTGCCGTGCTCCATCACGAGCAGCCAGAGAATGGGGCCCGCGATCACGGGCAACCCGGCGAGCCAGCCCGCGACCTTCGGCCCCCAATGCTTGCCGGCCATCGAAACGAACAGCAAAAAGAGCGGAACGAGCGTGAGCTTGAGCGCGAGCATCGGGGCTGAAAACGGCAATGAAAGGAGAACGGCCGATGGTAGCAGCGCAAGCGAGAGCGCGCTGGCCGGCACATTGACAGCCCGGGTCTACGCACCGGCCTTCATGTGACGGCCGGCGCGCGGGCAGACGGGTGAAAAAGCGAGCTGGAAAGCGCGCTCAGAAGCGGTGGCGGATACCCGTGGCGACCACGAGCTGGTTGCGTCCGCTGGCCGGATCGAACGCATTGATGGCCGCGGGCGCGCCCGCCGTTGCGCGCTGATAGATCGTTTCGGCGTAGACGTCGGTGCGCTTCGAAAACTGATAGACCGCCTGCACCGCACCTTCGTGCCAGTGCGCCGCCGAAGCCTTCGTGTAGACGTACATGCCCGCGAGCGACACGGTTGACGTGACCTGCCAGACCGCGTTGATCTCGTAGTTGCTGAAGGCGACGGACGGCAGCCCGAGGCCGCTTTGCGCATCGACGACACCGGTCTGAATCGCGCGCGACCAGGCAGCGCCGAGCGTCACGTCGCCGATGATGTAGCTCGCCCCCACGCCGATGGTGTCCTGCTTCCCGACGAACGTATCGACAACCGAGCCCGCCGAGCTCCCCGCTCCCGGCAGCGCGAACGGCTCGTACGCGCCATTGTCGGTCGCGCCGCGGCCATTGTTGTGCAGCCACGCGATGCCCGCGCTGAAGGCGCCGCCCGAGTAGTTCGCGCCCAGGCTGTAGGCGCGATTGTCGGCGAAGCGGCCCGCGCCGTTCGAGAACGCGTACATGCCACCGAACGTGAAGCCGCCGTAGTTGGCGCTCGCGAACTTGACGGCGTTCGCGGCGAGATACGAGTTGTTGGCGTTGTCGTTGTCGAAGGGATGCGCGAACGCGGTGCCGCCCGCGTTGCCCGTCAGCGTGAAGGGCGCGAAATAGTCGTGGATCGAGTCGTACTGGCGGCCGAGCGTGAGCGTGCCGAACGACCCCGATTCGAGGCCGACGTAGTACGGGTGGTCGTTGCGCTCCTCACCGTTGGCGGGCGCGAAACCGCGCTCGAGACGAAACAGCGCCTTCATGCCGCCGCCGAGATCCTCGCTGCCTTGCAGGCCCCAGAAGCTGCCGTCGATAAGGCCCGAGGTGAGCTCATATTGCGAGTGGCCACCGACGTTGTTCGCGTACGCAAGGCCCGCGTCGATCTCGCCGTAGAGCGTGACGGAGGATTGGGCCTGCGCGGATGCGCTCAGGCAGACGAAAGTGACGGCGCAGGCAGCGGCAAGCGCAGCCTTCTTGTGCGAGGGGCTGGTCATGAGGGTGCTGAACGGTGAATTGTTGTGGCGGCGGGACGGTGCGGCAGCGCTTTTCAGGCGCGCGCGGCCCGGGCGCCTTGCAGAAGGGGAAATGTTAGTAAGGAACGTAGGCGATACGCAATGCTTGTCTGGCCGCGGGATGGGATTTTTGGGAAAGCGATGGGGATGCGCAACGAAGGGGTTGATGCAGCGGGGAGCTTGTGTTGCGGGGTTTATGGGTGCGGACCGAGGGCGTGGGTTGGGCGCTTGACGCCTTTGGTGCTTTGACGGCTTTGACGCGCGCGAGACGGCTCTGGGCGCAGTGGGGGTGCTGCGCCGCGTTTGTGTGTGGTGTGGCTGGCCCGAGGGAGGGCTGTTAGTTGCGGTTTGTGTGCTGGCTTGTTTGGTCGGCTAGTAGCCGTGAGTCACGAGCGCGAGCACCGATAGATCCGGATGCGTCCCATCGACGATGCTCCGTCCCACGTGAGTCGCCTCTTCAGCCGCCTCCTGTTCGCTGCGGAAGGTTTCCTCGCCGTCCGGGTGGTATGGGACCGAATGGCC
>JAITTX010000360.1 GCA_031286755.1 Paraburkholderia sp.
GTGGAGAAGGGTGGCGGGATCGGCCATTCACGGCTGGTGATCTAGCCGCGCTTCAGCCCTGCTCCGCCTTGCGCGCGGCAATCTCGAGCATGGGCTCGCCCAGGTCTTCCCGGCCGCGCAACACCAGCGCGTCGCCCGCGCCGTGAATGTCGCGCGCGTCCTTGTTCTGGCTGAGCTTGCGCTTGCCCACGAGGCGTGTGATCTCGATCTCCAGCCCGACGATGGCCTTGAGCATGGTGTCGAGAAAATCCTGCGGCGCGTCGCCCATCTTCCATGGCTGGGGCTCGTTCGCCTCGTGAGTGCGCGTGAGGCGGGCCACCACGCCGCGCACGAATTTCTCGTCGTCGCGAATGCGGATGCGCCCGTGCGCGTGCACCACGACATAATTCCAGGTGGGCACCTGGCGGTGCGTTTCGTGCTTGCTCGGATACCACGTGGGCGAAATATAGGCGTCGCCGGCGCGGAAGATGGCGAGCACTTCGTCGCCGTCGGCCACCTCCTGCCAGAGCGGATTCGCGCGCGCGACGTGAGCGTGCAGCGTGCCGAGCGCGCCCTCATTGGCAAGGAGTTCGAACGGAATGTGATTGGCGTCCAGGCCGTTCGCGCCATGCGTGACGAGCGTGCCGAACGGATGCTGCGCGATGAGCGCGTGCAGGACCCCGGTGCGCGACTCGTCGACATGGGCTGGGACGTACATGGCGGCTCCACGGGTGAGCGGGCGGCAACGGCCTGCTGGCCGCGCGCCCTGCGAAAGTGATGCCGCTATTGTCGCGCCAAACCGGCGCGGGATGTAGAGCCAGCGCCGGCAATCCGTGGGGGACCAGCGGAGCTCCGGTCTTGCCGCCGCGCCTGGCGCACGCGCCCGGCACTCTCCACTCCAACCTCAGCGCGCAAAGTACATATCGTGCAGCGCCTCCACATCCACCTCCTTCGCGCGCGCCGCGAACGTGACCTTGCCGCCCTGCATGAGGTAGACCTGGTCGGCCAGCCGCAGCGCCATATGGGTGTTCTGCTCCACCAGCACGATCGTGCGGCCCGCCGCCTTCAGCCGCTCGAGAATCGCGAACACCTCCTGCACCATCACCGGCGCGAGCCCGAGCGAGGGCTCGTCGATCAGCATCAGTTGCGGCGCCGACATCAGGCCGCGCCCCAGCGCGAGCATCTGCGCCTGGCCGCCCGAGAGCGTGCCGGCCGGCAATGCGCGGCGCTCCTTGAGCAGCGGAAAGAGCGCGTAGACTTCTTCTAGCTGCCGCGCGGCGCCGGCGCGACGCGTCTTCGCGAACGCGCCCAGCAGGAGGTTTTCCTCGATCGACATGTCGCGGAAGATCATGCGGCCCTCGGGCACCATCGCAATGCCGCGCCGCGCCATGTCCCACGTAGGCACGCCCGCGAGCGACGCGCCGCCAGAGGGTGCACCGCCTGAGGGTGCACCGCCTGAGGGCGCTCCGCCGAACACGATCTGCCCGCGTTCGAGCGGCACGAGCCCCATGATCGCGCGCAGCAGCGTGGTCTTGCCCGCGCCGTTCGGGCCCACGATGGTGGTCACCTCGCCGCTGGCTACGTTCAGCGATACGTCCCACAGCACGTTGATCGCGCCGTAGCCCGCGCGCACGTTGTTGATGTCAAGCATGGGCCGCCTCCCCCGTGTAGCTGCGCACCACCTCCGGATCGCGGAACACCTCGGCGGGCGGCCCGTCGGCAATCAGCTTGCCGAAGTTGAGCACGGCCACGCGGCGGCACAGGTTCATCACCGTTTCGATGTCGTGCTCAATGATCAGGATGCCTACGTTATAACGTTCATGCACGTCGATCAGCGTCTTCATGAAGCGCCGCTTGGTGGCCGTCTCCAACCCGCCCAGCACCTCGTCCAGCAACAGCAGTTTCGGCCCCGTCGCCAGCGCCTTCGCCACTTCGAGCGCCTTGAGCTCCGTGAGCGCCAGTTCGGTGGCCGCGTTGCGTTGCGCCTTGCCCGCCAGCCCCAGAAAGTCGAGGATCTCGTCGATGCGCGCCTCGTCCACGCGGCCGGCGCCAAAGCGCTGCGAAACCACGAGGTTCTCGCGCACGGTGAGCTCGTGCATGGGCTGCGGCACCTGGAAGGTGCGGCCGATGCCCAGGCGCGCGCGCCGGTACAGCGGCGTCTTGAGCAGGTCCACGCCCGCGAAGCGGATCGACCCGCTGGTGGGACGCACGAGCCCCGAGACCGCGTTGAAGAGCGTGGTCTTGCCCGCGCCGTTCGGGCCCACGAGGCCCACCACGTCCTGCGTGCCGAGCGTGAGCGAGACGCCGCTCACCGCCGTGATGCCGCCAAAGCGTATCGACACATCCTGCAATTGAAGTTCGGTTTTCGCGTCAGCCTGCTGCATAGACACCTCGCCGGGTACGTTTCAGGCGCAGCGCGGTCAGGCCCGCGGGGCTCACGATGATCATCGCCACGAGCAGCATGCCCAGCACGATCTGATGCCCGGTGGGCAGGAGGCTCTTGAGCACCAGTTGATCGATCAGATACACCGACACCGCGCCCACCAGCGGCCCGAGTATCGTGCGGTAGCCGCCGCAGATCGCCGCGATGATGGGCACCACGGCCCAGCTCGCGTTGAACGCGTAGTCGGGTTCGAGAAAGTTGATGTAATGCGCGTTGAAGGCGCCCACGAGGCCCGTCATGAGCGCGGAGAGCATCAGCATCGCGAGCTTGAGTATCACGCTGTTCACGCCCACCACGCGCGTGGCGTCCTCCGACTCGTGCATCGCGCGCAACGCGAGGCCCACGTGCGAGCCGCGCAGCTTCGCATAGACCACGGCGAACGCCAGTACGATCGTCAGGATCACCAGGTAGCCGCCGCTCTTGCTGCCGAAATCGAAGCCCGCCAGCTTCGGCAGCGAGGGAATGCTGGAAAGGCCGCTCGCGCCGCCCGTGAGCCCCGACCATTCGGTTGCCACGATGCGGAAGATCTGCGCATAGGCGAGAATCGCCAGCGCGAAATACGGTCCCTTCAGGCGCAACGCGGGCGCCATGGCGAGCGAGGCCACTGCCGCGCCCACACCGCCCGCAGCGATGGCGGGAAACACGGGCCAGCCCGCCTTCAGCGTGAGCAGCGCCGAGATGTACGAGCCCACGCCGAAGAACGCGCTGTGCCCGAAGCTCACCATTCCCCCCAGGTTGCCGAGCAAGGCCCACGCGAGCGCGATGCCCGCGATCGTCAGCGAGGCCACGGCCAGGCTCATCAGATAGAGGTTGTGGCCCAGCGCGAGCGGCACGGCCACATAGAGCACGGCCAGTGTCGCAGCCAGCGCGGCAACACGCGAGGCGGGCCACGCGGCGCGGCCGGCTTGCGGATTCAAACTCGTCGTCATCGGCCTTACCCCCTTCTCTTCGCCACGCCGAACAGGCCGTTGGGCAGCACGTACAGCACAATCAGGAACAGCACCATGCCGGCCAGTTCCTGCAAGGCGGAACTCGCGAGCGTGACGGTCAGCGCCTCGGTGATGCCCAGCAGCATCGCGCCCGCCAGCACGCCCGGAATCGAGCCCACGCCCGCGAGCACGGTGATAATGAACGCCTTCACGGTGAGCGCCTCGCCTATCGAGGGCTGCACCGCGCTCGATGCGTAGATGGAAACGCCCGCGCACGAGGCCAGCACGCCCGCCACGATGAACGAGACCAGTTCGGTCTTGCGCGGATCGATGCCCATGAGGCGCGCAGCGTCGCGGTTGCTCGAGATCGCGCGCACGGCGCGCCCGTACCACGAGCGCGAGAGCCACCACCAGAGCGCGAGCATCAGCACAACACTGATGCCGAACGAGAGCACCTCGCTGCGCATGGAAAGCAGGTCGCCGAGCATCACGCTGTCTTGCAGCCAGGCGTTGCCGGTCGAGCGCACGTCGGCGCCCCAGCCCAGCAGCACGGCGTTGGTGAGCACGATGCCGATGCCGTAGGTGAGGATCAGCGAGTTCAGCTCGCGGTCGCTCTTGATGCGGCTCACCAGGTACCACGCGGCCACGGCGGCCGCGCACACCACCGGAATCGCCACCGGAATCGCGAACACGGGGTTGAGGTTCAGTCGCGTCTCGAACGTGTAGGCGATATAGGCCGCCAGCAGCACGAGCTCGCCGTGTGCGAGGTTGATGATGCGCATCGAGCCGAACACGAGCGCGAGCCCGAGCGCGACGAGTGCATATGCACCGCCCACCAGCACGCCCGAGTACAGCGATTGCAGTATGAGTTCGCTCACGGCGATCTCCTTCTCCAGGACAACGGTTGCGACAACGGTGTCAGATGCGACAACAAGTACGACAACAAGCGCGGCGACGAATGCGCCCTATTCACCATGGCAGCGCCGGATAGTTGAGCTTGCCGGTGGCGCGCTCCTTCGGCCACACGAGCACGATGCGGTCGCCCTGGATCTGCGCCATGTTGTTGAGGAACGCCGGGTTGTCGCCGTTGGACGCGAAGCTCACCTTGCCGATGAGCGTGTCCTGCGGCTTCGCGCGCAGCTCCGCGGCAATGCCGTTCTTCTTGAGCGTGCCGGCGTCGGCGGCTCGCGCCATCGCGTTGAAGAGCAGCATCGATTGCACGAACGCGAATTCGGCCACGTAGTCGGGCTCTTTCTTGTACGCGGCCACATAGGCGTCGACGAACGCCTTGCCTTGCGCGCTGCCGAACTGCGCCGGATGCGGCAGCATCGCGCAACCGATCACGTTGTTCACGAGGTCCGGAAACTCGGCGACCATCTTCGGCGTGGCCACCGACCATGCGCCCATCACGGCCTTCAGTTGCGGCTTGAGGACCTTGGCCGCGCGCAGGATACCGATATAGTCGTTCTCGTAGCCAAGCATCAGCATGACTTCGGGCTTGTCCTGCAGGCGGATCTTGTTCACCAGCGGCTTGAAGTCCGTCATGCTGGGCTCGAACGCGTGCACCGTCACCTTCACGCCCTGGGCGCGCAGTTTCGTGGAGACGTCGTTGCTCAGGTCGGTGGGGGCCTGCTTCGTCGAAACGACGATCGACACCGACTTCACGCCCATTGCGTCAAGCTGCCCCACCACGGCCTTCGAATAGCCCGATGCGGGGCCGATGCGAAAGAAGCGCTTGAGGCCGCGCGAAGTCATGCCGCTGTCCACGGCGCCCGAGGTGATGTAGACGAGACCGGCCTTGTCGGCGGCTTCCGAGGCTGGGCTCACGGCGTTCGAGCCGTAGCCGCCGGTGATCGCGAGCACCCCCTGCGAAGCGAGCTTCTCCACGGCGGAAACGGCCTTGGCCGGCTGCGCTTCGTCGTCGATCACGGTGAGCGCGACTTTGTGCTTGCCGTTGCCGCCGCCGTTGCCGCTATTGAACATCTCGGCGGCCACCTTGATGCCTTCGAGCTGCGCGTTCCCCGCGCGCGCCATCGCGCCCGTGAGCGGCAGCTCGACGCCCACCGGCAGCACATCGGCGAACGCGGCCGGCGTGGCGGCGAGCAGCGCCAGCGCGCAGGCGCCCAGGTTGATCATCGCGCGCGCGAAGCCGCGCCCCGTGCTGCAATCAGCGTTGCGAGAGATGTTGCGGGACATCGAGTCCTCCAAACCGTCTTTCAGGATGTTGTTGTGTGTATATGCAGATGTATGGCCCGGCTCGCGCGGGCTCACCACGGCACGCCCGGATAAGCGGGTTTCGCGGTGGCGTATTGCTGCGGCCAGACGAGCGCGAGCTTGCCGTTCGCGGCGAACTGGCCCATGTGCGCGACGTAATGCGGGTTGTCGCCGCGCGCATCGAAGCTCACCTTGCCGAGGAAGGTGTCGTCGCGCTGGGTGGCGCGCAGGGTGTCGGCCAGGCCGCCCTTGTCGAGCGTGCCGGCTTTCTGCGCGCTCGCGATGGCGTCAAAGAGCAGTTGCGCATAGACGAACGAGGTCTGCGACTGGTAGTTCGACACAGTCTTGAAGAGGCGCTGATAGGTGTCCGAGAAATCGCGCTGGTCCGCCGAGCGGTAGTCGGCCGGCGAGGCCAGCACCGTCGCGCCATAGACGTTCGGCACGAGGTCGGGGAACGACTGCGCCATCTTCGGGCTCGCGAACGCCCACGGCGCGGCAATCGCCTTGAGCCCGGGCTTGAGCACGCGCGAGGCGCGCAGGATGCCCACGTAGTCGTTCTCGTAGCCGAGCATGGCCATGGCGTCGGGCTTGTCCTGCAGCTTCACCTTGTTGATGAGCGGCTTGAAGTCGCCGATCGAAGGATCATAGGCGTGCATATAGGTGGTCACGCCTTTGGCCTTGAGCGCGGCGTCCAGCTGGCGCGCGAGGTCGCTGGTGGCGTCCTTCGTCGAATAGACGATGGCCACCGACTTCACGCCGAGCGTCTCGAAGAGGCCCGCCATGCCCTTGGTGTACCCGGGCGTGTTGCTCACGCGAAAGAAGTTCTTGAGGCCGCGCGTGACCATGTCGTCGCTGGTGCCGCCCGAGGTCACGTAGACGAGCCCCGCCTTGCTCGCGGCCTCCGAGGCCGGGCCCGCGCAGTTCGAATTCGCCGCGCCCGCGATGGCCACCACGTGTTGCGAGGCAAGCTGCTCCACGGCCGCCACGGCCTTGGCGGGATTCGACTCGTCGTCGACGGCGACCAGCGTGATCTTGTCCTGCGGATGGCGCCGGTTGAACATGTCGGCGGCCACCTGGATGCCGCGGTACATCTCCGTGCCGGCCTGCGCGAGCGGGCCGGTGAGCGGCAGCTCCACGCCCACTTTCCATTCGGTTGCGTGGGCGCGCGCGGGTGCGAAGAGGCCGCTCACGGCCAGCGCGGCGGCGAGTGCCACGGTGGCCGCCCCTGCGCCCGCGCGGCGGCGCGGCGCAAGCAAGGCACACGCGGCGGCTCGGCGCGCCTGGGCGGCGCGCGGCTTCAATCGGGTCATGTCTCCTCCGTCGCCTTGCGGGCGTTCTGTATGAAGATTTGCAGCCTCGTTTTAGTTCGCATTTCGAATCATTCGTCAGCGGCACCAGGGGCGGGCAGGCAGCCTGCGGGGTCTCGTTCCGGCCAGGCAATCGGTCTGCCCGAACGTCTGCTGCGCCGGGTTTGCCGAGATTGAACAGGTGCCAGTGTGGTCGAGCGCCGCCAGGCTAACAATTTGTTTTCGGAGAAGCCGGCGTTCGGCTCGGTGGAAGTCGGCAATTGCCCCTAGCCCCCGTGAAGCTGGCCGGCACGCCGGAGGCCCAGGGGAAAACCCTTTATCGCGTTCTGATCGCACACCCGGGACAAATGCAAAGCCGCGAGTCAATTGCATATGCAACTAGTCGGCCAACGTTGCCACGGATAGCGCGCGCAACGCCGTTTCCAATTCCGAAATGCATTGATGCGCGAACCGGAACAACGCCACAACACTTCCGGCGCCTCGGCGTATACCCCAGACGGCACGGGCGCCTCGCGCGATTTCCTTTTGCGAATTCATGCAGCGAGGCCTCGCACAATGTGCGGATCGCCGCAGCGCCGATATTTTTTCGTTTGCTTCGTCTTGACCGCGCTCCTAGAATCGGGACGGACTCAGGCGGCGCCCGCGAGCCAGTGCATTACTCGCACGCGAGCCTCCCGCAAGAAAAACAGGGGGACGCGACATGACGGAGGAGAAACGTATGGACGACAGGCTGACCGCTTCGGCGCAAACCGTGCTCGCCAACCTCTGCACACCGCAATTCGTGCGCGGTGTGGAAGCGGCGCATGACCGCCGCGCGGGCCGCGAGCTCTGGCGGCAACTCGAAGCGCTCGGCTTTCTGGACGCGCTCGTGCCCGAGGCGCAGGGCGGCGCGGACTTGCCGCTCGCCGAGGCCGCAGGCGTGCTGTTCGCGTTCGGCCAGCACGCCTTGCCGCTGCCCGCCGCGCACACGATGCTCGCGCGCCATCTGCTGGCCGCCGCGCAGGTGGAAGCGCCGCGCGGCCCCATCGCGCTGGCGATGGCCGACGCCACGCAGCGCATGGCCTTCGTGCCCTATGGGCAGGTGGCCGATGCGGTCGTGGTCGAGACTGCGGCGGGTACGTATCTCGTCTCGCTCGACACGGCCTGCGTGGAAAAGCACGGCGACGGACTGGACGCCACCGTGCGCTTCGACCCGCGCACGGCGCACGCATTGCCCGCGCGCGGCATTGCCGAACTGGGCGCGCTCGTGACCGCGGCGATGATGGCGGGCGCGATGCAGCGCGTGCTCGACATCACCCGCGCCTACGTGAACGAACGCGAGCAGCCCGTCCGCCCGAACGGCAAGCCCCAGGCCGCGCAGCAGCAGTTAAGCGTGATGGCCAGGCATGTCGAGGCCACGCGCACGGCCGCGCAGATGGGCTGCGCCGCGCATCGCAGCGGCCAGCAGCGCCTCGCGAGCGCGATTGCCAAGGCGCGCGCGAGCCGCGCGGCGCCGCTCGTCGCGAACGGCGCGCATGGTCTCGTGGGCGCGACGGGCACTACGGCGGAGTTCGATCTGCAGCTCTACACGCGGCGCCTGCATGCGCAGCGCCTGCAATATGGTTCGGAGTCCTTCTGGGATGAGATCGTCGGCACGTGTGCGCCCGACCAATGGAATGGCGTTACCGAGGGCGTGGCTGGCATCTTCGATGCGCTCGACGAGGCGGCCACGCCTTCAGCGTATTCCCGAGCGCTCCCGCCAGCCTTGCCGCATTAGTCTCCGGCGCCGGGGCACACAGGCTCTTCGCAGGCCCTGAGCCAACCCAGCGGGCCGCGCCGCTCAGTCGCTCGAAGCGCCAGGGCAGTTGCCGCACGAACGCGCCTGGCCCAGGCGCAGGCGCCCGGCGCTCACGGTCACTTCGCCGCCGCACTCGCACCGGCAAACCCACAAGCCATTGCCGGCGTATCGCTGCGTCGTCAACTGGCCGAACACCTCGCCGCCCCGCAGTGCGGGCGAGCCCGGCCGGGACCGCCACACGCGGCGCTGCTCGCGGCAGCCGCAATCCCGCGTGCGGCCGCTCTCCACCTCTTCCAGCCCGGCCGTCACGTGCGCGCCGCAGCGGCACTTCCAAAGCCACACGCCGGCGCCACGATACTGGAGCGCGACCAGATCGCCGAACGTGCGGCCCGTGACATCGCGGCTCGGCGGAAAGGGCCATTCAGGCGGCAGGGGGGGACGGATACGCTGGTTCACGAACGGTAAAGGGGAGACGGCAACCTGCTCTCGACGGTTAACCGCCCGCCCTCGATTCCCGGGCGCCCGGCCCGCCGAAGCGGGGACCGGGCGCCCACAGGATCAATGCGGATAGATGCGGGGCCGATGCATGATCGATGCGCAAAGCGCCCATGCACCCCGTTGCGGGCAGTACATATGTATTTTACGCAGCTCGCGCGCGCAGCGAATGAATGCCCGCAGGTTCGCAGGGGACTCGGTTCCCGGCGAATTGCCTCCCGTTGTCCACGGCGCTCACGGGTCGCCCTTCCGTGAGCGCCTGGACGGCCCGTCAGCGCGGCTGCATGCGAATCGCGCCGTCCAGGCGGATCGTCTCGCCGTTGAGCATGGGGTTCTCGAGAATGTGCAGCGCGAGCGAAGCGAACTCGTCGGACTCGCCCAGGCGCGGCGGGAACGGCACCATCTTGCCGAGCGAATCGCGGATCTCCTCGGGCAGGCGCGCGAGCAGCGGCGTATCGAAGAGGCCCGGCGCGATGGTGCACACGCGAATGCCCTTGCTCGCGAGATCCCGCGCGGCCACGAGCGTCATGCCCACCACGCCCGCCTTCGACGACGCATACGGCACCTGGCCGATCTGCCCTTCATAGGCCGCCACCGATGCGGTCAGCACGCACGCCCCGCGCTCGCCGCCCGCATTGGGCGCGTTGCGCGCCATGGCCGCCGCCGCCAGCCGCAGCGCGTTGAAGGTGCCGATGAGATTCACGCGCACCACGTCTTCAAAGGCCTTGAGCGAGCCCGGCGAGCCGTCTTTCTCGACCAGCCGCACCGCGCCGCCACGGCCCGCGCAGTGCACGAGCGCGCGCAGCGGGCCAAGCCGCGTTGCCGCGTCGAACACGGCCGTCATGTCCGCCTCGCTGGTGACGTCGGCGGGGACAAAGCTTGCCGCCGGGCCCAGCTCGTCGGCCACCGCCGCGCCGCGAGAGCCTGCGAGGTCGGCGATCACGACCTGCGCGCCCTTCTCCAGCAGTTGCTTCACGCTCGCGAGGCCAAGCCCCGATGCGCCGCCCGTCACCACGGCTACCGCTCCCTTCAATTCCATGTCGTTGCTCTCCGTCTCGTTGTCGCTGGTCGCTTCACAGGCGCTCGATGAGCGTCGCGTTGGCCATGCCGCCCGCCTCGCACATCGTCTGCAAGCCATAACGGCCGCCGCTGCGTTCGAGCGCGTTGAGCATCGTGGTCATGAGGCGCGCGCCCGAGGCGCCCAGCGGATGCCCCAGCGCAATCGCTCCGCCTGCGGGGTTCAGGCGCGCCGCGTCCGCGCCCAGCGCCTTCTGCCACGCAAGCGGGACCGCGGCGAACGCCTCATTCACTTCGAAATGCGAAATATCGCCAATCGAGAGCCCGGCCTTCTTCAGCAGGCGCTCGGTGGCGGGAATCGGCGCGGTGAGCATCATCAGCGGGTCGTCGCCGCAAACATCGAACGAGACAATGCGCGCGCGCGGCTTGAGGCGCAGTTGCGCGGCCTTCTGCTCGCTCATCACGAGCAGCGCCGCCGCGCCGTCCGAGATCTGCGAGGCGTTGCCCGCCGTCACGTTGAAGCCAAGGCCCGGAAAGCGCGCGGCCAGCGCGGCGTCCTCGAACGAAGGCGCGAGACCGGCAAGGCGCTCGACCGTGGTGCCCGCGCGGATGGTTTCATCGGTGTCCACGCGGCGCGCCCCACTTTCACCCTGTACTTCGATCGGCACGATCTCACGCGCGAACTGCCCCGCTGCGCGCGCGGCATCGGCGCGGCGGTGCGACTCGGCCGCGTAGGCGTCCAGCGCCTCGCGCGTGAGCGCCCACTTCTGCGCGACCAGATCGGCGCTCACGCCCTGCCCCACGAGCCCCTGCGGATAGCGCGCATGAAAGCGCGCGCCGTAGGGGTCGCGGCCGATGCGCGACGAGCCCATCGGCACGCGGCTCATCGACTCCACACCGCCCGCGATGACGATCTCGTTGACGCCCGCCATGACGGCCTGCGCCGCGAAATGCAGGGCCTGCTGGCTCGAACCGCATTTGCGCTCGACCGTGGTGGACGGCACGTGCTGCGGGAAGCCCGCCGCCAGCCAGGCGGCGCGGCCCGGCGTGGAGGCCTGCTCGCCCACCTGGCTCACGCAGCCGATGATGACGTCGTCCACGGTGCCGGGGTCGAGGTCGTTGCGCTCGACGAGTTGCTGGAGCACCTGCGAAAGCAGGTCGACCGGATGCAGGTCGACGAAGGCGCCGCCCGCCTTGGTCCGGCCCATGGGACTGCGCACTGCATCGACGATTACCGCGCTCTGGATCATGGTTCGCTCAATGGTTGATGGGGTGGAAGCCGGAGGCGGCGCAACTTCGCTGAACCAGCCTGCGCCGTGCGCCCCTCGAAAAATGATTCGCTCGAATCAAAATACACCACATCGTCTCGAAAATTCAATAGTGGTTAACATTTTTCGATTCTTAAGGATCATTTTTGTTGATTTATGTAACTCAATCCGCAACACTAGGACCCTGATTCGAACCCGAAAGATCGAAATTCGGACACGGAAGCGCCTCCGGCCGCCCGATGAAGCGCGGCAAAGCACCGTCGTTGCAAAAAAATGAGCCAGTTGTCTTGAAAAATCGTTCCAGCCCACAGGTGAAAGCTAGAATGCCGGGTTTGCCGCCAGGCGGGCCGCGCTCGCCCCAACCCGGCTTGCAGCGCCCTCACCCTCGAAGAAGGAACCCGAAATGACCGACATGGCCACCCCTCGCACCGACGATGCCGCAGCAGAATCGCAGCCCGATTCCACGCTCGTAAGCGCGCTCGCGCGCGGCGTGCGGATCCTGCAATGCTTTTCGATGGGCGCCTCGGAACTCTCGGCGCGCGAACTGGTGGAGCGCACCGGGCTGCCCAAGCCCACGGCGCTGCGGCTCATCAACACGCTGTGCGAATTCGGCCTGCTGCGCTACTCCGAGCGCATTTCGAAGTACGTGCTGGGCACGGAGATGCTGAGCCTCGCCGCGCCCGCGCTCGGCCGCATGACGATCCGCCAGCTCGCGCGGCCGCTGATGCAGGAGCTGGCCGACTACTGTCAGGGCCAGGTGACGCTCGCGGTCGGCTATCGCCTGAACCTCGCCTATGCCGAGGTCGCCCAGGGCACGGGCAGCGCCGTGTACCGCTCGGAGATCGGCACGCGGCTCTCGCTCTCGCGCACGGCTTCGGGCCGCGCATATCTGTGGAGCGTGCCGGTGCCCGAGCGCGAGCAATATCTGCAAGAGACGCTCACGCGCGACCCGGCCAAGGGCGAGCTGCTCGCGCAGCGCCTCGCGCAGGCGCAGCAGGAATTGCGCGACTACGGCTGCACGGTCTCGCACGGCGACATGCAGCGCGAAATTCACTCGGTGGCGATTCCGCTCGCTTCGCCCATCGACGACGAGTATTGGGTTTTCAGTTGTTCCATTGCGGTATTCAACATCAGCGGCAACCAGTTGACCGACGACATCGCCCCCCGGCTGATGTCGCTGGTCAGGCGCGTGGAGGCAGCGCTCGGCAGCGTGACTGGCGCCGCGCACGACATGGAGACGAGACCGTGGAGCGTGTCCGCGAACTAGCAGTCGCAGCACCCGGCAAGGCAGCCCTGCGCCTTGCCGGCACCAATGAGGTCCTCACTTACGCAGCACTGAACGAACGCGCGGACCGGAGCGCGCACTGGCTGATCGGCCTCGGCCTGCAACCCGGCGACGGCATCGCGCTGTTGTTCGAGAATCATCCCGCGCTGGCCGTGCTTGCCGTCGGCGCCGAACGCGCCGGCCTCTACTACACCCCCATCAGCATCCAGTTGAAGACGCGCGAGATCGCCCATGTCCTCAGGGACTGCGGCGCGCGCGTGCTGATCGTCTCGCAGGCGATGGGCGAGCTCGCGCAGTCGCTCGTGGCCGAGGGCGCCACGCAGGGCGTGGCCTGCTTCATGGCGGCCGCGGACGACGCCGTGGATTGCGCGCCGCCGCCCGGCTTCGTCTCGCTCAACGATGCGCTCGCGCGCGTGAATCCGCACGCGCCGCTGCCCGCCTGTGCCCAGGGACGCGATTTTCTCTACTCGTCGGGCACGACGGGTTTGCCCAAAGGCGTCCTCAAGCCGCTCGTGCCGTGGGAGCGGCGCGCCGTCGACGACACCGAGATGGCCTCGTGGCGCAAGAGCTTTGGATTCGATCAGGACTCCGTTTATTTGAGCACCGCGCCGCTCTATCACGCGGCGCCGCTGCGCTACCTCATCCGTGCGCTGCGGGTGGGTTGCAGCATCATCGTGCTGCGCAAGTTCGACCCGGAGTTGGCGCTCGACACCATCGAGCGCCACCGCGTCACTCATAGCCAGTGGGTGCCGACGATGTTCATCCGCATGCTCAACCTGCCTGCGGCGGTGCGCGAGCGCTACGACGTGAGCAGCCTGAAAGTGGCGATTCACGCCGCCGCGCCCTGCCCGCCGCTCGTCAAGCAGCAGATGATCGACTGGTTCGGCCCGGTGATCCACGAGTACTACGCGGGCTCGGAAGGCGTGGGGCTCACCGCGATCGGCCCCGAGGAATGGCTCGCGCATCGCGGCTCGGTCGGGCGCTCGAAGTACGGCACGCTGCATATCGTTGACGACGAAGACCGCGATCTGCCCGCGGGCGAAATCGGCCGCGTGTTCTTCGAAGGCGGCCCCACGTTCGAGTATCACAACGACCCGGCCAAGACCCAAAGCGTCTTCAACCGGCACGGCTGGGCCACCTACGGCGACATCGGCCACGTGGACGCCGAAGGCTATCTGTACCTGAGCGACCGGCGCGCCGACCTCATCATCAGCGGCGGCGTGAACGTCTATCCGCAGGAGATCGAGAACGTGCTCGCCGAGCATCCGGCCGTGGCCGACGTGGCCGTGATCGGCGTGCCGCATGCCGAATTCGGCGAGGCCGTGAAGGCCGTCGTGCAACTGCGCGAGCGCGACGCCGCGAGCCCCGAGCTTGCCGAGGCGCTGCTGGCGTTCTGCCGCGAGCGGCTCTCGCACATCAAGGTGCCGCGCTCGGTGGACTTCGAAGACGCGCTGCCGCGCCACGACAACGGCAAGCTGCTGCGGCGCCTGCTGAAGGAGCGCTATCGCACCGGCGCTCCCGCCTGACATCCATCAGGATATCGAATCATTTAAATCACCATCGTCAATCAAGATCAGTCAGGAGAGCGCCCTCATGCGCAGCATCTTCCGCGAAGACCACGAGCTTTTCCGCGAGCAGGTCCGCCGCTTCGTCGAGCGCGAGATCGTGCCGTTCCATCAGCAATGGGAGCGCGAAGGCATCGTGCCCAAATCGGTCTGGCTGCGCGCCGGCGCCGAAGGTCTGCTGTGCTGCACGATTCCCGAGGAATACGGCGGCGGCGGCGGCGACTTCGGCCACGCGGCCATCCTGATCGAGGAGCTCGCGCGCGTGAACGCGAGCGGCATTGGCTTCCCGCTGCACTCGGACATCGTCGCGCCCTATATCCACGCCTACGGCACCGAGGAGCAAAAGCGCGAGTGGCTGCCCAAGCTCGCGCGCGGCGAGCACATCGGCGCGATAGCCATGACCGAGCCCGGCACCGGAAGCGACCTGAAGTCGGTGCGCACGACGGCGAAGCGCGAAGGCAGCGACTATGTCATCAACGGCCAGAAGACCTTCATCACGAACGGGCAGAACGCGAGCCTCGTGATCGTGGTCTGCAAGACCGCGCCGGAACTCGGCTCGAAAGGCGTTTCGCTGATCGTGGTGGAGGACGGCACGCCGGGCTTCGGCAAGGGCCGCAAGCTCGAGAAGATCGGCCTGCGCGCGCAGGACACCTCGGAGCTCTTTTTCGAGGACGTGCGCGTTTGCGTTGCGCAGCGGCTCGGCGACGAAAACGCCGGCTTCTCGTACCTCATGCGCGAGCTCGCGCAGGAGCGGCTCGTGATCGCCGTGCGGGCCGCCGCGTCCATCGAAGGCATGCTCGAGCGCACGATCCAGTACACGCGCGATCGCAAGGTGTTCGGCCAGGCGATCTTCGATTTCCAGAACGCGCGCTTCAAGCTCGCGCACGCGCGCGCCAAGGCCGAGATGGTGCGCATCTACGTGGACGACTGCATCGCGCGGCACCTGCGCCGCGAGCTCTCGCCCTCGGATGCGGCCATGGCCAAGCTCAACGCCACCGAGCTGCAGAACCAGTTGCTCGACGAGTTCCTGCAATTGCACGGCGGCTACGGCTATATGTCGGAGTACGTGGTGGGCACTGCCTGGGTGGATGCGCGCGTGATGCGCATTTACGGCGGCACCGACGAGATCATGAAGGAAATCATCGCGCGCACCTTGTGAAGGCGCGGAAGCACAACGAAACAACGAAAACCGCTTCAGGAGACGCAAGACATGATTCAACCGCTGCAAGGCGTAACGGTCGTGGAATTCGCGGGCCTCGGGCCCGCGCCGTTCTGCGGCATGCTGCTCGCGCAAATGGGCGCGCGCGTGATCCGCATCGGCCGCGCGGGTGAAACGCCACCCGCTCACGATCCGCTCGCGCGCGCACGCGAGCACGTGGCGCTCGATCTGAAGCGCGCAGAGGACGTTGCGCGCGCACTCGATTTGATCGCCGATGCCGACGCGCTCATC
>JAITTX010000378.1 GCA_031286755.1 Paraburkholderia sp.
TGCTGTTGAGTCACCTGCGTTTCCTGATAGTCCGGGTGATGCTGCCGATCCTGGTGGAGGGGCTCCGAGGGGCCCGAATGCCAGTCCAGGATCGAACCAAGAATGTTCGAATCCGAAATTTAACGAACAAAAACGAAAAAGTAAAGTTCGTTTTTTCGGCGCCGTGGGAGAATGAGGAAAAGCGGTCGCAACAGCTCGAAAATAGCCGGATTAAGCGTGATTTTCCCAAATATCGGGCAGAAATTCAGGTATGGGTGAGCGCCGGGTCAGGAGCCTGGAGCGAACATCGCTTGGCGCGAAAATTTTCGAATCGTGTTCGTATTGCTTTCGTTTTGGCGCACGAATCGCGCCGGCGGGCCAGAACGAAAGCCCGGGAGCGGCCTAATCGGCGACGTACACGGCCGTGCCCGCCAGCGCCACGGTCTCGCTCATTTCGGCGGGCAGCGGTTTGTCGGTGAAGAGCGCGTGAATCTGGCTCAGATGCCCCTGGCGCACGAGCGCGGGCCGGCCGAATTTCGAATGATCCGTCACCAGATAAACGGTGCGCGCGTGCTGGATGATCGCTTCGGCCACGCGCACCTCGCGTGTGTCGAAGTCGCGCAGCGTGCCGTCGGTCTCGATCGCCGAGGTGCCGACGATCGCGTAATCCACCTTGAACTGGCGAATGAAGTCGATGGTCAGCTCGCCCACGATGCCCTTGTCCCACGGCCGCACGATGCCGCCCGTAATGAGCACCTCGCATTCCGGGTAGCCGCTCATCATGCTCGCCACGTTCAGATTGTTCGTGATGACGCGCAGGCCGCGATGGCGGTTGAGCGCGCGCGCGACCTCCTCGGTCGTGGTGCCGAGGTTGATGAACAGCGAAGCCTGATCGGGAATGTGCGAGGCCGCGAGCGCGCCGATGCGCCGCTTCTCCTCATGGAACATCTGCTGCCGCGCGCTATAGGAGACGTTCTCCGCGCTCGTGGGCAGGCTCGCGCCGCCGTGGTAGCGGCGCAGGAGGTTCATGTCGGCGAGCCAGTTGATGTCGCGGCGGATGGTCTGCGGTGTGACCCCGAAATGCCCGGCGAAATCGTCCACGGTCACGAAGCCATCGCGCTGCACCCATTCGAGCAACGCCTGCTGGCGCGCGTTGAGGCTGAGGCGGGGGTCTCGTGTCATGGTCTCGTGATGGCGGCGAAGGGGAACTGGCACTATTGTAAGGGGAGTCGCGCCACGCATCGCGCGCCCGTGATGCCTCGCCCGCACGAACGCCCCCGGGTAAATACGGGGGTAAATACCGAGAAAATCCCTTTCGAACGGAAAGCAATCAGAAGGCCACGCTTTCTTATACTTCCCCCCATTCCGGCAAGCCGCCGGTCATGAGGAGTCACGCAGTCATGCTTTCCGGCGCCCAGCATCTCGGCCGCGCTCTGTTGCTCTGTATCGCGCTTGGCGCCGCCCCGGTGGCGCGCGCCGAGCCGATCCGGCTGATGATGGGAGGCATGTCGAAGATCGTCTATCTGCCGACCGTGCTGGCCTCGCAGCTGGGCTACTTCAAGGATGAAGGCGTCGATGTGCAGGTGGTCTCGGGGCCCGCGGGCATCGACACCTCCACGGAGCTGATCGCCGGCGCGATCGAAGGCGCGGTGGGCTTTTACGACCACACGCTCGACTTGCAGAGCCGCGGCCAGGACGTGCTTTCGGTCGTGGTGCTGCAACGCGCGGCGGGCCTTGCCGAGCTGGCATCGGCGCATTCGGAGGGCGGCCGTGAACTGGCCGACGCCACCGCGATGAAAGCGGCGGCACTGAACACGAAGCCCAACCCTGCGGCCATGCAAGCGGCGCGCGGCAAGCGCCTCGGCGTGACGGGATTCGGCGCCTCCACGTGGGTGCTCACGCGCTTTTTGCTGGCCCGCGCGGGCGTGGCGTCGGGCGACTACACGGTCGTGCCGCTCGCCTCCGACACGCGCTTCGCCGAGGCCTTCGAGCGCGGCACGATCGACGCGGGCATGGTCGAGGAACCCACGGCCACGCGCCTGTTGACGAGCGGTGCCGCCCATGCGGTGGTCGACATGCGCACGGTGGAGGACACGCAGCGCTGGCTCGGCGGCCCATATGCGGGCGCGTGCCTTTATCTGCGGCGCAGCTGGATGCTCGCGCATCAGCGCGAGACCGGGCAGATGGTGCATGCGCTCACGCGCGCGCTGCGCTTCATCGGCACGCATTCGGCGGAGCAGATCGCCGCCGTGCTGCCGCCCGAGGTGATCGGCAACGACCGCGCCGGTTATGTGCGCGCGCTCGCCTCGGCGCAAGGCGCGTTCTCGCCGGACGGTCTGATGCCCGACGGCGCGCCGCAAACCGTGCTGAAGGTGCTGATGACGGCAGGTTCGGGATTGACGGCCCGGCATGTCGATCTGTCGAAGACCTACACGAACGAATTCGTGAAGGGCTCGCCCTGATCCGGCGAACCCATCGCCAGCAGTCGCTTTATTTTCAACCGCGTTTCAACGGCGTTTTCAACATCGAATCACGCCACACGGCGAGCAGCACGGCGGCCCACACGGCCATCGGGGTGCACTCGTCCAACATGCAAGGATGTCCAACATGTCTACAGCCATCAACGCCGCGCCGGGAGAATCGAAAGCCCGCACCGTGTTTCGCGCGGTCAGCGGCAACTTTCTGGAAATGTACGACTTCATGGTGTACGGCTATTACGCCGCCGCCATCGCCAGCACGTTC
>JAITTX010000400.1 GCA_031286755.1 Paraburkholderia sp.
AGCTTCGAGAGCAGCGGGTTAGCGAACGCGAACAGCATTGCAACACCCACGCCAATCAGGAACGCCGCGTCGATCAGACCAGCCAGCAGGAACATCTTCGTCTGCAGCGGGTTCATCAGCTCAGGCTGACGTGCGCAGGCTTCGATGTACTTGCCGCCCATCAGGCCGATACCGATACAGGCGCCGATTGCACCCAGGCCGATGATGATGCCGATACCGATGGCCGTGAAACCCTGGATGTTGGCGATGAAAGCTTGCATGATCACTCCTTTGTGAGATTTTTTGGAACTGGGGATTTATAAAACTGCAAATCTGGTTTGACGAGCACTTAGTGCTTGTCGTGTGCCTGGCCGATGTACACCAGCGTCAGCATCATGAAAATGAACGCCTGCAGCAGAACGATCAGGATGTGGAAGACCGCCCAGACGCTGCCCGCAATCACGTGGCCGATGAAGCCAAGCACCGTCGTGTCCGCGCCGAAGCTCCACAGACCGCCCAGCAGCGCGATCAGCAGGAACAGCAGCTCGCCTGCATACATGTTGCCGAACAACCGCAGGGCGAGCGAAACCGTCTTGGCGACGAACTCGATGATGTTCAGTGCAAGGTTCGGAATCCACAGGAGCGGATGCGAGCCGAACGGGGCCGACAGCAGCTCGTGCACGAAGCCGCCCGGGCCCTTGATCTTGAGGTTGTAATAGATCATCAGCACGAACACGCCGAGCGCGATGCCGAACGTGCCGTTCAGGTCGGCCGTCGGGACGATGCGCTGATGCGGGAACACTTCGCTCAGGCCGAGCCAGCCGATCACGCGCGTGGGCAGGTCGACGGGAATGAAGTCGAGCGAGTTCATGAGCGCGACCCAGATGAACACGAACAGCGCGAGCGGCGCGATGAAGGTACGGTTGCCGTGGACGATGGACTTCGACTGGTCCTCGACCATCTCGACCAGCATTTCGATGGCGCACTGGAAGCGGCCCGGCACGCCCGGAGTCGCTTTGCGCGCAGCGAGACGCAGGATGAGGAGGGTCACGATGCCGCAAAGAATCGACCAGAACAGCGTGTCGATGTTCCACACATGGAAGTCGACGATCGACGTCTGATGCCCAGTGGCAAAGTTCTGCAAGTGGTGCGCAATGTACTCGGACGGACCCGGAGCGCTCGTTCCTTCGCTGGCTGCCATATCGTTAAAACCACCCAAATTGTCGAAAATCGGTTCCGGCCATTCCCGCGCAATGCTCTATTGCGGGAACGCGCCGCCTCGGATCGAGTCCCACTCCACCATGTGCCAACCGCCTTGCCGCCCTGCCCGCCTCGACGCCCTTCACACGAAAGGCGGAGCGTTGCCAGCGGCCGGTCAGCGCCACGCGAGCGCGATCCAGTATGTCTTCAATACGATCAGGTAAGTGACGAGCAACGGGATCCACTGCACGTCGTGATACCAGAACGCAATGGCAACGAACATCGCAATCGTCGCCCCCATCTTGACTGCTTCGCCGAGCATCCAGTTAAACACCGTGCCGGCCCTGCTCAACTGCTTCAGGCGCGCCGCGAACAGCGCGCCGGGTATCCAGCAGATCGCTCCCCCCAGCAGCGCGGACAGCACCACGGCGTCCGGCGCAGTCGCCCCCGGCGGCTTATAGAACAGCCACCACAACAACGCGGCAACCAGGGACAAAACCACTTGCGCTGCCACGACACGAAACGGCGTGACGCGCGACGGGCGACTCACCTGTGCGCCGAAGAGTTGCTCGGCTTCGGCCCGGGTGAGCGGAACGATGTCGTTGTTATCTTGCTGGTCGGCGTCTAGCTGATCCCATCGCGCGTTGTGATCCGTAGTGCGATCCTCACCGGACCCGGCCTTGAGATCGTCACGAGCAGAAGCAGCTTTTCCTTTGTCCCGACCCGCACCCTGCCCCTGGCGGGATGCGTCGGCTCCGCGTTGTGGACCATCGGGCCCTTCATGCGCCTGCGGCGCTTCGTCTGGCCTCTGACCCACGATTGCGTTATTCCGGATATTTGGCTTCCGCCCGATTTCTTGCAACGCGCTTACGGCGCCGCCAACCAAATAAATCCGGGCGATTGTAAGCGATAGTTGCAGCCAATTCAAGACTTTAGGCCGTTCTATAACACGTATGAAATACTACTTCATCATGCGGAAAACTCACTATTACGCGACAGGTAACGGAAATTGTAAGGAACTGTTCGAACGTCAGGAGAGCCAGGCAAAACGGGGCGCGATTTTACCTTGGAACGCTGGCTATGTCGCCGCATTGTTATTTTCTGTCAGAAAAAATACAACACTATTCCGCCACCAAGCACGGCGATCGCCCAGAACGGGATAGAGATCAAATGGAACGGCAGCCACACGCCTCGCTCGCCCGAGAGACGCACGGCGATCAGATTCGCCAGCGAGCCGATGGCAAGTCCGAATCCGCCGACGCTCACACCGAACGCCAGGGCGCGCCAGTCATGCGTGAAGCCCGCAAGCACAATGGCGGCAGGCACGTTGCTGATGCCCTGTGAAAGTACGGTGCCGGCGACGTAGGCGCGCAGCGGCGTCTGCAACTCGAGGTTCGTCAGTGCGTGATGGATCCACGGCAGCGCGGCGGCGCTGCGCAGCACGATGAACATCAGCACGAAGATCAGCAACAGCAGCCAGTCGATCTTCAGGACGATGCGCGTGCGCCAGACGAGGAAGCCAGCGCCAACGCCGGCAAGCGCGATGCCCGCGCGATGTGTATCGGCGAGCAGCACGAATGCAACGAAAAGCAATGCGGCCACGCCAGCCAGCGCGCGATCGACCGGGTGTCTTTCCACGTCCTTCGTCAGATCGAGTGGTCGCGGCCGAAATAGCAGCGCCGCGAGCACCAACAGCAGCACCATCAGCAGCGCACACAGCGGCGCGAGCGCCGCAACGAAGCGACCAAATGACGCACCGCTTAATTGCCAAAGAAACAGGTTTTGTGGATTGCCTAATGGCGTGAGCACCGAGCCCGCATTCACGGCAAGCGCGATCACGATGACCAGTCGCTTGAGCGGCAGCGGTGTGAGCCGGTGCAACGACAGCACGAGCGGCACTACGACAAATAGCGCGACGTCATTCGTCACCGCCGTCGAAAGCAGCGCCGCGAATGCGACGAGGAGCAACGCGAGCGCACGCTCGGAGCGAATCCGGTGCACGAGGCGATGCGCCACCCATGTCAGGAATCCTGAATATTCGAGCGCCTTGGTCAGAATCAGCAGGCCGGCGAGCGTCATCACCGTTTGCCAGTCGACCAGCGCCGGGAGCGTGGACCAGGCGCGCGGCGCGCAAACCTGCAGCACCACGAGCGCGGCAACGAGTATCGACAAAACCGGCTCGGCGAGCGCGAACGCACCAGCCCGGCACAGCAGGCTTAGCGGGCCACGCCTGGCCGCATCGGATTCACGCACCGGGAACGACTGCGAGCGTCAATTCAAACGGCAGTCTCGCCACGCAGGCGAAGCAGAATACCATCGAGCGCATCGAGGTCGCCGAAATCGACGGTGAGCTGACCACGCCCTCTCCGGCCAAGTTTGATCTTGACCGTCGCGGCCAGCAAATCGGATAGCTCATCTTCGAGGCGGCGCGTGTCGCGGCCACCATCGTGCGCGGCCTTTGCCTTCACCGCGGGCGCGGCTTTGGTGGTGCTCGAAACGAGCTTCTCCGTTTCACGCACCGACATGCGCTTGTTGACCACCTGATTGGCGAGTGTGATCTGTGTGGCGGCATC
This sequence comes from Paraburkholderia sp., assembly GCA_031286755.1. GTDB lineage: Bacteria > Pseudomonadota > Gammaproteobacteria > Burkholderiales > Burkholderiaceae > Paraburkholderia. The sequence goes on from JAITTX010000400.1 coordinate 3,753, forward strand.
GACCGCGAGCAACGCGCGCGCGTGCCCCATGTCGAGATCGCCTGCGAGTAGCATGGTCTGCACCGGTGCGGCAAGATTCAGGAGACGCAGCAGGTTCGACACCGCGCTGCGCGAGCGCCCCACCGACTCCGCGGCCTGCTCGTGCGTGAAGCTGAATTCGTCGAGCAGACGCTGGATGCCCTGCGCCTCTTCTAGCGGATTGAGGTCTTCGCGCTGGATGTTCTCGATCAGCGCCATCGCGGCGGCGGCCTGATCGGGCACGTCCTTCACGAGCACCGGCACTTCTGTGAGACCGGCAATGTGCGCCGCGCGGAAGCGCCGCTCGCCGGCGATGATCTCGTAACGCTCGGGGCCGACCGGGCGCACGAGAATCGGCTGCATCAGCCCCTGCGCCCGAATGCTCGCCGCGAGTTCCTGCAACGCGCCTTCGTCCATGCGCGTACGCGGCTGGTACTTGCCCGCCTGCATCTGCGTGAGCGCGAGCGTATTGGGCGCGCCATCGATCTTCACCGCTTCGGTAATGTCCGCGCTGCCGCCGAGCAATGCTTCCAGTCCTCGGCCCAGCCCCTTCTTGCGTGCTACTGCGTTCATCGTGCGTCCCCAGTCTGCGTCAAGGTGAGTGCGCGTACGCGCTCGATCATTTCCGCGCCGAATTGCACATACGCCTGCGCGCCGCGCGACGCGCGGTCGAACACGACGCCCGGCAAACCATAGCTAGGCGCCTCGGCAAGCCGCACATTGCGCGGAATCACCGCGTCGAACACCTTGTCGCCAAAGTGCTCCTTCAATTGTTCCGAAACTTGCTGCTGCAGCGTGATGCGCGGATCGAACATCACGCGTAAAAGACCGATTATCTTCAGGTCGCGATTCATGTTCGCGTGCACCTGCTTGATCGTGTTCACGAGGTCCGACAGCCCCTCGAGCGCGAAGTACTCGCACTGCATCGGGATCACGACGCCGTGCGCAGCGCACAGCCCGTTGAGCGTGAGCAAGGACAACGCCGGCGGGCAATCGATCAGCACGAAATCGTATTCGTCGTCGACCTGGGCAAGTGCCGCCCTCAGCCGGCGCTCACGCTGCTCGACCGTCACCAGTTCCACTTCGGCGCCAGCCAGCTCACGATTGGCGGGCAGCACGTCATAGCCCAGTTGCTCGGGACGCGTGCGCGCCTCGGGCACCGAAACGCCGTCGACGAGCACTTCATAAACCGTGTTCTCGCACGCCGCCTTGTCGATGCCGCTGCCCATCGTGGCATTGCCCTGCGGATCGAGATCGATGAGAAGGACACGTTGTCCCTGCGATGCGAGGCTCGCGGCGAGATTGACCGTTGTCGTCGTCTTGCCGACGCCGCCCTTCTGGTTCGCAACGCAGAAGATTTTTGCCATCTTTTGTGTGTCCCTTTTTACTGCCTTAAAAAGTTTGCTTACGTTATAACGCATGTCCTGCCAGATGCGCTACTCAGCCATTCGGCTTGGGCCATCCTGGCCAGTGAATCACGTTACTGTGTCGCGAATCAGACTGCCGGTAGTGGCTCGACCGCCACTTCGGTCAGATGCCGCTCCGCATCGAGCAGCGGCACCGTGAGGCGAATCGTTTGCAGCGTGCGTGCACCCGCCGGCAAGCGCTCGATCTCGGCGTCGGGCCGCACGCCCTTCATCGCCCAGATCGCACCGCCGTCCGCAACGAGGTGACGGGCCAGTGTAACGAAATCGGCCAGTTCCGCGAATGCCCGCGAGACGATCAGATCGAATTTTTTTGGCACTTCGATACCGGGACGCAGCGATTCGACGCGCCCTGTCACGACAGACAGATTCGTGAGCCCCAATTCCGCCTTGGCTTGCGACTGGAATGCCGACTTCTTCTGCACGATGTCGTTCAACGTGACCTGCCAGTCCGGGCGAGCAATCGCCAGTACGATGCCGGGCAAGCCACCGCCCGAGCCGACGTCGAGCACCGCGGCATCCGCGCGCGTGGGCAAATGCGGCAGAATCGCGAGCGAATCGAGAATGTGCTGAATAAGCATCTGACGCGGATCGCGGATCGCCGTCAGGTTGTACACGGCGTTCCACTTGGCCAGCAATGCAACGTAAGCCAGCAGTTGTTCGTGCTGCCGCTCACTCAACTCGAGGGAGAGCGTCTGCGTGCCTTCTTTCAGCAGCCGTGCGAGCGCATCGCGGTCCGCGATGCCGGGTTGTCTAGAGCGCCCCGTCATTGAGCCGCCGGCGTGTTGTCGGTGCTCTGATCGGACGGATTCTGACGCCGACGGCCAAGGCCGCGCTTCAGGTGAACCATCAGCAACGAGATTGCGGCCGGCGTGATACCCGAGATGCGCGATGCCTGACCGATTGTTTCGGGGCGGAACTGATTCAGCTTCTGGCGCGCCTCGAACGACAAGCCGCGCACTTCGGCGTAATCAATGCCTTCGGGCAGACGTGTATTCTCATGGGCGCCGTTGCGCTCGATCTCATCGGCCTGACGGTCGATATAGCCCTGATATTTGATGCCGATTTCGATCTGCTCCTTGATCTGGGCAAGCAGAATCTCGTCGTCAGCGAGCGGTGCTTCGGGCGCGCAAGCGCCTTCACGCAGGCCGCACACACCGTCGTAGCTCACACCCGGGCGACGCAGCAGGTCCGCGAGGTTGTATTCGCGATCGATGGGCTTGCCCAGAAGCGCGGTCGCCTCCTCCGCGCCCAGCGTCTTCGGATTCACCCAGGTCGACTTCAGGCGCTCTGTTTCACGTGAAACAGCATCGCGCTTACGGCTAAAGGCGTCCCAGCGAACATCATCGACGACACCGAGCTGTCGCCCGATCTCGGTCAAGCGCATATCGGCGTTGTCCTCACGCAGGCTCAGACGATATTCCGCGCGGCTCGTAAACATGCGGTACGGCTCCGAAACGCCACGTGTCACCAGATCATCGACCAGGACGCCGAGGTACGCCTGATCACGGCGCGGACACCACGCGTCCTTACCCTGCACCTGCAAACCGGCATTGATGCCGGCAAGCAGACCTTGCGCCGCGGCTTCTTCGTAGCCCGTCGTGCCGTTGATCTGGCCCGCAAAGAACAAACCGTTGATCACCTTCGTTTCCAGCGAGGCCTTCAGCCCACGCGGGTCGAAGTAGTCATACTCGATCGCATAGCCAGGGCGCAGGATGTGTGCATGCTCCAGCCCGCGCATCGAATGCACAAGTTCAAGCTGAACGTCGAACGGCAAGCTCGTCGAGATCCCGTTCGGGTAAAACTCGTTTGTCGTAAGACCTTCCGGCTCCAGGAAGATCTGATGCGACTCTTTCGAGGCGAAACGGTGGATTTTGTCCTCAATCGACGGGCAATAACGCGGCCCCACCCCCTCGATCACGCCTGTATACATAGGCGAGCGGTCGAGACCGCTGCGAATGATGTCGTGCGTGCGTTCATTGGTGTGCGTCACCCAGCAAGGAATCTGCTTTGGATGCTGCTCCGCGCGGCCGAGAAACGAGAAGACCGGCACTGGATCAAGGTCACCCGGCTGCTCTTCGAGCACCGAAAAGTCGATCGAGCGACCGTCGATACGGGGCGGCGTGCCCGTCTTGAGGCGGCCTTGCGGCAGTTTCAGCTCCTTCAGGCGCGCCGACAGCGTCACCGCCGCCGGATCGCCGGCGCGGCCGCCCGTGTAGTTGTTCAGGCCCACGTGAATCTTGCCGTCGAGGAACGTCCCCGCCGTCAGCACCACAGCATGCGCACGGAAGCTGAGCCCCACCTGCGTCACGGCCCCAACAACGCGGTCTCCCTCGACCATCAGATCCTCAACCGCCTGCTGGAACAGCCAGAGATTCGGCTGATTTTCCAGGCGTCGACGGATTGCCGCCTTGTACAGGATACGGTCGGCCTGTGCACGCGTGGCACGCACGGCCGGGCCCTTGGACGAATTAAGGATACGGAACTGGATGCCGCCTTCGTCGGTGGCAGTGGCCATTGCGCCGCCCAGCGCATCGACTTCCTTCACCAGATGGCCCTTGCCAATGCCGCCAATCGACGGATTGCAGCTCATCTGGCCTAGCGTTTCGATGTTGTGCGTGAGCAGGAGCGTCTTCACGCCCATACGGGCAGCGGCAAGCGCAGCCTCGGTGCCGGCGTGACCGCCGCCGACGACGATTACGTCAAATTCTGTGGGAAAAAGCATGGCGGGACCTCACGCATGGACGAATGGACCGCGTGAGCCTTCTCAGAAAAAAGTGGTATGCGCGAATTATAACGGTTTCGGGTTTCTCGCCGCTCACGCCCGAATTTTGTAAACGAAGTAAAAATGCCGGCGCCAAACAAAAAGAGCGGTGTGTTTCACGTGAAACACGCCGCTCTTTTCTACAGAGGTTGACGAGATCAGACCGATTTCTTGGCCAGCCCGAGATAAGTCTCGATCACTCGTGGATTCTGCGCCAGCTCGTTCGCCGGCCCTTCCAGCGCCAGATCGCCCGTTTCCAGCACGTAGCCGTAGTCGGAGATCTGCAATGCCGCCCGCGCATTCTGCTCGATCAGTAGCGTTGCCACGCCCGTCTGCCGCAACGCGCTGATGATGTGGAAGATTTCCTTCACGATCAGCGGCGCCAGCCCGAGACTAGGCTCGTCGAGCATCAGCAGATCAGGCTTGCCCATCAACGCACGCCCGACCGCAAGCATCTGACGCTCGCCACCCGAGAGCGTGCCCGCCGCCTGAGCACGCCGCTCCTTGAGCCGAGGAAACAACTGGAACACGTGGTCGAGCTGGTCAAGAAAGTTGCGCTCCCCTGCCCGCTTACGGCGGTAGGCGCCAAGCACGAGATTGTCTTCGACGGTCATCGAGGCAAACAGCTCGCGCTTCTCCGGCACGAGGCACATGCCGCGTGCGACGCGCCGCTCGATCGGGAGCATGCCGATTTCCTCGCCCAAATAGGCAATCCGGCCGTTGGCGTGGCCCGTGACGGGCAGCGCGCCCATGATGGCGTTGAGCAGCGTGGACTTGCCCGCTCCGTTCGGGCCGATCACGGAGACGATCTGCCCCGCGCCCACCTTGATCGCGGCCTTGTGCAGCGCTTCGATCTTGCCGTAGCGGACCGCGAGCCCGGAGACTTCGAGTACGGGAGTATTCATCATTCCACCCCGCCCAGATAAGCCTCGAGCACCGCTGGATCCTGCTGCACATCTTGCGGCAACCCTTCCGCAATCCGCGTGCCGAATTCCATCACGACCAGGCGATCGGTGAGATTCATCACGAAATCCATGTCGTGTTCGACCAGCAGCACGCTCATCCCCTCTTCTCTCAGCCTGCGCAGCAGGCCGGCCAGTTGTTGTTTTTCCTGATAACGCAGGCCAGCTGCGGGCTCGTCGAGCAACAGCAGGGTCGGATCGCAACAAAGCGCGCGGGCGATCTCCAGAATGCGTTGCTGGCCGAGCGCGAGGCTGCCGGCCTCGTCGTACATGTGCTGCTCCAGGCCAACGCGGCGAATCTGCCGGGCCGCCTCGCTCATCAAACGGCCTTCCTCCGCCGTGTTGAGCTTCACGACGCTACGTAGCACGCCCGAGTGGCCACGTAGATGCGCGCCAATGGCAACGTTCTCCAGCACCGTCATTGTCGGCAGCAGCTTGACATGCTGGAATGTCCGCCCAATACCGCGCGCAACGATTTCACGTGAAGTCAGACCGTCGATGCGCTCGCCGCGGAACGTGATCGCGCCGCTGGTCGGTTCCAGCACGCCGGTCACGAGATTGAAGGTGGTCGACTTGCCCGCGCCGTTCGGGCCGATCAAGCCGATGATCTGCCCCGCCTTCACCTCGAAACTCACGTCGTTGACGGCGACGAGACCGCCGAACTGCTTGCGTGCCTTGTCGACGGTCAGCAGCAACTCGCCCGCTTCGGGCTTGCTGCGCTGCGGCAAGGGCTCGGCATGCTCGGGTACGTGGGCCTGCGGCCCGCCAGGGAAGAAGCGCGCCACAAACGGCCACACGCCGCGCCGTGCGTATTGCAGGAGCAGCACCATCAAAATACCGAACACGATGATTTCGAAATTGCCGTTCTCGCCCAGCAGCTTCGGCAGCAGCGTCTGCAGCCAGTCTTGCAGGACAGTGAGAATTGCCGCGCCCAGCACCGCGCCCCAAACGTGCGCCACGCCGCCCACCACGGCCATGAACAGGTATTCAATGCCATGGTTCAAACCGAACGGCGTGGGGTTCACCGCGCGCTGCAGGTGGGCGTAGAGAAAGCCCGAGACCGCCGCGAGCACCGCCGCATAGACGAAGATCACGACGCGCATCCAGGCCGTGTTCACGCCCATCGCCTCCGCCATCAGCCCGCCGCCGCGCAGCGCGCGAATGGCGCGGCCCGTTCGGCTGTTAAGCAGATTCTGAACGGAGACGACCGAGGCCAGCACGACCACCCAGATCAGGTAATAGATATGGCGGCCCGATTCGAGATCGATGCCGAGCACGTTGAGCACCGGAATGCCGTTGATCCCATCGTACTTGCCCAGCATGTCGAGATTGCCGAACAGGAAGAACAGCGCAAGGCCCCAGGCGATGGTGCCGAGCGGCAGGAAGTGCCCCGAGAGCCGCATGGTGACGAGCCCCAGCACGAGCGCGACGAGCGCCGTGATCACCACGCCCACGAGCAACGCGAGCCACGGCGAGACACCGTATTGCGTGGTCAGGTACGCGGTCGCATAGGCGCCGAGCCCCACGAACGCGGCTTGCCCGAAGCTCGTCATCCCGCCGATGCCGGTGAGCAGCACGAGCCCGATCGCGACAATCGAGTACAGGCCGATGTAGTTGAGCAGCGTGATCCAGTATTCGGGCACGTGCACGGGGCGCGGCAGCACCGGCAGCGCGAACATGATCACGAGGAACAACCAGAAGAAGCGGTTATGCAGAACCAGTCGTCTCATCGCGTCACTCCTCTTCCTCTTCGGCATGCGGCGTGGAAAGGCTGCGCCACAGCAGCACGGGGATGATCAGCGTGAACACGATGACTTCCTTGTAGGAGCTCGCCCAAAACGACGAGTACGACTCCAGCAGGCCCACCAGCACGGAGCCCGCGGCGGCCAGCGGATAGCTCACGAGGCCACCGATGATGGCGCCCACAAAGCCCTTCAGGCCGATCAGGAAGCCCGAGTCGTAGTAGATGGTGGTGAGCGGCGCGACCAGAACGCCGCACAGCGCGCCCAGGCCCGCCGCGAGCGTGAATGCCAGCCGCCCGGCCTGGGTCGTGCCGATGCCCACGAGGCGCGCGCCCAGCCGGTTCACGGAGGTCGCGCGCAGCGCCTTGCCCGGGATGGTGCGATCAAAATAAAAGTACAGCGCAACGATCAGCACCGCCGCCGTGCCGATGACCCAGAGACTCTGCCCCGAGATCGACAGGCTTCCGATGTTGAACGTGGCGTCGGTGAACGCGTTCGTGCGCGAACCTTCCGCGCCGAACATCACGAGCCCGAGCCCCACCATCGCGAAATGCACGGCCACCGCCACGATCAGCAGCAGGAGCGTAGTTGCCTCGGCGATGGGCTCATAGGCGAGCCGGTAGACGAACGGCCCCATGGGCACGACGATCGCGAGCGTGAGCGCGATCTGCACGAGCATGGGCAGTTGCTGCCCGGCCACGCCGCGCGTGAGCGCGTAGAGCGCGATGGGAAAGAGCAGATACTTGCCCGCGAGCATCACGAGCGTACGCGGCGCGTGCCTGCGGCGCTCGGCATGCCGCACGAGCCCTGCCGTCTCCACGACAAAGCACGCGGCGCCCAGCGCGACGAGCAGCCAGCAGGTGGCGGGAAACTTCTGCGATTGCAGCGCGGCGAGCGTGAGCGCGCCATACGAGACGAACTCGCCCTGCGGAATGAAGATCACCCGCGTCACGGAGAACACCAGCACCAGCGCTAGCGCGAGCAGCGCGTAGATCGCTCCGGTGGTGATGCCGTCCTGCGCGAGGATCGCGGCGATCGATAAATCCATAAACCCTCTTTCTGTAGCGCGTGAAACCAGGAACAGCCAGGAACAAACCAGGTACGTCGGAAAAGATGTCGATGCGGATGGAGCGCGCGGCGCAGCCGAGCTGGCCGCGCCGCGTTGAAGGACTACTGCAAGAGCACGCCGCGAGAACGCGGCGCGCGCGGCCACCTTGGCGGTGGCCGAAATGAAGCGTGAGTGGTCAGGTTGCACGCGTTTCACGTGACGCTGCGCGCCTTGGCAGCGTCACGCCAACACGTGCTACACAGCCCTCACTCGCTCTGCAACTTCCACTTGCCGTTCACGATCTCGACGATCACGCGCGCGCGGTCGTCTAGGCCGTTGTGATCGGTGGGCGTGGTGTTCATGATGCCGTGCGAGAGCGGCAGTTCCTTGACGTTCTCGAGCGCGGCGCGCAGCGCGACACGGAACGCCTCGGTGCCGGGCTGAGCCGTCTTGAGCGCGACCGGAATCGCGCGCTGGAGCATCTGGCCCGCATCCCAGGCATGGCCGCCGAAGGTCGCCACGGAGCCCGCGCCGTAGGCCTTCTCGTACGCCGCCTTATAGGCAAGCGACGACTTCTTCACGGGGTTCGAGTCGGGCAGTTGATCGGCGACGAGAATCGGGCCAGCGGGCAGAATCTCGCCCTCGCAGTCCTTGCCGCACACGCGCAGGAAGTCGTTGTTCGCCACGCCGTGGGTCTGATAGATCTTGCCCTTGTAGCCACGATCCTTGAGCGTGGTCGCGGGCAGCGCAGCCGGCGTGCCGGAGCCGGCGATCAGCACGGCATCGGGGTTCGCCGACATCAGCTTGAGCACCTGCCCGGTGACCGACGAATCCGTGCGGTTATAGCGCTCGTTCGCCACGACCTTGAGGTTGTGCTTCGCGGCCGCCGCGCCGAACTCCTTGTACCAGCTATCGCCGTAGGCATCCGTGAAGCCGATGAAACCCACCGTCTTCACACCGTGCTTCTCCATGTAGCCCGCAATCGCGTTGGCCATCAGGTCGTCGTTCTGCGGCGTCTTGAAGGCCCATTTGCGCTTGTCGTCCATCGGATGCACGATGGCCGCCGACGCCGCGAGCGAAATCATCGGCGTTTTGGCTTGCGCCACGACGTCGAGCATCGCCAGCGAATTGGGCGTCACCGAGGAACCAATGATGGCGTCCACGTGATCTTCGTCGATCAGCTTGTGCGTGTTCTGCACGGCCTTGCTCGTGTCGGAGGCGTCGTCGAGCACGATGTACTGCACGCTCTTGCCTCCGATCTCCTTGGGCAACAGCGCGATCGTGTTCTTCTCCGGAATGCCGAGCGACGCAGCCGGCCCCGTTGCCGAAAGCGTCACGCCGATCTTCACCTGCGCGGCGGCCATGCCGGCCACACCCATCAGTGCCGCTGCGAGTCCGGCGCTAATCGACCTCAAAACCCATTTCTTCGTTTTCATTACGCGTCTCCAAACGCTTTGTTTGCGTGTTGTCGAGTCATCCGGCGCCGTTTGCTACGATCTTCGTGAAACCGGCGCAGGCCTCTGAGTGTAGTAATCGGGATCGTGCATGTGATGCATGGTTTTCCCTGCCCGCGGCGTGGCACCTGCCGCCGCGCGCAGGGTGCGCGTTCCGCTTTGTCGACTCCCCTGCCCTGCTTTTCTGCCTTGCCTGCTTGCTCTGCCCGACAGCCCCGCTGGGTCGCCCGGCATCGTTGCGTCAGCAACAAGTTGGCAATAAAAAAGGCACCTCGATTGAGCGTGCCTTTTTGGTCTCCTGCTTGATGTGCCGGTGCGTTCCCCGTGAAACTCAGTCGCCGGCCAGCTTCCACTTGCCGCCGGTGATTTGCACCATCACGCGCGCGCGTTGATCGAGGCCCGCGTGGTCGGTCGCGCTCATGTCGAAAATGCCATGCGCGCCCGCGACGTCATGCGACTCTTCAAGCGCCTTGCGCAGCGCCTCGCGAAACGCCCTGGTGCCCGGCTGCCCCGCCTTCAGCGCAACCGGAATCGCGCGCTGCAGCAGCAAGCCTGCGTCCCACGCGTGGCCGCCGAACGTCGAAATCGAGCCTGCGCCATAGGCCTTTTCGTAGGCCGCCTTGTACGCGAGCGCCGATTGCTTGACAGGGTTCGCAGCCGGCAGTTGCTCGGCCACGAGCAGCGGACCGGCGGGCAGATACGTGCCCTCGCAATCCTTGCCGCAAACGCGCAGGAAGTCGTTATTCGCCACGCCATGCGTCTGATAGATCTTGCCCGCGTAGCCGCGCTCCTTGAGCGTCTTCTGCGGCAGTGCGGCCGGCGTCCCCGCGCCCGCGATCAGTACGGCGTCGGGATGCTGCGAGATCATCTTGAGCACCTGGCCCGTGACGGACGCGTCGTTGCGCGCGAAGCGCTCGCTCGCCACAACCTTGATGTTCTGCTTCGCGGCGGCCGCGCCGAATTCCTTGTACCAGCTCTCGCCATAGGCGTCCGAGAAGCCGATGAAGGCCACCGTCTTCACACCGTGCGCGGCCATGTGCTGCGCGATGGCGCCGGCCATCAGTTGATCGTTTTGCGGCGTCTTGAAAACCCATGCGCGCTTCGCGTCCATCGGCTCGACGATCGAGGCGGCGGCGGCCATGGAGATCATCGGCGTGGCTGTTTCAGCGGCAACGTCGATCATCGCGAGCGAATTGGGCACCACGGTCGAACCGAGCAGCGCGTCCACGTGGTCTTCGCTCGTGAGCTTGCGCGCGTTCTTCACGGCCTGGGTGGAATCGGTGGCGTCGTCGAGCACGATGTAATCGATCTTCTGACCCGCAATTTCCTTCGGCAGCAACGCGACGGTGTTTTTCTCGGGAATCCCCAGCGATGCCGCAGGCCCTGTGGCCGACAGCGTCACGCCGATCTTCACGTCAGCCTGCGCCACACCCGCTGTCGCCGCGAGCACCCCGGTCGCGACGCACGCCGCGCTCATCCAACGCCAAACCAACTGCATCTCGACTCCTTCGATAATCGTTTTCTTTATTACCCCGGATTTTCAGCGCATCCGGATTTCAATACAGCAGCGTTCGTGCGCCCATGTGCGATTCGTCAGTTGGCGAATCGAGAAAACCATGGCAACAGATAATGCCGACCGCATAGTCGGTGAATGGCGAGTGTAACGGAGTGATGTTTGGCGCGGCAAGCGCTTTCCAGGTGCTTACAGCACAGACGCAACGCACGCATTAGAGTGCGTGCAACGCGTAACGCGCGAAGCCATGCTCAGCACGGTATTGCACGCTTTAAGGCAAGATTTGCGTAATTCGGAAAATGGGAAAAAAGCAGACGCAAAGGCCGATTATCGGCAAGCGCCATGTGCAGCCAATGTGCGTGGAAAAAAGAAAAAGCGGAGGGGGAAAGATAATCGGAAGAAAAAGCATGCGCGCCAGACGAAAATGGACGCACAAATAAAAAGCGCTGTTGGACTTACATCCAACAGCGCTTCCTTGTCCGGGCACTTTGTGCCTCAGTTGTCTCCTCGTTCTCCACCTGCAAATTCGGTGCATCAGAACTAGGTGAAACTTTAAACTTCACCCCCCATCCGGACAACTAGCATTTACCCCTAGTGGTGCAGTGCGGCACACGAATGGGGCGTTCTGGCGTCTCATTGTCTCATTGCCGCCAACAAAGCACCACGCTCCATTTGTTGCGCCGCCCAATCAAGCCCGCAACGGCCGCACGCGCGAGACGATCTCGCCGACGATACCGCGCCGGAACGCCAGCACGCAGGCAATGAAGATGAGGCCGGTCACGATCGTCGCCGACTCGCCGAGCGAGCGGAACCAGTCCACGCCCGTCAGATGCGCGAGCGCCGTGCCGATGTCGCCGAGCCGGTCTTCCAGCGCCACGATCAGCGCCGCGCCCACGAGCGGCCCGAACAGCGTGCCCATGCCGCCCACGAGCGTCATCAGGATCACGAGGCCGGACATGGTCCAGTAGGCGTCGCCGAGCGTCTCGAAGCCGAGCACGAGCACCTTGAGCGCCCCCGCTAGCGCCGCGAGCCCCGCCGAGAGCACGAACGCGAGCAGCTTGAAGCGGTCGGTGTCAGAGCCGAGCGAAACGGCACGTGGCTCGTTCTCCTTGATCGCGCCCAGCACCTGCCCGAACGGCGAATGCACGATCCGCACGATCAACAGGAACGCGAGCACCATCACCACGAGCACGACGTAATACAGCGCGAGATCGGAGTCGAGCGAGACGAGCCCGAACAGCTTGCCGCGCGGCACCCCCTGCAAGCCGTCTTCGCCGTGCGTGAACGGCGCCTGCAGGTACACGAAGTACACCATCTGCGCGAGCGCGAGCGTGACCATCGCGAAGTAGATACCCTGGCGACGAATCGCGAAGATGCCCACGATCAGCCCGAGCAGCGTGCCCGCGGCCGTACCGGCCAGCACGCCCAGTTCCGGCGTGAAGCCGAGCGACTGGATCGTGTAGCCCGCGGTATAGCCCGCCGTCGCGAGAAACATCGCATGCCCGAACGAGAGCAGCCCCGTATAGCCGATCAGCAGATTGAACGCGGCGGCAAAAAGCGCGAAGCACAGCACCTTCATCACGAAGAGCGGGTACGCGCCGATGAAAGGCGCCACGATCAACCCGACCAGCAGCACGCCATAGAGCACTTTTCTTTGCATCACCGTTCCTTGCCGAAGAGGCCAGCGGGGCGAATCAGCAACACGATCGCCATGATCACGAACACCACGGTCGCGGAAGCCTCGGGCCAGAACACGCGTGTGAAGCCTTCGATCACGCCGAGCAACAGGCCCGTGATGATCGAGCCCATGATTGATCCCATCCCGCCGATCACGACCACGGCGAACACGGTGATGATGATGTGCTGGCCCATGAGCGGCGAGACCTGGATGACCGGCGCGGCCAGCACGCCCGCGAACGCGGCGAGCGCGACGCCAAAGCCGTAGGTGAGCGTGATCATGAGCGGCACGTTGATGCCGAACGCCTCGACGAGCTTGGGGTTTTCCGTGCCCGCGCGCAGATAGGCGCCAAGGCGCGTCTTCTCGATCACGAACCAGGTGGCGAAGCACACGGCCAGCGACGCGACCACGACCCATGCGCGATAGTTAGGCAGATACATGAAGCCGAGATTGGTCGCGCCCGCAAGCACGTCGGGCACGTCGTACGGCTGCCCCGAGGACCCGTAGATGGAGCGGAACACGCCTTCCACCACGAGCGTGAGCCCGAAGGTCAGCAGGAGTCCGTACAAATGATCGAGCCGATAGATCCAGCGCAGCATCGAGCGCTCGATCACCATGCCGATCAGTCCCACCACGATGGGCGCGACGAAGATCATCACCCAGTACGGCAGGTTGAAGTAAGCGAGGCCCATCCACGTGAGCATCGCGCCCAGCATGAACAACGCGCCGTGCGTGAAGTTGATCACGTTGAGCATGCCGAAAATCACCGCGAGGCCCAGGCTCAGGATCGCGTAGAACGAGCCGTTCACGAGCCCGAGCAACAACTGGCTCAGCATTGCCGGAAGCGGAATGCCAAAGATCGTCATGAAAACCGCCATGAATGCCAACAACGATTACGCACACATGCGGCACGCGGCGCAGACTCGTCGCCGCGCCGCGTGCCGCCTGCCTGACACCCCTGCGTCACACCCTTCGGGTCCGACAAAACGCCAGGGCGCTTACTTCCACAGCGCGCACTTGCTATCCTGCTTGGTCGTGTACGCCTGATCGCCCGGAATCGTCTGCAGGACCTTGTAGTAGTCCCACGGCTTCTTCGATTCGGACGGCTTCTTCACCTCGACCAGATACATGTCGTGAATCAGCACGCCGTCCTGGCGGATATAGCCGTTGTTCGTGTACATGTCGTCGATCTTGTTCTTCTTGAGCTGCGCCATGACCTTGTCGGCATCGGTCGTGCCGGCCGCCTGCACCGCCTTCAGATACGACGTCACCGCCGAATAATCGGCCGCCTGCAACTCGGACGGCATCTTCTTCGTCTGCTCGTAGTAGCGCTGCGCCCACTTGCGCGACGCGTCGTTCTGGTCCCAGTACCAGCCGGTCGTGAGCACGAGGCCCTGCGTGGTCTCGAGCCCGAGGCTGTGTATGTCGGGCAGGAACATCAGCAGCGCGGCGGTCTTCATCGTCTTGTTGATGCCGAATTCCTTCGCGGCCTTGATCGCGTTGATCGTGTCGCCGCCCGCGTTCGCGAGGCCGAGGATCTGCGCCTTCGAAGCCTGCGCCTGCAGCAGGAACGACGAGAAGTCCGACGCCGAGAGCGGATGCCGCACTTCGCCGAGCACCTGGCCGCCGTTCGCCTTCACGACGTCCGCGGTGTTCTTCTCGAGCGACTTGCCGAACGCGTAGTCGGCGGTCAGGAAGAACCAGGTCTTGCCGCCCTGCTTGAGCACGGCGAGACCCGTGCCCTTCGCCAGCGCGACCGTGTCGTAACCGTAGTGGACCGTGTACGGCGTGCACTGCTCGTTCGTCAGCGCATCCGTGCCCGCGCCGGTGTTGATGTACACGCGCTTCTTCTCGAGCGCGACCTGGTTCATCGCGAGCGCGGTGGCCGAGTTCGTGCCGCCGAGCAGCAGATCGAGCCCGTCACGGTCGATCCACTCGCGCGCCTTCGACGCCGCGATGTCCGCCTTGTTCTGGTGGTCCGCGTACATGACCTGGATCGGCTTGCCCAGCACCTTGCCGCCGAAGTCCGCCACCGCCATCTTGATGGCGGTGAGGCCGCCCGGGCCGTCGTCGTCCGCATACAGGCCCGACATGTCGGTGATGAAGCCAATCTTCACCGCGTCGTTGGCGGCCTGCGCGGTCCCCGCGCTGAACGCCATCACGGCTGCCGTTGCCGCGAACAGGCCCGCAAGCCGCGCGAACGTGGTTTTCTTCATTGCAGTCTCCTTCATTGGTTGCGTTGTTATTCAGGAACACTCCATGAACAGCGGAGGCAAAACGAATCGCGCGGCGCGGTCCACAACCGCGCGCGAGGCAAAAATGAAAACTAGACGCCCAGCAGGTCGTGCAGCACGGGCATCTTGCCTTCGAGCTCGGCAATGCCGAAACGCTCGACAATGCGCCCGTGCTCCATCACATAGAAACGGTCGGCGAGCGGCGCCGCGAAGCGGAAGTTTTGCTCGACCATCACGATGGTGTAGCCGCGCGATTTCAGCATGACGATCATGCGTGCGAGCGTCTGCACGATGACCGGCGCGAGGCCTTCGGAGATCTCATCGAGCAGGAGCAGGTTCGCGCCCGTGCGCAGGATGCGCGCCACGGCGAGCATCTGCTGCTCGCCGCCAGAGAGCCGCGTGCCCTGGCTGTTGCGGCGCTCGGCGAGATTCGGGAACATCGCGTAGATCTCGTCGAGCGACATCCCCTTCGCCCCCTTCATGCCTCTTGTGCCGATAGCGGGCGGCAGCAGCAGATTTTCCTCGCACGAGAGGCTCGAAAAGATGCCGCGCTCCTCGGGGCAATACCCCACGCCGCAATGCGCGATGCGATAGGTGGGCATGTTGATGGTCTCTCGCCCGCCAATGCGGATCGACCCGGTGCGCCGCCCCGTGAGGCCCATGATCGCGCGCAGCGTGGTGGTGCGCCCCGCGCCGTTGCGCCCGAGCAGCGTGACGACTTCGCCGCGTTTCACGGAAAAGTCGACGCCATGCAGGATGTGCGACTCGCCATACCAGGTCTGCAGGCCCGCGATTTCGAGCGCGCTCTCGCCGGGTGCCGCATTCACGGCCGCTTCGTGTCCATGCTCCGTCACGGTGCTCATGCGTGCGCCCCCACGAGCGCCGCGTCGGCGCTGCCCATGTAGGCTTCGGCCACGAGCGGGTTCTTCGACACCTCCGCGTAGCTGCCCTCGGCCAGCACTTCGCCGCGCTGCAGGACCGTGATGGTGTCGGAAATGCCTGCAATCACATTCATGTTGTGTTCGACCATCAGAATCGTGCGGCCGGTCGATACCTTCTTGATGAGCGCCGTGACGCGGTCCACGTCCTCATGGCCCATGCCCTGGGTCGGCTCGTCGAGCAGCATGAGTTCGGGCTCCATCGCGAGCGTGGTCGCGATTTCGAGCGCGCGCTTGCGCCCGTAGGCCAGTTCGACGGTGGGCACATCGGCGAAATCGGTCAGGCCCACCTGGGTGAGCAAATCCATGGCGCGGTCGTTGAGCTCGGCGAGCGAGCGCTCGCTCCTCCAGAAGTGATAGGCGGTGCCGAGCTGGCGTTGCAGGCCGATGCGCACGTTCTGCAGCGCCGTCAAATGCGGAAACACCGCCGAAATCTGAAACGAGCGGATGATGCCGCGCCGCGCGATTTGCGCGGGCCGCTCATGCGTGATGTCGATGCCGTTGAAGACGATGCGCCCCGCGCTCGGGACGAGAAATTTGGTTAGGAGGTTGAAGCAAGTGGTCTTGCCCGCGCCATTCGGTCCGATGAGCGCGTGAATCGACCCGCGGCACACGCGCAGGTTCACCCCGTTGACGGCCGTGAAACCCTTGAACTGTTTCGTGAGGCCGCGTGTCTCCAGAATCGTGTCGCCGAGAATCATGTCCCCTTCCACGCGAAGTAAGGCGTAACACTTCAGATTATTCGTGCAGGGCCGTGCACGACTTTGCACGGCGCGCCATGTTTGGGCGCGCGGTTGCCCGCTCTCTCATTCCGCGCCATTGTCTCGCCAATGATGCAGCGCAATCATTGGGATTTGCACTTACGGGTGAGCGGCACGGCCCACGCGTTCGCGGCGCGTTTCTTGACAACAAATCGAAGCACGATGACGTCGCGATAACAGCACATTCGATGCAATGCAATGGCACGCAAGACGTGCGGAAACACATGCGCCGCGTGCCCGGCGCATGGGCTGGATGGCGCTCCGAAATGTGCGCTCTACCGAGCCGGTCTTCGCTCTTAAGCGCTCGCTTCAAGCGGGCGCCGCGGATGCTGCGGCTTCGCTGCGCACGGTCGTGGATGCGCCTGTCCGACGGTCTTCGCGCAGCATCTGCGCGGCGCGCTCGGCGATCATCAGCGTGGGCGAATTCGTGTTGCCCGAGGTGATGTTCGGCATCACCGATGCGTCCACGACCCGCAGCCCCTGCACGCCGCGCACGCGCAGACGCGCATCGACCACGGCGTCGGCATCGTCGGCGCGTCCCATGCGGCAGGTGCCCACCGGATGGAAGATCGTCGTGCCCACGTTGCCGGCCGCCTCGTGCAATTGCGCCTCGCTCTGGAACGCCGTCCCCGGCAGAATTTCCTCCGGCCGATAACGCGCGAGCGCGGGCGAAGCCGCGATGCGCCGCGTGAGGCGCATGGCATTGGCGGCCACGCGCAAGTCCTCTTCGGTCGACAGATAATTCGGCGCGATCGCGGGCGCATCCTCGGGATTGGCTGACACCGCATGAATGCTGCCGCGCGACGTGGGCCGCAGATTGCAGACCGACGCCGTGAACGCGTTGAAGCGATGCAGCGGCTCGCCGAAACGATCGAGCGAGAGCGGCTGCACGTGATACTGCAGATCGGGGCGCGTCATCTTCGCATCCGACTTCGCGAATGCACCCAGTTGCGAGGGCGCCATCGACATCGGGCCGCTCTGGAACAGCGCGTACTCCATGCCGATCTTCAGCTTGCCCCACCAGTGCGCGGACGCCGTATTGAGCGTGCGCACGCCGTTCACGCGAAACGCCATGCGCAGTTGCAGATGGTCCTGGAGATTCTCTCCCACGCCGCGCAAATCCCGCACGACGCCAACGCCGAGCCGCGTCAGCCGCGCCGCCTCGCCCACGCCGGAGCGCTCCAGCAGTTGCGGCGAGTTCACCGCGCCCGCGCTCAGGATCACTTCGCAGCGCGCCCGCGCGACATAGGGAACGTCGCCGCGATATTCCACGCCCACGCAGCGCGTGCCCTCGAAGATCACGCGCTCGGTGAGCGCTCCCGTGACCACGGTGAGATTGGGCCGCTTCATGGCTTCGCGCAGGAAGGCCTTCGAGGTGTTCCAGCGTACGCCGCGCTTCTGGTTCACGTCGAAATAGCCCACGCCGCCTTCCGGGCCGCCACTGTCACCGCGATTGAAATCGTCGGTGGCGGGAATGCCCTGCTCCTGCGCCGCCTGCGCGAACGATTCCAGAATCTTCCACGTCAGGCGCTGCTTCTCGACGCGCCATTCGCCGCCCGCGCCGTGGTAAGCGTTCGCGCCGCCGTGATAGTCCTCGCTGCCGCGAAACACGGGCAGCACGGAATCCCAGGACCAGCCCGGATCGCCGCTCACGCGCGCCCACTCGTCGTAGTCCTCGCGCTGGCCGCGCATATAGATCATGCCGTTGATCGACGACGATCCACCCAGCACGCGCCCGCGCGGATACGAGAGCGCGCGGCCGTTGAGGCCTTTCTCCGCGGCGGTCTTGTAGAGCCAATCGGTGCGCGGATTGCCAATGCAATACAGATAGCCGACCGGGATATGAATCCAGTGGTAGTCGTCCTTGCCGCCCGCTTCGATCAGCAGGACGGAGACGTCGGGGTCTTGCGTGAGGCGCTTGGCGAGCACGCAGCCCGCCGTGCCCGCGCCGACGATCACGTAATCGAATTCGCCCTCGAGGCGGCGCGTGGGCGTGTCGCGTTCTCGCGTGGCCATGGCTGGGTCTCCTTTTGTGCTCGCAACGCCTGTTATCTTTCAGTTAGCGTAATCGCGCGAGGCATCGCCGATCCAATGATTAATCCTCAATTGCGATATAAGGCGAGTTAATATCAGCGTATGGACCTGACCTTGTTGCGCGCGTTCGTGATGGTCGCGCGCGAGGGCAATCTCACGCGTGCGGCGACGCATCTGCATCTGACCCAGCCGGCCGTGAGCCTGCAGATCAAGCATCTGCAGGAGACGCTGGGCGTCACGCTCTTCACCCGCACTTCGCATGGCCTCGTGCTCACGCGCGACGGCCAGGCACTGCTGCCGCACGCCGAACGCGCGCTGGCCGCCGCCGGCGACGTGCAGCGCGCCGCCGCCGCGCTGCGCCACGAGGTGCGTGGGCGGCTGCGCATCGGCACCATTCTCGACCCCGCGTTCCTGCGCCTCGGCGGCTTCCTGCGCCAGCTCGTGGAAACCTGGCCGCAGATCGAGACAGCGCTGCGTCACGGCATGTCGGGCTGGGTGCTCGACCAGGTACGCGCGCGCGAACTGGACGTGGGTTATTACATCGGCCAGCCCGGCCCCGACCCGGACACCTTCCACACCATCACGCTCACGCGCTTTCAGTACCGCGTGCTCGCGCCCGCCGGCTGGAAAGATCGCGTCAAGGACGCACGCGACTGGCGCGCGCTCGCGACGCTGCCGTGGATCTGGACGCCGCCCGCGTCGGCGCACAACCGGCTGCTCTCGAGGCTCTTCGAAGCCGCGCGCGCGAAGCCCGTGAAAGTCGCGGAAGTGGACCAGGAGCCTTCGATGCTCGACCTCGTGAAGTCGGGCGTGGGGCTCTCGCTCGCGCGCGACGCCACCGCGCTCGCCGAGGCGCACGCGCATGCGCTCACCATCGTCGAAGGCGTGACGGTGCCCACCGAGCTCACTTTCATCACGCTCGCCGCGCGGCGCGAGGAACCGGCCATTGCAGCGGCGCTCAAGGCCATCGAAACGCAATGGGCGATATGAGCCGCGCTCATGAGCGCACGGCGCATGGCGGCGCGCCCGCTGCCCCCCGCCCGCACGCAGGTCTGATTTTTCGCCGGGCGCGCGGTTCGCCGGTGTAACAGCGCGGTCACACAAGTTTTGCTAGATTCGCAATTCGCTCCGCGTCTTGCGCGCATGCGATTCGCGCGAACCCAGGTATCCAGGCAGACGTGGCGCATTCCGTGCCTCGTCGATCCTTTCCCCCCGTTCCACAGGAGCCGTGCATGGCCCGCAATATCGAAATCAAAGCCCGCGCCCGTCATTTCGACGCCTTGCGCGAGCGCGCCGCCCAGCTCGCACCCGATGCGCCGCTGATCTTTCGCCAGCAGGACTTCTTCTACGACGTGCCGCGCGGGCGCCTGAAGCTGCGCCAGTTCGACGACGGCACGCCGCCCGAGCTGATCTTCTATCAACGCGACGACCGTGACGGCCCGAAGGCCTCGTACTACACGCGCAGCCCTGTCACCAACGCCGAGGCGATGCACTCGCTGCTCGCCACAGCGCTCACGACGCGCGGCATTGTTTCGAAGGAGCGCCACGTGTATCTGGCGGGCCGCACGCGCATCCATCTGGACCGCGTTGACGGTCTGGGCGACTTCGTCGAGCTCGAAGTGGTGCTCGGCCCCGAAGACGACGAGCAAGGCGGCCAAGCCGAAGCGCGCGCCATGTTCGAGCAGCTCGGCGTGGAGGAAAGCGACCTCGTGGCCGTAGCCTACGTCGACCTGCTCAACGCGCCGGCCGCGGCGGCCTGAACCCCGCGCCGCATCACGCACGCCCCGCGCGCCACTGAAGGCGCATGGCGCGCGGGGCGGCATCAAGGCGCCGCCGTGCCGGGCTCCAGATGCCCGAGCGGCAGCGGGCCGTTGCGCTTGAACGTCGTGAGCACGATGTTCGAGCGCACGCTGTCCACGCCGGGCACCCGCATCAGCTTCTTCATCACGAACGACGACAGCGCGTTCAGATCGGGCGCCACGATGCGCAGCAGGTAATCGGCATCACCCACCACGGCATGGCATTCGAGCACTTCCGGCAGCACGTCGATCTGCTGCTGGAATTGCTCGATGATCGAATCGCCGTGATGTTTCAATTTCAGGCTCGTGAACGCCGTCACGCCAAGCCCCAGTTTTTCGGGCCGCAGCACGACGCGATAGCCGTCGATCACCCCCGACGCCTCCAGCCGCTGCAGCCGTCTGCCGATCTGCGAGGGCGAGAGCGGCACCTGCTCGCCGAGTTGCTGATGCGTGGCGCGGCCGAAGCGCTGCAAAACGTCGAGCAGCGCGAGATCGAAGTGATCGAGTTCGAGCATGAAAAAATCCCGCATTGATTGACTTATTGGTGCGTGATTATTGCATATTCAACCCAATAACCGCCCGAAATGCGCTCATGCCGCGCCTGCTCCGCTCTACACTTGCATGTCAACAAGTGTTTTATTGGAGCGCTGCAAACATGGCCATTGCCGCCACCGCGAAGCTGCAGGAGCAGTTCGACGCGGGCCTCGAAACCCGTCCCGACTTCACCATCGACCAGCCGCTCGAACGCTACGGCGCGGTCGATCACGCGGTCTGGGACCAGCTCTACCGGCGGCAGACGGCGCTGCTCGAAGGCCGCGCCTGCGAGGCGTTTGTCGAAGGCGCGCGGCGCATCGGCCTGAACGTCGCGCACGTGCCCGTTTTCGACGCCGTGAGCGCGCGGCTGATGGCCGCCACGGGCTGGCGCATCGTGGCGGTGCCGGGGCTCGTGCCCGATCGCATCTTCTTCGAGCACCTGGCCCACCGCCGCTTTCCGGTGACGTGGTGGATGCGGCGCCCCGACCAGCTCGACTATCTGCAAGAGCCGGACTGCTTTCACGATTTGTTCGGCCACGTGCCGCTGCTCGCCGACCCCGTATTCGCCGCGGCGATAGAGGCCTACGGGCGCGCCGCGCTCGCCGTGGACGAACGCGCGCTGCCGCTGCTCGCGCGCCTCTACTGGTACACGGTGGAATTCGGCCTGATGCGCGATAGAAGCGCGCCGCATGGCGTGAAGATCTATGGCGCGGGCATTGTGTCGAGCAAGGGCGAATCGCTCTACAGCGTGGAAAGCGCCGCGCCCAACCGGCTCGCCTTCGACCTCGAGCGCGTGCTGCGCACGCGGTATCGCATCGACACGTTCCAGAAGACCTATTTCGTGATCGACTCGTTCGCGCAACTATTCGAAGCCCTCGGCGCAGGTATTGCCGCGCGCCTTGCCAATCCCGCGCCGCTCATCGCCGCCGAGCCCTACGCCGCCGGCGACGTGCTGCACAGCGACACGGTGTACACGCGCGGCACGCGCGAAGGCTGGCTCGACGGCGGCGACGTCTGAGCGCACGGCGCGGCGAGCCACCCGACGATTAGCGGCATGAACCATGCGCATGGCCCGACACCGGCCGGCCGCGCGCGCGAATTGCCGCACCGCCGTCCGGTGCGCTCGCGCACGCCGCCTATCCGTGAAAAAATGGCTCATCGACCCGGCGCGTTTGCCGGGCCCGGAATACACCGCACATACAGGTGCCATGATGATCAACCGACTCACATCCGAAGAGCGCGCCACGCAACTCGCCGAGCTGCGCGGCTGGGACGCCGTCGCGGGCCGCGACGCCATCCAGCGCCACTTCCGTTTCGCCGATTTCAACGAAGCCTTCGGCTTCATGACGCGCGTGGCGATCAAGGCGCAGGAAATGAATCACCATCCCGAATGGTTCAACGTCTACAACCGGGTGGAAATCACGCTCTCGACCCATGAGGCCGACGGCCTGACCGCGCGCGACATCGAGCTCGCGCGCTTCATCGATTCCATCGCCCCCGGCCCCCTCACCGCGTCGGCCTGAATGAAGAACGCGTAAGCGCTTTGCGTGGGTCGTGCGTTAGATAGAAGCCCGCACGACGCACAACACGCAAAAGCGCTGCGATGAAAGCATAATGCAGGGTATCAGGCGTCGAAACCTTCAGCTTTGAAGGCCATTCTTGAAGAATACGTAAGACTCCCAGGCAGCCTTGCAATGGGGTCCAAACGTTACGGTGAGAAGACGTTCTGACGCTGTACAATCAGCAGCGCATAGCGCCTTGAGCCCGCCTCCTGGCACAACGCGTGTTCGTCGCCGCTCGAAGGCGAGCGGTTACGCCAGCAGTCGGTCACGAACTGCGTGCGTAAATGCTAAACCCATTGTACTTGAGCGAATTCCATGCGACTCCTTCTGATCGAAGACGACCGCCCCATCGCACGCGGTATCCAGTCCAGCCTCGAACAAGCCGGCTTCACGGTCGACATGGTCCACGACGGCATCTTCGCCGAACAGGCACTCACGCAAAACCGTCATGAGCTCGTGATTCTCGACCTCGGCCTGCCGGGCATCGACGGCATGACGCTGCTCTCGCGCTTTCGCCAGAGCAACCGGCACACGCCCGTCATCGTGCTCACCGCGCGCGACGAGCTGAACGACCGCGTGCAGGGCCTCAATTCGGGCGCCGACGACTACATGCTCAAACCGTTCGAACCCGCCGAGCTCGAAGCGCGCATTCGCGCCGTGATGCGCCGCAGCGGCCCGCACGGCGACGTGCCGCGCCCCGAAGTCTCGCTCGGTGGCGTGCGTCTGTCGGGCGTCGACCGCCGCATCTTCAACGACGACAAACCGCTCGAGCTCTCGCCGCGCGAATTCGCCGTGCTCGAAATGCTGCTGCTGCGTCATGGCCGCGTCGTGAGCAAGGCGCAGCTGCAAGACCACCTCACACACTTCGGCGGCGATCTCGGCGACACCGCGATCGAAGTCTACGTGCACCGCGTGCGCAAAAAGCTCGAAAGCTGCCGGGTCGAGATCGTCACGGTGCGCGGCTTCGGCTATCTGCTGCAGGAAATCCGCCAGGCCGCCTGAAGCCAGGCCCCTGAGCCCCTCTCTGGCGCCATCAGACGCCAGAGCCGCGGCGCATGCCCTCCATGCGTCGCAGTCGCATCCTCCCCCTTCCCCGTCCTGGCTTGAAGCCTGGCCACGCGCCGGGCTTCAAGCCCGTGGCGCCCACCAGGCGGTTGCACAGGTCTCCTGAGCGTCTTGGCCGCGCGCCCGGCAAGCCCCTCGACACGCCACGGGTTTGGCCCGGACGCGCTCAGTCTGCCGCAGCTTCGTCCACCCGCGTAAAATGGGCGCCAGCCTATGTGGCGCGCGCATTCCGAACATGCTGCGGCGCGCCTGTGACCCTTCTTCGCCCGAACCGACCATGTCCCTACCGGCCGCAACGAGCCTGCGGCGCACGCTATTGCGGCGCCTCGCCGCTCCACTGTCGCTGCTCGCGCTGATGAGCGGCCTGATTGCCTATTGGCTCGCGTGGCAATACACGCAGCACGTGGTCGACCGCTCGCTCGCCGACCTCGCCACCGCCATTTCCAGACAGATCCAGATCGCCGGCCCCGAGGCGCCCATCACCGTGCCGCCGCTCGCCCAGGCGATGTTCTCCGACCCGGTCGAGCATCTCATCTACCGCATCAGCGACGGCGAAACCGAAATCGCCGGCGACCACGACCTGCCACTACGCGGCAACAACGTGCGCCGCATGCATTACGCGTACGTGTTCGAGACGCTCTACAAAGGCGTGAGCGTGCGCGTCGCCCAGGTGCGCGTGCCGCAGACCACGGGCAACCCCATCGTCGTCGAAGTGGGCCAGCCCGTGCACCACCGCTTCCGCATCGCCGCCGAATTTCTCGTGGCGATCATGATGCCGCTCCTGCTGCTCCTGCTCGCCGGCTGGGCGATCGTGTGGCGCGTGGTGAACCAGCAGCTCAACCCGCTCACCGATCTCGCCGACTCGCTCAATCGCCAGACACACACCTCGCTCGAACCCGTTGACGAGACCTTCGTGCCCGTCGAGATTCGTCCGCTCACCGGCGCGCTCAACGCGCTGCTCGGGCGCCTGAAGACCGCGCTCGACGCCCAGCGCAAGTTCATCGCTGACGCCGCGCATCAGCTGCGCACGCCGCTTACCGCCGTGAAGCTGCACGCCGAGCAAGCCGTGAACGCGCGCGAGCCGCAGAAGGTCAGCGACGCGGTGCGCGAGCTGCGCGCCGCCGCCGACCGCGCGGTGCGTCTTTCCAATCAGTTGCTCTCGCTCGCGCGCGCCGAGCCGGGCGAGCAGGCGGCGCGCTTCGTCGACATCGACATGGCGGCGCTGGCATTCGAAACCGGCGCCGAGTGGGTGCCGCGCGCGCTCGCGAGCCACGTCGACCTGGGTTTCCAGCGCCTCGACGACCCCGAGAACGACACCCCGCTGATGGTGCGCGGCAACCCGGTGCTGCTGCACGAAGTCATCGCCAATCTGCTCGACAATGCGCTGAAGTATTTGCCGCCCGCGCGCCCCCAAGGCGGGCGCATCACGGTGACCGTCACGCATACGCTCGCGGATGGCGTGCCGACGGCCGAGATCGTCGTGGAGGACAACGGCCGCGGCGTGCCGCAGACGCAGCAGGCCGATCTCTTCAAGCGCTTCTTCCGCGGCGACGGGCAAACCGAAAGCGGCGTGGACAGCGGCGCGGGCCTGGGTCTCGCGATCGTGCACGACATCATGACGCTGCATCGCGGCAGCGTGCACTACGAAGACGCGCCGGAAGGCGGCGCGCGTTTCATCGTGCGCGTGCCGCTCGCGAACCGTGCCGCACCGGGCGCGAAAGAAGCGGTCGCGGGCAACCCTGCGCCGGACAAACGCGCGGCGCACGCCGACGAACGCGAAGCCGGCTCTCACGACGCGCAATCGCCCGTGAAAAAGCCCGCACACGGGACACCGGTCGATAACTGACACGCCGCGCGAGCGCTTCACATCCACATTCACATCCACATTCACGTCCGCATCCAGAAAAGACATGGGCCGCATCAAGCGGCCCATGTCTTTTCAGCGGTTCACGGCAATGCTTGCATGCGCGGCCCGGCCGCCATGCCTACTTCTTTTTCTTGCCCTTCTTCGATTTGCCGCCCTTGCCCTCGCCCTTACCCTCCTCGGGCGGCGCGAGCATGGTGCCGCGGCATTTGCGTGCGCCGCAGCGGCATTCGTATTCGCGCTTGAGCTTCTTGGTCTGCTTCGCGTCGATCACGAGACCATAGTCGTAAAAGAGCTCCTCGCCTTCCGCGATATTGCGCAGCGAGTGAATGTACACGTGACCGTCGACCTCTTCGGCTTCGCAATTCGGCGCGCACGAATGATTGATCCAGCGCGCGCTGTTGCCCTTCACCTTGCCGTCGATCACGTCGCCGTCGTCGAGCGCGAAATAGAAGGTGTGATTCGGTTCGTCGGGATTATGCGGATGACGCCGCAATGCTTCCTTCCACGAGATGCGTTCGCCCTTGTATTCGATCAGGCGTTCGCCGGCCTCGATCGGCCCGACCGCAAATACGCCCTTGCCGTGTACGCCCGACTGGCGCACGACGATCCTGCGTACACTCATTGAATGAATCCTTGTTTAGTCATTCCACGCAAACGCGGCGCCTTGTTGGCGCCGCGCTCATGAGCGCGCGTTCAGTAAAAAGAAATCGAGCGGCGCGCCGCAACCGGCATCGTACACGTTCGCGCCTCTTTCGTTCAACTCGCGCGGCACTCGCCTGCGCGATGCCGAGCGCCATATTGCGCACCACAGTCAGCGTTGACCGAGCGTGGTCTCGCCAAAGAGCGTCTTGTGCTCGCGAGGCTGCGAGCGCCAGTACTGCGGCGGCGCGCTCACGCTCGCGCCGAATTGCGCGGCGGCGTGCCATGGCCAGCGCGGGTCGTAGAGCATCGCGCGCGCCATCGCGATCATGTCGGCTTCGCCGTCTTCGAGAATTTGATTGGCCTGCAATGCGTCGGTGATGAGCCCCACCGCAATCGTGTTCATGCCGGTTGCCTGCTTGACCTTGCGCGCGAACGGCACTTGATAGCCGGGCTCGAGTGGGATCTTCTGCAACGGCGAGACACCGCCCGAAGACACGTCGATCCAGTCCGCTCCGCGCGCCTCGAGCGCCCGCGCGAACACGACCGTGTCCTCGGGCGTCCAGCCGCCGTCGACCCAGTCGGTGGCCGACACGCGCACGCCAACCGGGCGATCGTCCGGAAATTCCGCGCGCATCGCGTCGAACACTTCGAGCGGAAAGCGCATGCGGTTTTCGAGTGAGCCACCATATTCGTCGCTGCGCTGATTGGCGATCGGCGAAAGGAATTGATGGAGCAGATAGCCGTGCGCCGCGTGAACTTCGAGCGCGTCGATGCCGAGCCGCGCCGCACGCCGCGCCGTCGCGGCGAACGCATTGCGCACGCGGTTCAGGCCAGCCGTATCGAGCGCGAGCGGCGGCGTTTCATCGTCCTTGTGCGGCAGCCCGGAGGGCGCATGCGGCAACCATCCGCCGTCGGCCACCGAAATCAGCTGGCCGCCCTCCCAGGGCGCGCGGCTCGACGCCTTGCGCCCCGCGTGCGAAACCTGCATGGCGATGCGAATCGGCGAATGACGGCGGATGGCGGCGATCACCGGTTCGAGCGCGGCTTCGGTCACGTCGTCCCAGAGACCGAGATCGGCGGGCGTGATGCGGCCGTCCGGCTCGACGGCTGTCGCCTCGATACACAGCATCGCCGCGCCCGAAAGCGCGAGATGGCCAAGGTGGATCATGTGCCAGTCGGTGGCCTCGCCACGCACCGCCGAGTACTGACACATCGGCGACACGACAATGCGGTTGGCGAGCGTGACGCCACGCAGTTCGAGCGGAGTGAAGAGCTTGCTCATGGGAAGAATGCGAACGGTGGTGGGAGCGTCCGAGAATAGCACGCGTGTTTGACAGGCGCTGAGGGCGCCCATGAGCATGAAGCC
>JAITTX010000580.1 GCA_031286755.1 Paraburkholderia sp.
CTCATGGAGCTCGCGCTCCTGCCCTACCTCGACAACGTGCAGTCGCTGTCCACCATCGGCGGACCAACGCACGCCGCGCGCCGGCTCTTTGGCGCGGGCAGCGACGATCTGATCATCGGCATTGCGTTTCCCCGTTACGTCGACGACACCATCAAGCTTTCGCGCCGCGCCGCGCATCTCGGCGTGCGCGTGCTCGCGCTCACCGATAGCGCCGATTCGCCGCTCGCGCGCTTCGCCGATCTGACGCTGCTGGTGCGCGCGGAACGCAGGCTCGCCGCGAACTCGGAGGCCGCGGTGCTGGCGGTGATCGAAGCGCTCTGCGACGCCGTGGCGCTGCGCGCGAAGCATTCGGTCGAGGCCGCGGCCACCATCACCGAGTCGGTGTTGCCGTGGCTCACGCCGGAGTCCGCTGTGTCGGCGGCCGCGAGCCTGCCCGCGGCGGCGCCGGCGAACCCCTCTTCCCGCAAATCTTCCCGCGAGCCTTCCCGCTCCAGGAGCAAGTCATGAATTCCAGCGCAGTCATTGCCATACACGGCGGAGCGGGCACGATCCTGCGCGCCTCGATGGCGCCCGAAGTCGAAGCCGAATACCTTGCCGCCCTGGGCCGCATTCTGGAGGCGGGGCAGCGGATTCTGGCCGAGGGCGGCAGCGCGCTCGACGCGGTGACCGAAGCGGTGCGCTTGCTCGAAGACTGCCCGTTCTTCAACGCGGGCCACGGCGCGGTATTCACGGCGGCGGGCACGCACGAGCTGGACGCGTCGATCATGGACGGCCGCACGCTCGAAGCCGGCGCGGTGTGCGGCGTGAAGCGCGTGCGCAATCCGGTGCTGGCCGCGCGCCGCGTGCTCGAATGCAGCGAGCACGTGATGTTCACGAGCGAGGGGGCGGAAGCGTTCGCCGCCGCGCAGGGGCTCGAATTCGTCGAGCCGGGCTACTTTCATACCGACGCGCGCTACCGCCAGTGGGAGCTCGCGCGCGGCCAGCAGCGCGCGATGCTCGACCATGACGGCGCGACGCTCGCGGCCGGCGCGGCGCAAGAAGCGGATGCCGCAGCGGGCAAGGCCGGAACCGGCGAAGACGGTCTGCCGCACGAGCCGATCGACCCGAACCGCAAGTACGGCACGGTGGGCGCGGTGGCGCTCGACAGCCACGGGCACCTGGCCGCGGCCACCTCGACGGGCGGCATCACCAACAAGCAGCCGGGCCGCGTGGGCGACACGCCGCTGATCGGCGCGGGCTGCTACGCCGACGACGCCACCTGCGCTGTCTCCACCACGGGTTCCGGCGAGATGTTCATGCGCATGGTGGCGGCCTACGACGTGGCCGCGCAGATGCAATATCGCGGCGCGACGCTCGCCGACGCGGCGGCGAACGTCGTGATGGAGCGGCTGCCGCGCATCGACGGCCGGGGCGGCCTGATCGCGGTCGATGCGCAAGGCAACGTCGCGCTGCCCTTCAATACCGAGGGCATGTATCGCGGCTACGCCCGCGTGGGTGACGCGCCCGTCGTGGCGATCTATCGATAAAGCAGCGGGCGCGGAGCAGCGCGGCCAGAGCGGCTGCGGTTCCTGCGCAGTAAAGGAAGGAGTCCAAATCGTGCAGATCCATCCAGGCACCGGCGAGCAAGCGGGCAGCCAGGCCGGCGCCGAGGCCGGCAGCGCCTTGCCGTCCGGCCGCGTGATCGAGGTTCGCGATCTCAGCGTGGCCTTCAGGCGCGGCGCGGGCACGTTCAACGCCGTGCGCAACCTGTCGTTTCACGTCGACCGGGGCGAGACGCTGGCCATCGTCGGCGAATCGGGTTCGGGCAAGTCGGTGACGTCGCTCTCGCTCATGCGTCTCGTCGAGCATGGCGGCGGGCGCATCGCGGGCGGCAGCATCGCCCTGCGCCGGCGCAACGGCGACGTGCTCGACCTCACGCGCGCGAAGGCGTCCACGCTGCGCTCGGTGCGCGGCGGCGACATCGCGATGATCTTTCAGGAGCCGATGACCTCGCTCAATCCGGTGTTCACGGTGGGCAACCAGATCAGCGAGGCCATCGCACTGCACCAGCAGGTGAGCCGCACCCAGGCGCGCGCCGAAGCGCTGCGCCTGCTCGACCTCGTGCGCATTCCCGAGGCGCGCCGCGTGATGGACCGCTTCGCGCATCAGCTCTCGGGCGGCATGCGCCAGCGCGTGATGATCGCGATGGCGCTTTCGTGCAAGCCCGCGCTCCTGATTGCCGACGAGCCGACCACGGCGCTCGACGTGACCATTCAGGCGCAGATCCTGCAACTGATTCGCGGCCTGCAGGACGAGATGAACATGGGCGTGGTTTTCATCACGCACGACATGGGCGTGGTGGCCGAAGTGGCCGACCGCATTCTCGTGATGTATCGCGGCGAGAAGGTCGAGGAAAACGCCGCCGACGCGCTGTTCGCCGCGCCCCGGCATCGCTACACGCAGGCGCTGCTGGCGGCCGTGCCGAAGCTGGGCGCGATGCGGGGCACCGATGCGCCCGCGAAGTTTCCGCTGCTGTCGGTGGGCGAATCCTCAGCGGCTTCGACGGGTGCATCGAGCGCCGTCGAGACGACGCAAACCGTTGTGAATGCAAGCACTTCCAGTGCCGTGCCCGACAC
Organism: Paraburkholderia sp.; assembly: GCA_031286755.1. Taxonomy (GTDB): domain Bacteria; phylum Pseudomonadota; class Gammaproteobacteria; order Burkholderiales; family Burkholderiaceae; genus Paraburkholderia. The sequence continues at coordinate 2,616 of JAITTX010000580.1, forward strand.
CCAGGCGCAGCCTATCCTGCGCGTGCGCGATCTCGTGACGCGCTTTCCCGTGCGCAGCGGCCTGTTCGGCCGGCTCGCGGGCCGCGTGCATGCGGTCGAGAAAGTCAGCTTCGACCTGCACGCGGGCGAGACGCTCGCGCTGGTGGGCGAGTCCGGCTGCGGCAAGTCCACCACGGGGCGCTCGCTGCTGCGGCTCGTTGAAAGCCAGAGCGGCTCGATCGAGTTCGGCGGACGTGACATCGGCGCGCTGAGCGGCCCCGCATTGCAGGCGCTGCGCCGTGACCTCCAGTTCATTTTCCAGGACCCGTTCGCGTCGCTCAATCCGCGCCTGACCGTGGGCTTCTCGATCATGGAGCCGCTGCTCGTGCATAAGCTCATGCAGGGCCCCGAGGCGCAGGCGCGCGTGGAGTGGCTGCTCGAGCGCGTGGGATTGCCCGCGTCGGCCGCGCGCCGCTACCCGCACGAATTTTCGGGCGGGCAGCGTCAGCGCATTGCGATCGCCCGCGCGCTCGCGACCAATCCGAAGGTGGTGGTGGCCGACGAGTCGGTCTCCGCGCTCGACGTCTCCGTGCAGGCGCAAATCGTCAACCTGATGCTCGATCTACAGCGCGAACTGGGCATGGCCTATCTGTTCATTTCGCACGACATGGCCGTGGTCGAGCGCATCAGTCACCGGGTTGCCGTGATGTACCTGGGGCAGATCGTCGAGATCGGGCCGCGCCGCGCCGTGTTCGAGTCGCCGCAGCATCCGTACACGAAGAAGCTGATGGGCGCCGTGCCGGTGGCCGACCCCGCGCGCCGCCACGCGAAGCGCATTCTCGCCGCCGACGAACTGCCGAGCCCGATCCGCGCGCCCGGCGACGAGCCCCGGGTGGTGCCGCTCGTTGCGGTCGGTCCGGATCATTACGTCGCGAAGCACAGTGTGGGCGGCGCGTTCTGAAGTTGTCGCGCGCGTGTTGCGTGTTATCGCGCGCTGTCACGATGGCCGTATTTTCTTGCGAGACATCGGTCCCGCAAGGCTATTGAGTATGGAGACCTGATCTATGAAAGAAGGCATGATGTTCCGTTCGAAGCACCTGGGCGCATGGATGACCGGCAGCGCGCTCGCGTTCGCGCTGCTGGCGGGCGCGGGTGGCGCGCAGGCCGCGCAGCGCGCCGTGATGGCGGTCGACTCGACCTTCACGACGCTCGACCCGTACGACGCGAACGATACGCTCTCGCAAGCCGTATCGAAGTCGTTCTACCAGGGCTTGTTCGGCTTCCACAAGGACCTGAAGCTCCAGAACGTGCTCGCCACCGGCTATGAAGTGAGCCCGGACGGTCTCGTCTACACGTTCAAGCTACGCTCTGGCGTGAAGTTCCAGGACGGCACCGACTTCAACGCGGCGGCGGTGAAGGCGAACTTCGACCGCGTGACCAATCCCGCGAACCACCTGAAGCGCTACAACATGTTCAGCCGCATCGCGAAGACCGATGTGGTGGACCCGTACACGGTGAAGGTGACGCTCAAGGCGCCGTTCTCGGCCTTCGTGAACGTGCTGGCGCATCCGTCGGCCGTGATGATCTCGCCGGCGGCCCTGCAGAAGTGGGGCAAGGACATCGGCCTGCATCCGGTGGGCACCGGTCCGTTCACGTTCGTGAAGTGGGATCCGGCCGGCGACCTGCTGGTGCGCAAGTACGACGGCTACTGGAAGAAGGGCTATCCGAAGATCGATGAGATCGACTGGAAGCCCGTGGCCGATAACAACACGCGCGCGGCGCTCATGCGCACGGGCGAGGCCGACTTCGCGTTTCACATCCCCTTCGAGCAGGCGAGCGCGTTCCAGTCGAACCCGAAGGTGGACCTGATCACGGCGCCCTCGATCATCCAGCGCTACATCAGCCTGAACATGACGAAGAAGCCGTTCGACAATCCGCTCGTGCGTCAGGCGCTGAACTATGCGATCAACAAGGAAGCGCTCGCCAAGGTGGCCTTCGCGGGCTATGCGGTGCCCGCCGACGGCGTGCTGCCCCAGGGCGTGGACTACTCGGTGAAGCTCGGCCCGTGGCCGTACGATCCGGCCAAGGCGCGCGCGCTGCTCAAGCAGGCCGGCTACCCGAACGGCTTCGAAACCACGCTGTGGTCGGCGTATAACAACTCGACTTCGCAGAAGACCATCCAGTTCGTGCAGCAGCAACTGGCGCAAGTGGGCGTGAAGGCGAGCGTCGAGGCGCTGGAGACGGGGCAGCGCGTGGCGCGCGTGGAAAGCGCGCAAGACCCGGCCACGGCGGGCGTGCGCATGTACTACATCGGCTGGTCGTCGTCGACGGGTGAAGCGGACTGGGGCATCTCGCCGTTGCTCGCTTCGTCGTCGTGGCCGCCCAAGATGGTGAACACGGCGTACTACAAGAACCCGACGGTGGACGAGGATCTCTCGAAGGCGCTCGAAACCACCGACCGCGCGAAGAAGACGGCGCTCTACACGGACGCGCAAAAGCGCATCTGGGCCGACGCGCCGTGGGTCTTCCTCGTGCAGGAGAAGATCGTCTACGCGCGCAGCAAGCGTCTTGCCGGTGCCTACGTGGCGCCCGACGGCTCGTTCAACTTCGAAGATATCTCCGTTCGCTAACGCGTGCGAGCCGCGCCGGCCCCGCGCTTCGCGCGCGCGGCCGGCACGGCTGGCATGCCACGATGTGACGCGCCCATGCTGAATTTCATTGTCAAACGCGTGCTGGGGCTGGTGCCGACGCTCTTGATCGTCGCGGTCCTGGTGTTCCTGTTCGTGCATCTGCTGCCGGGCGACCCCGCGCGCCTCGCGGCCGGCCCCGAGGCCGACGATGCCACCGTCGCGCTCGTGCGCGCCGACCTCGGCCTCGACCAGCCGCTGCCGCAGCAGTTCGTTCACTTCTTCGATCGCATCGTGCACGGCGACTTCGGCGTCTCGATGCGCAGCAAGCGGCCTGTTGCGACCGAGATCGGCGAGCGCTTCATGCCGACCATGCTGCTCACGCTCACCAGCATGGTCTGGGCCGTGGTGTTCGGCATGACCATCGGCATCGTCTCGGCGGTGTGGCGCAACCGCTGGCCCGACCGCATCGGCATGGCGCTGGCGGTCTCGGGTATTTCGTTTCCGGCGTTCGCGCTCGGCATGGCGCTCATGGAGATCTTCTCGGTCGAGCTGGGCTGGCTGCCGGTGGTGAGCGACGGCACGTGGCGCAGCTACGTGCTGCCTTCGATCACGCTCGGCGCGACCGTGGCGGCCGTGATGGCGCGCTTCACGCGGGCCTCGTTCGTCGAGGTGCTGGGCGAGGACTTCGTGCGCACCGCGCGCGCGAAGGGCGTGGCCGAGCAATGGGTGGTCGTGAAGCATTGCCTGCGCAACGCCATGATTCCGGTCGTCACCATGATGGGCTTGCAGTTCGGCTTTCTGCTGGGCGGCTCGATCGTGGTCGAGGTGGTGTTCAACTGGCCGGGGCTCGGGCGCCTGCTCGTGGACTCGGTCTCGATGCGCGACTACCCCGTGATCCAGGCCGAGGTGCTGCTGTTCTCGTTCGAGTTCATCGTCATCAATCTGATCGTGGACGTGCTGTACGCGGTCATCAATCCGACCATCCGTTTCAGGTGAGCACGCCATGAGCACGACCCTCAACGAAGCACCGCCCGCGCAGGACGAGGCCATCCGCACGCCCTGGCGCGAGTTCTGGCGCAAATTCCGCAAGCAGCACGTCGCGCTCGGCGCGGGTGTGTTCGTGCTGCTGCTCGTGTTCGTCGCGGTGTTCGGCACGCATCTGGTGCCGTACGACCCCGAGAACTATTTCGACTACGACGCGCTCAACGCCGGACCCTCGGCGGCGCACTGGCTCGGCGTGGACGCGCTCGGCCGCGACATCTTCAGCCGCATCGTCGCGGGCACGCGCATATCGCTTGCGGCGGGCTTTCTTTCGGTGGCGCTGGGAGCCGTTATCGGCACGTTCTTCGGCCTGCTCGCGGGCTACTACGAAGGCTGGTGGGACCGCATCACGATGCGCATCGCCGACGTTCTGTTCGCATTCCCAGGCATTCTGCTCGCCATCGGCGTGGTGGCGATTCTGGGCAACGGCATGATCAACGTGATCTGCGCGGTCGCCATCTTCAGCATTCCCGCGTTCGCGCGCCTCGTGCGCGGCAACACGCTGATGCTCAAGCACCTCACCTACGTGGAGGCCGCGCGCAGCATCGGCGCCTCGGACTGGGTCATCATCATGCGGCACATTCTGCCGGGCACGGTTTCCTCGGTGGTGGTCTATCTGACGATGCGCATCGGTACCTCGATCATCACCGCGGCGAGCCTGTCGTTTCTGGGCCTCGGCGCGCAGCCGCCCACGCCCGAGTGGGGCGCCATGCTCAACGAGGCGCGCGCGGACATGGTGACCGCGCCGCATATCGCGCTGTTCCCGAGCCTCGCCATCTTCCTCACGGTGCTCGCGTTCAACCTGCTCGGCGACGGGCTGCGCGACGCGCTCGATCCGAAACTGGATCGCCCATGAGCCCGGCGACGCATCCCGCCCATCCGGTTCCTCGCGCGGGTCCGCCGCATGTGGGCACGTTGAAGAGCGGCGCCACCGGCACGCTTGCCGATGTGGCCGGCGTGCGTGTGGGCCATTGCACGCTCGACGCGGGCGCGGTGCAAACCGGCGTGACCGTGGTGATGCCGCATGCGGGCGACCCGTATCGCGAGAAAGTGCCTGCGGCGGTATCGGTCATCAACGGGTTCGGCAAGAGCATCGGGCTCACCCAGGTGGACGAATTGGGCGTGCTGGAGACGCCCATCGCGCTCACCAACACGTTTGGCGTGGGCGCGCTCGCGCAGGCGCAGATTCGCGCGGCAGTGGCCGCCAATCCGCGCATCGGCCGCGAATGGCCCACGGTCAACCCGCTCGTGTTCGAATGCAACGACGGCTACCTGAACGACATTCAGGCGCTGGCCGTCACGGACGAGCATTACCGCGCCGCGTGCGCTGCCGCGAGCCACACGTTCGCGCGCGGCAGCGTGGGAGCGGGGCGCGGCATGTCGAGCTTCGACCTCAAGGGCGGGATCGGCACGGCCTCGCGCGTGGCCGAGGTGCAAGGCACGCGCTACACGGTGGGCGCGCTCGTGCTGGCGAATTTCGGCCGCCTGCCCACGCTCACCGTGGCGGGCGCGCCGCTCGGCCGCACGCTGGCGCAGCGGCTGGCGGATGCGGCCAGGCCCACCGAGCCCGAGAAAGGCTCGATCATCATGCTGATCGCGCTGGACGCGCCGCTGGACGCGCGGCAGTTGCGCCGCGTGTCCATGCGTGCCGCAGCCGGGCTCGCGCGCACGGGCTCGTCGTATGGCCATGGCAGCGGCGACATCGCCATGGCGTTCAGCACCGCTTACACGCTGGCGCACGACGTGGCCCTGCATCACGTGCCCGCGCTGTTGGCCGACGCGCATCTCGATCCACTGTTCCAGGCGAGCGCGGACTGCGTCGAGCACGCGATTCTCGACGCCCTGTGGCAGGCCACGACGGTGCATGGCCGCGACGGCCACGTGCGCATGGCGTTGCGCGACGCGGCGCCCGACCTCGTGTCGCTACCGTGATGTCACCACTCAACCGGCAGGAGTGCCCATGAAGGTTCTGATTTCCGTCGATATCGAAGGCATTGCCGGCGTATTCAATCCACAGCAAACGCATGCCGGCAACGGCGAGTACGAACAGGCGCGCCGCTGGATGACGCTGGAGGCCAACGCCGCGATCGAAGGCGCATTCGCGGGCGGCGCGAGCGCCGTGTGGGTCAACGACTCGCATGGCGGCTTCAACAATCTGCTGCTCGACGCGCTCGATCCGCGCGCGCGGGCGATACTCGGCAAGCCGCGCATGCTGGGGATGATGGCCGGGCTCGAGCATGGGCCCGATCTCGTGTTCATGGTCGGCTATCACGCCATGGCCGGAAATCACGGCGTGCTCGCGCATACGATCAACAGCTTCGCGTTCGCGCGCGTCGTGGTCGATGGCGTCGCGACTGGCGAGGCGGGGCTGTACGGCGCAGTGGCCGAGGAATACGGGGCGCACGTAGCGCTGTTGACGGGCGATGACGTATTCACGCAAGAAACGCGCGAGCGCTTTCCCGCTGCCGCGTTCGTCGTCGTGAAAGAAGCCGGCGGCCGTTTGAGCGCCGATACGCTATCGCCCACGCAGAGCCGCACCTTGATTCGGGACGCGGCGCGTGCCGCCGTGGAGCGGCATTTGAGCACACCCGGGCGCGCCGCTCACGCGGATGCGCGCACCGCCGAGCCGCGTGAGCGCATCTGCGAACTGCACACCCAGAACAGCGCGCTTGCGGATCTTTTCGCGCAGTGGCCGCAGATAGAGCGTGTTTCCGCTTCCATGCTGCGTTTCACGGCGCCTTCGGCCGAGCATCTCGTGCGCATGCTCAACTGCTTCTCCGCCATGTCGGCCGTGCTGCGCTGAGCCGGGGCACGCGCGGGCTCGCGCGGGCTCGCGTCTGGGCGGTCCATTTTGAGATGTCCGGTCCGCCACTCGGGTTAGCGTTGCCCCATGCGCGTGCGATCGAAAATACGATCGCGCGCCGGCCGGGGGCTCTGTCAAAAATGCCTGCCATCCCTGGCCGCAAGGCAGGCTTTCCACAGAGGAGACCGGCATGCGTGAGAAAGGGGAAGTAGCAGCACGGCTGATCGACGTGATGCAGGAGGGGATCTGCGGTACCGCGACGGAGCTTGCCGTGCGCGTGAGGGTCGACGCGCGCAGCGTGCGAGCGGTCCTGCGCATGTGGCTCGACGCGGGGATCGTGCATGTGGTCGACGAGGTCGCGCCCGGCCGGGCGCGTGTATTTCGTTATGGCGGGACCGCGCCGCTAGCGGGGCGTTTGCCCGGTGGCGAGATGCCGGAACGGCGGCGCCGGGGGCCTGCGGTTCCCATCGACCGTTGGCCCCAACTGGATTCGGAACTGGCCGCCGCGGTGGATGCGATGGTCCGCGTGCGGGGGGCCGCGCGCGTTGGCTGAATGCACGCGCCTCGTGCCTGGCGCTGGCCGCCTGTCACGCGAGTGGAACGTAGATGTATGATCGCGCAGGTTCGCGGCGGCGCGCCCTGGCAGGGCTTGCTCGATTTCACCCGACTGGATTGCTTCCGCGACGATATCGGCGATGGGTCACCGGCAACCCCGCTGGCAACCCCGCTGGTAACCCCGCTGGTAACCCCCAGCTTGCTCAATCCTTGACAAAAGCCAGCCGGCTCCACGTCACGCCCATACGCCGATTTCCACGCTGGCAAGAATCGGTCTGGCCGTTCAGTACCGTTCGCAAGCCATGAGCGCTCGCGAGTCGAATGGTCTCTTGCGCGGAAACGTCGAACATCCTTCGGCCTTCCGGAACAGGGCCGTGGCGCAGGGACATGACCAGCGTGGCGCCGTCGCGCAGGAGCGCTGCGAGATTCGGCATCGCCCG
>JAITTX010000443.1 GCA_031286755.1 Paraburkholderia sp.
GGCTTCGACGCATCGTGGGAGATCGACCTGTTCGGCGGCACGCGCCGGGCGGTGGAGGCGGCGAGTGACGAAGCCGATGCGGTGCAGGCCGACCTCGCCGACGCACAAGTCTCGCTCGCCGCCGAAGTGGCGCAGGCCTACATCGATCTGCGCGATGAGCAGCAGCGTTTCGCGATTGCGCAACACAATGCCGATTTGCAGCAGCAGATGCTGACGCTGACCGAGCAACGGCGTGCGGGCGGCACCGCGGCGGAAGTGGATGTCGAGCGCTTGACGACGCAGGTGGAGACCACACGCTCGACGCTCGCGCCGCTCGCGGCCCAGGTGGAAATGTCGCTCGACCAGCTGGCGGTGCTCACCGGCAAGGCGCCCGGCGCGCTCGATGCCGAGCTGGCCGCGCCGCGTGCGCTGCCTTCGCTGCCCGCTTCAGTGCCGGTGAGCGACCCGGCGACGATGCTCGCGCAGCGGCCCGACATTCGCGCCGCCGAGCGCCGTTTTGCATCGAGCAATGCGCAGATCGGCGAGCACGTGGCCGACTTCCTGCCCAAGCTCACGCTGTTCGGCGACCTTGGCTTCACGGCGGCGAACCCGGGCCACCTGATGCGCAAAAGCAATTTCAGCTGGGTAGGGGTGCCGTACTTGCAGTGGAACGTCTTCGACTTCGGCCGCACGCTGGGCGCCGTGCACGGCGCCGAGGCCGCGCGCGACGAAGCCGGGGCGCGCTACGAGAAGGCGGTGCTGGCGGCGTTGCAGGACGCGAACGGCGCGCTCTCGCGCTATGGCTACCAGCGCGAGCATCTGGTGACGTTGCAGAAGGTGCAGGACTCGGCGCAGCATTCCGCTACGCTGATGCGCCAGCGTTATCGCGCCGGGGCGTCGAGTCTCGTCGACCTGCTGGACACGCAGCGTGCCGAATCCCTCGCGCAGCAAGACGTGGTTTCGGCGCAGGCACAGTTGCTCAAGGACTTTGTTTCGCTTCAGAAAAGCCTGGGGCTCGGCTGGCGCAGCACCGAAAGCTGAGCGCGGCGCCCGCGCGCCGCGCATGCGCATTCGCATTTAGCCGGGCGCGGCGGCGGTGTGTTCGCGCGCGCTCGGTTCGCGATAGCCCAGACGTGCCGAGATCGCCGCGCCGGCACGTTTGAGCAGCGCCACGTAGTGCGATTTCGTATCGGCACCGCAGCGCATGGTCGGAAACGAAATCGACAGGCCAGCGGCAACGCGTCCGAAGCGGTCGAAAACGGGCACGGCGAGGCACAGCAATCCTTCTTCCTGCTCTTCGTTATCCTCACCAAAACCCTGCTCGCGCACGTGCGAGAGAATGCTCAGCACGGCGTCGGCGCAAGAGAGCGTCTTTTGCGTCGACTTCCTGAATTCCACGTGCGAGAGCGTTTCCGCCGCTTCACCGGGCGTCATCCAGGCGAGCAGCACCTTGCCGATCGCCGTGCTGTAGAGCGGGTTGCGACGGCCGATACGCGATTGCATGCGCAGGCCGTAATCGGCGTCGATCTTGTGGATGTAGATGATGGCGTCCTCGTCGAACGCGCCCAGATGCACGGCTTCCCGCGTCATGGCCGCGATGCGGCGCATCTCGACGTCCGCCTCGCGCACGAGATCCACGCTTTCCAGCGCTCGCGCGCCGAGTTCGAACAGGCGGATCGTCAGGCGGTAGCGGTCCGTTTCCACCTCCTGCGCGACATAGCCGAGCGCCTTCAAGGTTTGCAGCACGCGGTGCACCGTGGTCTTCGAGAGCGCGAGCCGTTGCGAAAGCTCGCTGATGCCGATTGGCCCATGCTCGCCGAGTGCGCCGAGGATCGCGAAGACGCGTCCGATCGACGATGCCGATTCGCCTTTTTCGCCGCTGATTTCGATGTCGTTCATCGCACTCGCCGTGTTGCCGCTCGCCCGCGCCGCGGCGCGCTCGCCCGGTGCGCCGCGCCGGCCTTTGCCCGTTGCCGCCATTGTGGTTTGTCCATGTCGATACGCCGTGCGCCAAGCATACCGCGTCCGGCGCTCACCAGTGCTTGCTGGAGGCCACTAGCGGGCAAGCCAGCCGCCGTCCACCGCGAGCGTATGGCCGTGCACGTAGTCCGATGCGCTCGAGGCGAGAAACACCACCGGCCCCGCGAGATCGGCGCTGGTGCCCCAGCGGCCAGCCGGAATTCGTCCGATGATTTCCTCGTTGCGCCGGGCGTCCTCGCGCAGTGCCGTGGTATTGGCGGTTGCCATGTAGCCCGGCGCGATGGCGTTCACGTTGATGCCGTGAGGCGCCCATTCGTTCGCGAGCAGGCGCGTGAGACCGAGCACGCCGCTCTTGGCGGCCGTGTACGACGCCACCCGCACGCCGCCCTGGAACGACAGCATGGAGGCGATATTGATGATCTTCCCGCCGCCTTGCTGCTTGACGAACTGGCGTGCGGCGGCCTGGGCGAGGAAGAACACGCTCTTCAGGTTGACGTCCACGACGGCGTCCCAGTCGCTTTCCGTGAAGCTGAGCGCTTCGTCGCGGCGGATGGTGCCGGCGTTGTTCACGAGCACGTCGATGCGCCCGCAGGCTTCGAGCGCGGCCCGCACGATGTCCTCGACGGGCGCGATGGAGGCCAGGTCGGCGCGCACGTCGACGAAGCGGCGCCCGGCCGCTTCCACATGCGCCGGTGTTTCTTCTGGGCCGCCGCGGCTCACGCCGACGATGTCGCAGCCCGCCAGGGCGAGCGCGCTGGCCATGCCGGCACCAAGACCGGCGTTGCAGCCGGTGACGATCGCGACTTTGCCGCTGAGATCGAAGGGATTGAAGGGATTGACGGGAGAGTGGGTGCCGAAGGCCATGGGCGCGGTGCCTCGTGAAATGCCATGCGTTGGGTCGAAAGTTTTCCTGGTTTCCGATGCGAAAAGCGCACGCGCTTCAGCGCAGATCGCGCACGGCAATGTGGTCCATGTCGCCAAACACCTGGTTCTCGCCCGCCATGCCCCAGATGAATGTATAGGCGCGCGTGCCGACGCCGGAATGAATCGACCAGCTCGGCGAGATCACGGCCTGCTCGTCGTGCACGAGCAGGTGCCGCGTTTCATGCGGCTCGCCCATCATATGAAACACGGCTGCGTCGTCGGCGACATTGAAATAGAAATACACTTCCATGCGCCGCTCGTGCGTGTGGCACGGCATGGTGTTCCAGAGGTTGCCGGGTTCGAGCTTCGTCATGCCCATCGAGAGCTGGCACGTGGGCAGCACTTCCGGCACGAGAAACTTGTAGATCGTGCGCCGGTTGCTCGTGGCGGGGTCGCCCAGCGTTTGCGGCGAAGCCTGCGCGAGCGTGATGGTGCGGGTGGGGTGCGTCTCGTGCGCGGGTACGCAGTTCAGATAGAACTTCGCCGGGCGCGCGGGATCGTCACTGCCGAACGCCACGTTCTGCGCGCCTTTGCCGATATAGATCGCTTCTTCGTTGCGCACGGCATGGCGCGTGCCGTCCACATCCACCCAGCCATGCCCGCCGATATTGATTGCGCCCAGTTCGCGACGCTCCAGCAAATGGCTCACGCCGATCGACTGGCCGAGCGACGCCGGCACCTCCACGGCCCGCGTGACGGGGAACGCCCCGCCCACGATGATGCGGTCGACATGGCTGTAGGTGAGGCACAGCGCGTCGCGCTCGAAAATGCGCTCGATGAGGAACGCCTTGCGCAGTCCCTCGGTGTCCAGCGTCTTTGCATATTCGCTGTTGATGCTCTGTCGCACTTCCATGCAGGCTCTCCGTTGAGTGGGACGGCGCGCTCGCGCCGGATCTGATTGACTATAGTGCAGATCGAAATTTTCGGAACATCGGTCCGGAAATGTTGCGCTGCCACGCCGGGCTTGGCAAGAGCACAGTCCAGATAATGGGAAATGGCGGCCAGGACACGGGTAAACGTTGACGGAAGCGGCTTTAAAAACCGGAACGCCGTTCCTTTCGTGCTGCTATGCTTTTCCCGAAGGGAGCATCTCGACCAGAAGCCGGACACCATGCACTTGAGTGCCGATCCGGCAAAGCGATGTGAAGTCCAAGGAGAAGGCATGAAGCTGAAGAAGGCCATCGACCGCGTGCCAGGCGGCCTGATGCTGGTGCCGCTGCTGCTCGGCGCCTGTGTTCATACGTTCGCGCCCGGCGCCGGCAAGTACTTTGGTTCATTCACCAATGGACTGATTGCGGGAACCGTGCCGATCCTCGCGGTCTGGTTCTTCTGCATGGGCGCGACCATCGACTTGCGCGCAACAGGCACGGTGCTGCGCAAGTCCGGCACGCTGCTCGTGACGAAGATGGCGGTGGCGTGGGTCGCCACGCTGATCGCGGCGCACTTCATTCCCGTGGACGGCGTCAAGGCCGGCCTGTTTGCCGGGCTATCGGTGCTCGCGATCACGACTTCGATGGACATGACCAATGGCGGCCTCTATGCCGCGGTCATGCAGCAGTACGGATCCAGGGAAGAGGCGGGCGCGTTCGTGCTCATGTCGGTCGAGTCGGGGCCGCTCGTCAGCATGATCATTCTCGGCGCGACGGGCGTGGCGTTCTTCGAGCCGCGGCTCTTCGTGGGCGCGGTGCTGCCGTTCTTCGTGGGCTTCGCGCTCGGCAATCTCGATCACGATTTGCGCGATCTGTTCGGCCGTTGCGTGCATCCGCTCATTCCGTTCTTCGGCTTCGCGCTCGGCAACGGCATCGATCTCAACGTGATCATGAAGAGCGGTCTTGCGGGTGTCGTGCTCGGTTTCGGCGTGATCGTCGTGACCGGCATTCCGCTGATTCTCGCCGACCGCTGGATTGCGGGCGGCAACGGGGCGGCGGGCCTCGCGGCTTCCTCCACGGCGGGGGCTGCGGTCGCCAACCCGGCGATCATCGGCGAAATGATTCCGCGCTTCAAGCCACTCGTGCCCGCCGCCACGGCGATGGTTGCCACCGCATGTCTCGTCACGGCGATACTCGTGCCCATTCTCACGGCCCTGTGGGTTCGCAGGAGGGGTGCGCGGGAGGCGTTGCGCGAAGAGTTCATGGGGCCGCAGGTGCAGCCGATCGCGGGGCACGACGCGCATATTTAGGTGCACATTCCGGCACGCATCCAGACGCACGTTTCAGTGCACGCCCTGCCTGCGCCAGGCTGGCGCAGGCAGGGCGTGACGACCCGGCGCGCGCTATCCACGCTATCCGCGCGCCATGCTCGCGAGCACGCCGTCGCGGCGAATGAGCCCGTGAAAGAGCGCCGCCGCGACGTGCAGCAAGACGGTCGCGAATAGCGCCATGGCCAGCCACGTATGCGCCGCGCGCAACCCGGC
>JAITTX010000506.1 GCA_031286755.1 Paraburkholderia sp.
GGGCGCGGCGTGATGCGGTCGACCATCGAGTCGGGGCAGGCGGTGTGGGCGTCGAACCAGTCGCGCAGCGCCGTCGCGCCGCGCAGCGCGAGGAATTCGCGCATGCCCTTGTGAAAGCGCTTGCCGTTGCTGCGCAGGTTATCGCAGGTCTGGAGCGTGACCGCGTGCTTGCCGGGATCGTTGCCGCGCACCATGCGCGCCTCGAGGATCGCGGCGAGCGCGCCGTAGATCGTGGTGCGCGTACCGCCGAGATCGGCGGCGAGATCGGGGTTCGCCGTGTCGAGGCGATCGTGCTCGTCGAGGTAATAGCCGCCCTCGGTCACGGTGAACGCGATGATTTTGCAGGCGGGATCGGCACCCGCCTCGATCAGCGCCGCGAGATCGGCGGACCACGGCAGCACGCGCGTGATCGAGCGGATCGTTTCGTAAGCGCGCTCGCCCTGCGGCGTGACCGTTTCGAGCGTGTAGGCGCCGTGCTGCGCGGCGAGCGCGTCCATCACGGCGTTCATGTCGGAGCGGATGTTGCCGACGCTGAGCGACCAGGCCGGCTCGCCGGGCTGGCGCGCGAGATTCACGCGATGCAGATACCACGCCTGGTGCGCCCGGTGAAACGACCCGGCGCCGATGTGCAGGATCACGTTCGCGTTGCTGCGTTCGCTGTCCATGTGCGTCTCCTGAGATGGCGTCATGCGCGCTGGGGGCGCGTCTATGTCCTGTTCGTGAGATTGAGCAATTGCTCTATTGATGAACGAATGATCGTACCGGGGTGCGCGAAAGTCAAGACGGCCTTGGCGGGTTTTTGGTGATGCGCTGCGCTCGCGCCATGACGTGCGGGTGCGTGCCGGCACGCGCCGGGGGAGGCGCGGCCGCCATGTTGTGATGCACAAACGGGACGGAGCGCTAGGGGGGCGGAGCGCCGCAGGAATGCAGGCAGACATGCGCGGCGTCAGCCGGCTCGCGCGCCGCTTGCCGGCGCGTGGGCCTCAGCCCTGCGCGTTCGTCACCGCCGAGATGGCGGCCACGGCCTGCGCGGTCGCATCGGCCGCGCAGCAGTCGACGACGATGCGCTCAGGCATCGCGCGCAGCCACGTGAGCTGGCGCTTGCAGAGCTGGCGTGTGGCGAACACGCCCTTGTCGCGCATCGTGGCGTAGTCGATGGCGCCGTCGAGATATTCCCATGCCTGGCGATAGCCCACGCAGCGCATCGACGGCAGGTTCGGGTCGAGGTCGCCGCGCGCGCGCAGCGCCTTCACTTCGTCGAGAAAGCCGGCTGCGAGCATGGCGTCGAAGCGCTGCTCGATGCGCTGGTGCAGCACGCCGCGATCCGACGGCTCGAGCGCGATGGGCACGAAACGGTAGCGCGCCGCCTCGTCTTCCGGCGCGGCACTGGAGCGGGGCGCGGCGAGCAGCGCCGACATCGGCTGGCCGGAGAGCATGAAAATTTCGAGCGCGCGCTGGATGCGCTGCGAGTCGTTCGGCGCGAGGCGCGCGGCCGTGAGCGGATCGACTTGGGCGAGGCGCGTGTGGAGCGCGGGCCAGCCGTCACGAGCGGCTTCGGCGTCGAGCTGCGCGCGCACGGCGGGGTCCGCGCCGGGCAGATCGTTGAGGCCCTGCGTGAGCGCCTTGTAGTAGAGCATCGTGCCACCCACGAGCAACGGCACATTGCCGCGCGCGAGGATCTCGCCGGTCACGCGCAGGGCGTCCGCGCGAAAGTTGGCGGCGGAGTAGGCCTCGGCCGGGTCGACGATGTCGATCAGATGGTGCGCGGCCGCCGCGCGCTCCCCGGCGCTCGGCTTGGCCGTGCCGATATCCATGCCGCGATAGACGAGCGCCGAATCGACGCTGACAATCTCGACCGCGCGGGCGTGCGTGGCGGACTGCGCCGCCGTTTGTGTTGCCGCTTGTGCCGCTGTTTGTGCCGCATAGGCGAGCGCGGCCGCCGTCTTGCCCGAGGCCGTGGGGCCGAGCAGGCACGCAATGGGCAATGCTTCGCTGGGTTGCTTCATGAATGGTGCTTCATGGGTGCTTCACTGGCCGCGCATGAAGAGCCGGTCGAGGTCGGCGAGCGTGAGCTGATACCACGTGGGCCGGCCGTGATTGCACTGGTCGGCGCGCTCGGTCGCTTCCATCTGGCGCAGGAGCGCGTTCATCTCGTCGAGCGTGAGGCGCCGGTTCGCGCGCACCGCGTGGTGGCAGGCGAGCGTGCCGAGCATCTCGTGCTGGCGCTCGGTCAGCACGCGCGAGCCGCCATAGGCGTGCAGGTCGGCGAGCACGGCGCGCGCGAGCGCCTGGAGATCGGCGTCCTTCAGGAGCGCGGGCACCGCGCGGATGGCGATCGAGGTGGGCGAGAGCACCGCGAGATCGAAGCCGAGCGCCTCGAGCGTGGCCTTTTCTTCCTCGACAGTGCCGGTTTCCACGGGGTCAGCCGTCATCGAGATGGGGATCAGGAGCGGCTGGACCGCGAGCGAGCGCTCGGCGAGCGCCTGCTTGAACTGCTCGTAGAGGATGCGTTCGTGCGCGGCGTGCATATCGACGATCACGAGGCCGCGCGCGTTCTGCGCGAGCACGTAGATGCCGTGCACCTGGCCGAGCGCGAAGCCGAGCGGATGGTCGTCGCGGGCGTCGAAGGCGGGCTCGCGCGCCTGGGCGGCGAAGGGCCCGCCCGCGTCTTCGGCCTGGGACACCGTCGCGCCCTCTGCCGTGCCGGCGCCCACGTCTTTGCGGCCGAACAGGGCGTCGTAGAGTGCGAGCGGCTGCGCGACGGGCAGGCTGCCTTGCGTCATGCGCGACTGGCGCAGCCAGGTGTTGCCGCTGGCGCCCGAGCCACCGCCTGAACCGCTCGATCCGCTCGAACCACTCGAGCCGAACCCCGATGCGCGGCCTCCCGCGCCACCGGCAAAGCCGCTGGCCGAGCCGCCGAAGCTGCTCGCGACGCTGGCGGTGCCGAACTTGCCCGGCGTGCCGGCGCTCGCAGGCGAGCCGAAAGCGCTGGAGGTGCCGGAAGCACCAGCGGAGCCCGAAGCCCCCGAAGCCAGCCCGGCAGCCCCGCCCAGCACGCCGGCTCCCGGCGCGGGCCGTGGCTCGATCAGCGCGGCGTGGCCACCCGAAGTGGTTTCGGGCGAGGCGCCCGCATGGCGCGCGAGCGCACGCTGCACGGCATGGAACACGAACTGGTGAATCGAGCGCGAGTCGCGAAAGCGCACCTCGATCTTCGAGGGGTGCACGTTCACATCGACGGCCTCGGGCGGCAGGTCGAGAAACAGCACATACGACGGATAGCGGTCGCCGTGCAGCACGTCCTCATAGGCGGCGCGCACGGCGTGCGTGAGCAGCTTGTCGCGCACGAAGCGGCCGTTCACGAAGAAATATTGCTGATCGGCGCGGTTGCGGCTCGCAGTGGGCAGGCCCGCGCAGCCGTAGACGGCGAGCGGCCCGGCGCGCTCGTCGAGCGGCAGGTGCGCGGTGGCGAAGGTCTCGCCCAGGATCTTCGAGACGCGGGTGGCCGGATCGGTCGCGTTCCAGTGCTCGACGGCGCGGCCGTTGTGCAGGACCGAGATCGCCACGTCGGGGCGCGCGAGCGCGCTGCGGCGGATCATCTCGAGGCAGTGGCCGAGCTCGGTCTGCTCGCTTTTCAGGAACTTGCGGCGCGCGGGCGTGTTGAAGTACAGCTCGCGCACTTCGATGGTGGTGCCCTGACCGCCCGCGGCGGGCGAGAGCGCGCCGGTGTGGGCGTCGATCTTCATCGCGTGCGTGGCGCTCGCGGGGCGGCTCGTGATCGACATCTCGGCCACCGAGGCGATCGAGGCCAGCGCTTCGCCGCGAAACCCGAGCGTGGCGACGCTTTCGAGCTCGGCGAGCGAGCGGATCTTGCTGGTCGCATGGCGCATCAGCGCGAGCGGCAACTCGGCTTCGGGGATGCCGCAGCCGTCGTCGGCGATCGAGATGCGCTTCACGCCGCCTTCGTCGAGCAGGATGCGCAGGGTGCTCGCGCCCGCGTCGAGCGCGTTTTCGAGCAGCTCCTTCACGACCGAGGCGGGGCGCTCGACCACTTCGCCCGCGGCGATCTGGCTGATCAGCTGATCGGGCAGCGCCTGGATCGCGCGCGCGGGCTGGGCGGCGCGCGAGGCGTGCGCGGGGTCCACGGCCGCGGCGCTTGCCGCGCTTGCCGCGGTGACATGAGCGGTTGCGCTGCCGGCAGAGCCGGGCGTGCCGTCGGGTGCGCTGTCGGGTGCTCCCCCAGCGCCGGCGAGATCGGGATTCGAAGACATGCGCGCAATTATAGCGAGTCGGCGCGGGCCGCCCCGGGCCCGCTCGCGGCACGCTTGCGTCCCCGGTTTTGTCGACGTTAGACGTGCTTTCGGTGTGCTTTCGACGGATTTTTGCGGATTTTCGTGGGAATTTTTCGTGACGCTGGGCACTTTCGGTATCATGGCGCGGTCAATTTTGCTTCTCGCGCAACACCGGTCTCGCGCGTCCCATCCGGGCATGTCTCAAACGGGCATGTCTCGAACGGGCCGCTCGTGCCACGACCAATCAGGGATACTTTTGGATACGCTGCTGCATTTCGTCACTCTTGTCTTGCACATTGACCAGTTTCTCGGAGACTTCATCCACCAGTACGGTGCCTGGGTCTATGCGGTCCTGTTCCTGATCGTGTTCTGCGAAACCGGTCTCGTGGTGCTGCCGTTCCTGCCTGGCGATTCGCTGCTGTTCATTGGCGGCGCATTCGCGGCCACGCACGAGATGAACCTCGGCCTGCTGCTGGTCTTGCTGATCGTGGCGGCGGTCACGGGCAATACCGTCAACTATCTGATCGGCCGCGCCATCGGCCCGAAGGTGTTCAATACGCGCATCCCCGTGCTCGAGCGCTTCCTCGACCGCGCCGCGCTGCAAAAGACGCACAACTTCTACGAGCGCCACGGCGGCAAGACCATCGTGCTCGCGCGCTTCATTCCGGTCGTGCGCACCTTCGCGCCGTTCGTCGCGGGCGTCTCGCAGATGAGCATGTCGCGCTTCCAGCTCTTCAACGTCGCGGGCGCGCTGTTCTGGGTGCTGCTGCTCGTGCTGCTCGGCTTCTTCTTCGGCAACATTCCGTTCATCCGCCAGTACCTCAACGTGATCGTGCTCGTGGGCATTGGCGCCGCGATCGTGCCGATTCTCATCGGCGGGCTCTGGAAGATGCTGCGCAAGAACACGCGCGACAGCGCCGTGCGCGGGCCGAACGGCAACCGCAACTAAGAAAGGCTGGGCTTCGCGCGCCCGATCCGCCGCGCGCGACGGCACCCCGGTTAGCCCGGCATAAAAAAACGGCATCGCCCGCAAGGACGATGCCGTTTGTCTTTGGCCTTTGCGCGGCGCGCTGTCAGCCCACGCGGCGAATGATGGAAGGCGTTTCCGGCGTCGGATAGCCCGCGTCGCGGAACGTCTCGACAATCGCGCGGTTGGTGTCGAAGTACACCTGCCAGTAGTGCTCGTTGCTGGTATAGGGCCGCACGCACAGGAGCGGACCCTCGGGCGTGAACGAAAGCACCTCCACGTCGGGCGCCGGGTCCTGCGCGACATTGGGGATCGCGGCGACCACGGCGCGCAGCCGCTTGGCAGCGTCAACGGGATCGACGCCGTTGGCGATCTTCGCGGTCAGCTCGACGCGGCGCACCGGCGTGGCGCTGAAGTTCGAGATGGTGTCCGAAAAAATCTTGTTGTTGCCGACGATGTTCACGACGTTGTCCGGCGAGATGATGGTCGTGCCGAAGATGCCGAGCTCCTTCACGGTGCCCGTCACGCCGCCGGCCGTCACGAAGTCGCCGACCTTGAACGGACGCAGCACCTGCATGAAGACGCCCGCCGCGAAGTGCGCGAGCAGGCCGCCCCAAGCCGTGCCGATGGCGAGACCCAGACCGGCGAGCAGCGCCGCGAACGAGGTGGTCTGCACGCCGAACACCTGGAGAATGGCGAGGACCAGCAGCAGGTTCAGGAGGCCGCCGAGGATGGAGCCGAGGTAATGGGCAAGCGTGGGGTCGACGCGCTCGTTGCGCGAGAGCACGCGGCGCAATAGGCCGGTGATCATGTTGATGACCCAGCGCCCGACGATCCACAGGACGATCGCCGCCACGACCTTGGTCCCGAAGTCGATGCCCCGGGTCATGATGAATGTGCGGATTGTTTCGAGATCCAAGATGCCCTCGCTTGATACGGTGTTGTATGTTGATTGAGCCAGACAAAAGACACGCCAACTGCATGCAGCAATTCGCTTGCAGGGTGATGCGACTACGCTAGACGACTATGCAACCGGGGGCAAAACTGGCGGGCTCGGGACGGGCCGTTGTGGACTGCGAAGAACTGCGGCGCTCCGTCGCATGCTCGCAGGTGCATTTATAGGCCAAGTGGCGAACGCGTGCAACGAACGTGCCCGGGCGTTTCATGCGCAATGCATGAGTGCCCGGCGCTATCGTGGCGCATGCGGCACGGCCATGGCTGGGACACCATCAAGACATCACCGAGGAGGACTCCATGATTCTGTCGAGCAACACCGATCTGCATCTCATCACCGTGAAGCTCGAGGAGCTGCGTCCGACGCAGATCACGGTCGGGTTTCGCGAGGTCGATCTCAAGCGCGCGCACTGGAAGTCGCTTGACAAGAAAGGGCGCGCCGCGGCCATCGACAACCACTGGTTCCCGGCCGTGCTCGGGCCGAAGCAGCGCTACTACGTGGTCGATCATCACCATCTCGGGCTCGCGTGGCTCAACGAAGGTGTGCCGAGCGCGCGCGTCACGGTCATCAAGGACCTTTCGTGGCTCGATCCCACGATCTTCTGGCGCATGATGGAGCACAACCAGTGGGTGCATCCGTTCGATGCGCGGGGCGAGCGCTGCGATTACGTGGCTCTGCCCAGGCAACTCTCCGGTCTCGCCGACGACCCGTATCGCAGCCTCGCGGGCGAGTTGCGCGGGGCGGGCGGGTACGCCAAGGACACGACGCCCTTCAGCGAATTCCTTTGGGCCGACTATTTGCGTCTGAAGGTGAGTGCCGCGCGCGTGCAGAAGGATTTCGACCAGGCGCTGGCCGATGCGCTCGCGCATGCGCACGATGCCGATGCGCGCTATCTGCCCGGCTGGTCGGGGGTCGTGCCGCCCGCGCTCGCGCCGGCCGCCACGACGGACGCTGCGGCGGGCAAGAGCAAGAAGAAGCGCTGAGCGCGTGGGGCGCGCGCAGCGGTGGGCTCACATCGGCAGCGTCGATTTGGTGTACGGCGACGTTTCGATCACGAGCGCGCCGGGCGGCGCCCTGCGGCGCGCGCTGCGCCGGCAGCCGAAGCGCGCGAGGGCGATCGCCAGCACGGCCGCGAGCAGGTAGGCGGTCGTGCGCGCGAAGAATGTTTCGGCCGGCTTGTGCTCACGCCACGGACCGCCCGCATCAGCGAATACGAGAAACGTGAGCGCGGCGTCGAACACGAATGCAAGCGCGACCACGCCGATGAATACGCGTGTGCCGTGCACGTGCAGATCGGGGCGCATGGCGCGGACGATCGCGCACGCCAGCTGGACGGCGGCTAGCAAAGCGAGATTTGAAAGCAGACAGCGGACGAAGGTGTACATGAGACGTATCGGACAACGCACAAAAAAGGGCGGCTGATGCGTGGCGCGCAAACGGCGCAGCGCGTGCCGGGCTGGCGGCGCGCGTCATGCTGCTTGTGCGCGGATCGCGGACAGTCCGCGAATCAGTCGTTGGTCAGCCGTCGATCGATCGCTGATCGGTCGCCAGCGCGGCGCGATCATGGCACGGCGATGCTTCTCGAAAAATGGGCGCCGCGCGGGGTGGGGCGCGCATGACGGCGCCTGTCAGCGCGAGCGCGCCGCGTGGCGCGGTTCAGGCGGGTTTGTGAAGCATTGTCAGGCAGTCGCGCGAGGGTTGTATCGGTGCAACTGGGCGCGCAACCCGGGCGCGAATTCAAGAAGCGTCGGGGGCGCACCGGGAGGCAACCGGAGCGTGTACGGAGGGCGCTTCCAGCGAGCCCGCTGCGCGTTCAGTACGCGTCGGCCACCGTCGTGCCGGGCGGCGTGCCGCTCGCGAGGTAGTGGCTGAGCCACTGGCAGGCGGGGCCGGTGGCGGCGTCGGTGCGGTGGATCAGCGAGATGTTGTAGTTCACCGAGCCGCGATCGGCGAGCGTGATGCGCACGAGGCGTCCGGCATCGAGATCGGCTTCGACGAGATGGCGCGGCATCGACCCCCAGCCCAGCCCCGCGAGCAAGAGCCGATGCTTCGCGCCCAGGTCGCCCAGCTTCCATGCGCGGTTGCTGTACACGCCGAAGGTCTGCCCGAGGGTGAGCCGGCTGCGGTCGGTCAGCACGAGCTGGGTGTGCTCGCGCGCGTCGGAAATGCGCACGGGTTGCGCGGCCTGCGCGAGCGGATGAATCGGCGCCGCCACCAGCACGAGCTCGACCGTGCCGATCGCGCGCGCCTCGATCACGTGCGGCCAGTTCTGGTTCGGCCCGCTGATGCCAATGGCGCAATCGCCGTCCAGCACGAGCTTGAGCACGCCGCCCAGCGCTTCCATGGTGAGATTCAGCGCCACGGTGGGAAAAGCCAGCGCGAACGCCTGGAGCGCCTCCACGAGTCGCTGGGAGGGAAACATCACATCCACGGCCACCGAGACCTCGCCTTCGAGCCCGCGCTGCAGACCGGCCGCCTTGGCGTTAAGCTGACCCATCAGCAGGTCGAGACGGCGGGCATCGGCGAGAATCGCGCGCCCCGCGGCCGTGAGCTCGGGCTTGCGCTTGCCGCGCACGAAGAGGGCGACGCCGAGCAGCGCCTCCAGATTGGCGATCGTGTAGCTCACCACCGACTGCGCGCGATCGAGCTGGCGCGCCGCCGCCGAGAAGCTGCCGGTTTCCGCCACGGCAATCAGCGCGCGTAGCTGTTCGAGACTCGGGGAACGGTCCATGAGCGCTCCAGAGGCGATCTATCGAAAAAATGGATGGTAACGATCCATTTTAGACGATTGTTTGAATAGCTTGCGTCGGGTTAAAGTGCGCGTTCCTTGTTGAGGATGTCCATGCCGATGAATCGCTCCGTCACGTCCACTGGCCGCTACAGCGGCGTCGCCATGCTGCTGCACTGGCTGGTTGCCGCGCTGATCGTCTGGGGCTTCGCGCTGGGCTGGGTCATGACCGACATTCCGGGCATCACGCCCACCAAACTGCGCTACTTCTCGTGGCACAAGTGGATTGGCGTGACCGTGCTCGCGCTCGTGCTGGTGCGCATTCTGTGGCGCGCGACGCATCGCTCGCCCGCGCTGCCGGGCGCCATGCCGGGCTGGGAGCGCGGTGCGGCGCACGCGGGCCACTTCGCGCTCTATGTGCTGATGGTCGCGATTCCCATGACCGGCTATCTCTACAGCTCCGCGGCGGGCATCCAGGTGGTGTACCTCGGCATCTGGCCGCTGCCCACGATCATCGGCCCCGACAAGGCGCTCAAGGGCGCGCTGCGGCTCGTTCACGTCGCGCTCAACTACACGCTGCTTGCCGTGGTCGTGCTGCACGTGCTGGCGGTCGTGAAGCATCAGTTGATCGATCGGCAGAACATCCTCGCGCGCATGTTGCCGTTCGGTAAGCCAGGCCGGTAAGCCAGGCATCCCGCGCGACAGAGCGCATTGGCGTGCGATTCGCACGGCACGCGCACAGCTTCGTCGTCCTTTCACCGCTCACAGCGAACCGACTGCTCATGATCCAACGTCTCGCCTCCAGAATTTCCGTTGCCACGCTCGGCGTGGCGCTCGCCGCCGGCGCGGCTTTCACCGCCTCCTTCGCCACGAGCGCGGACGCCGCGGCCGAAGCCGCGAAGAGCTCCGTCTCGGCCGTGTTCAAGCAGATGAACGTGCCGGTGGAAGGGCGCTTCAACCGCTTTAACGCCGACGTGCGTTTCGACCCGGCCAACGCCGCGGCATCGAGCGCGAAGCTCGACGTCGAGGTGGCGAGCTTCGACCTCGGCTCGCCCGACTACAACAAGGAAGTCGCCGGCGACGAATGGTTCGACGCTGCGCACTTCCCGCACGCCACTTTTGTCTCCACGCAGATCAAGGCGGGCGCGAACGGCGCCTGGACGGTCGCCGGCAAGCTCACGATCAAGGGCAAGACGACCGACGTCGTCGTGCCGGTGACGTACCACAAGGACGGCGCCAACCAGGTGTTCGACGGCGCGCTGCCCATCAAGCGCCTCGCCTACGGCATCGGCTCGGGCGAGTGGAAGGACACGTCGATCGTCGCCGACGACGTGCAGATCAAGTTTCATATCGTGACCGCCGCGCACTGACGCGCGCCGGTCGCCCCGCCGGTCACCCGTTTCATCCGGCTCATCCGGCGTTTTTGTTCGCCGCTTTACTCGAATCAGGAACCACGCTTTCATGAAGATCACGCTTTTCGCGGCCGCCGCGCTTGCCGCCGCCATCGCCACGCCCGCGTTCGCTGCGCCCACGACGTACAACCTCGACCCGTCGCACACCTTCCCGAGCTTCGAAGCCGATCACTTCGGCGGCGTCTCGGTTTGGCGCGGCAAGTTCAAGAAGAGCTCGGGCACCGTCGTGCTCGACCGCGCCGCGAAGACCGGCACGGTCGACGTGACCGTCGACGCCTCGTCCATCGACACCGGCAACGGCGCGCTCGACAAGCACGTGAGCTCGGCGGAAATGCTCGACGCGGCCAAATACCCGACCGCCGTGTACAAGGGCACGTCGATCAAGTTCGACGGCGACAAGCCGGTTGAAGTGATCGGCACGTTCACGCTGCACGGCGTCACGAAGCCGCTGAACCTCAAGATCGATTCGTTCAAGTGCTTCCAGAACCCGATGCTCAAGCGTGAAGTGTGCGGCGCAGACGCGACCGCCCAATTCGATCGCGCCGACTACGGCGTGGACTACGGCAAGGCCTATGGCTTCAAGATGGCCACGACGCTGCAGATTCAGGTGGAAGGCATCAAGGCGGACTGAGTGCGCCGCCGGACGCTGCGTTAAAGCAGCGTCTGTCCAGGCAGCGCTTGCTGCCCATGCGAGCCCGTGCGTGTAATGCGTGCGGGCTTTTTTGCGTGTCGCGCATGAGTGCGGCACGGATGGCGGCCAGCTTGCGAGCAAGGCAGGCGGCGATAAAAACTGAGTAGAACCAGGTGAGTTGCAAGCGCCGCCCGCGCGCAGGGGCCGGCGCGCGCGGTTGAAGTTACTGGATGGTCGAGCCTTCGTGTGCCGTGCGCGGAGTCAGCGCGACATCGACGACGTGCGTATGCCAGATGCCGCAGGTCGCCTTCACGGGCACCCAGGCGTACTTGCCGCGCACCTTGGCGAAGCCGCGCAGATGAATGAGCGTGTCGATCGGCGACGCTTGCGCCATGGCGCCGGAAGACGAGACGCGCGTGATGGCGCCTTCGGGCGCAGGGGTTTCGATACGCGCGGTGAGTGCGCGACGGTCCGGCACGAGCAGCGAATCGTAGCGCTGGCCCTGGCGTACCCACTCGTCGAGCGCGGCGACGCAGTTAATGACGGCGTCGGGTACCCGGATACGGCGCAGATATTCGTAGTCTTCGGGCGAGGCTTGCATTTGCGCCTGTACGCGCAGACTGATCAAGAACAGCGCGAGCAGGGCGCAGGCGAGGGTCGAGAACTTCATATGACGGGGACCTGTGCGACGGAGGAAGGAGCAGCGGGGAGAAGCAGTATACACGCTGATGCGCGCCGGTCTCCGCGAGGCTTGCAACGGCGTAAGCCGGCGCACCAAAGCAAAAAGCCCAGTCACGAGGACTGGGCTTTCTGGCGATTCTTTGGTAGGCCGTACGGGATTCGAACCTGTGACCAACGGATTAAAAGTCCGCTGCTCTACCAGCTGAGCTAACGACCCAAAAGAGAAGCGAGAGTATAGCGATGCTTTTCGCGCATGTCAATCAAGCCTGTCCGATTATTGAAACCCGAATCGGACAGGCTTGAGCCGGATATGCGCCAACGGTGCATATTCCAACCCCCTAGCCTTGCTCGAACGGCAGCGCCTACTTGAGCTGCGACAGCTTGCTCTGCGCCGACTGCGCCACATCCGAGCTGCCGTACTGCGAAACGATCTGCTCGAGCGTGCGTTTGGCCGCAGCCTTTTGCCCCTGCTCGATCTGATTGTTCGCAATTGCCAGCAGCGCATCGGGCGCGCGCGGATGCTGCGGGTAGTTCTTGACCACGTTCTGCCACGTCGCGGTCGACCCCTTGTAGTCCTTCAGCGCGTAGAGCGCGTTGCCGAGCCAGTATTGCGCGGTCGGCTGGTACGGACTCTGCGGGTACTTCGAGATGAAGCTGCGGAACGACGATGCAGCTTGCTTGAAGTCGCCGTTGCGAAACTGTTGCGAAGCGGCGTTGAACGCTTCCGTCTCACCGGGTTGAACGGTGCCCTGCTGACCATCCACGGTTTGCTGCTGCGGCTCGAACTTCTTGAGACGCGTATCCAGGTCCGTGTAGTAGTCCTTCTGCTGCTTCTGCAGGGTCGCCAGTTGGTTCGCCATATCCTCGTTCTGTCCGCGCAACGTCGCGACCTGCTGGTTGAGCTGGTCGAGGTGGTTGGACTGATCGAGGATCGTGCGTTGGGCGGCGGATAGCTGGCCAGCCAGATTGTCCGTTTTCGCGCGCAGGTCGAGAATCGCCTGGCGTGCCTGATCGTCATCGAAGAGGCCCGCGTGAGCCGGCAGCGCCACGAAGGCGCCCCCGGCTACGCAGGCGGCTGCGGCTACCCGCAGCAGGGAGAAACGGTGCGACATACGCCCCTTCATCCAATACTCAATTACTGTTGATACACGAGATCAGCACGGCGGTTCTGCGACCACGAGGCTTCGTCGTGGCCCAGCGCAACCGGCTTTTCCTTGCCGAGGCTGACAGCTTCCATCTGCGAATCGCCCACGCCGTCGAGCGCGAGGACGCGGCGGACCGCTTCAGCACGCTTTTGGCCCAGCGCCAGGTTGTACTCGCTCGAGCCGCGCTCGTCGGTGTTGCCCTGGATCAGGACGTGACGCTGCGGATGCGTCTTCAGGTACTGTGCGTGAGCTTGCAGCAGCGACTGATAGTCGTCCTTGACGCTGTAGCTGTCGAAGTCGAAGTACACGCTGCGCTTGGCGAGCGGGCTGTTCGGGTTGTTCAGCTCGTCCACGTTCACCTGGGCAACGGCGTTCGGGTTCGGCTGGGTGTTCATGGCGCCGGCGTTTTCGTTTTCGCCGGTCTTGACACCCGACTTACACGCTGCCAGCGCACCAATCATCATGACGGCCAAGGCCAGGCGGACTTTATTCGACATCATTTTTGCTCTCCTGAAGTGTTATTGCATAAAAGGACCCCAGGACGGCTCGCGTACAACGCCGCCCTGAACGGACAGGATTTGCCGCGTCCGACCATCGGTCGATACAGCAGCCAGCACGCCACGGCCGTTCACCTGAGTGGCGTAAAGAATGTACTGACCGTTCGCCGCGAAGCTTGGCGATTCGTCATGAGTCGTGTCGGTGAGCGCCGTGGCCACGCCGGACTGCAGATCTTGAATGTACAACTTAAATCCGCCACCCGTGCGTGAGATGTACGCCAGTTCCTTGCCGTCGGGGCTGACCTTCGGGCTCGTGTTGTAGTTGCCGGTGAACGTCACGCGCTGCGCCGTGCCAGCGCTTTCGCCCTG
>JAITTX010000547.1 GCA_031286755.1 Paraburkholderia sp.
ATCGATGCGCTGCGCGCGCGGCTCGACGAACAGCGCACGGCGCTGCTGGACGTGCGCGACGCGCTTCAAGCCGAATGGGCGGCGGGGCGGTGCTTCAAGGTGGATCGTTTCGAAGCGCCAACGCCCGCGCCGGATGCCGGGAAGAAGCGTTGAGCCAGACGATCGAATCGTGCGGATTAGCAGCGCCATACCGCTGCCGGGCGACTCGCGCGCCGCGATGCAGGCCGCCGCTGATGATGCGCGGTCGATCTATCGCGGACAGTGAGCCGCAGTGAGCCATGGGGAGACACAGGGCTCCGCGCGAGCGGCGGCGTGGCGCCCGCTGGCCCTGCGGTCCCGTAACCGGCCGGCCGGCGCATGAACAGCCCCTCGCCGCGGGGAGGTGTGCGGCGCCACGGCCTTCTCTACACTCATGGCGTTGTGTCGCAACGGCAAGACCGCCCAAGCCCTCCGTTGCGCCCGTAATCGAGTCGCCGCCGGACGGCGGCCGGGCGGGCGCGGCGACCACTCCAAGGAGACCCCCGCGTGCCGCAGACCACAGTCGAGAACACGCCGGCGCCGCGCTATCGTTCCGCGCGCGTTCCGGCATGGCATACGGACGTGTGCACGCTGCCCGACGGCACCCTGGTCCTGGCGTCGCCGCCCGCGCCGGCGGTGCCGCAAAACGGCTTCGCCGATTTCGCGGCGTACTGGGCGCAGCGGCGCGGGACGGCGCCGGCCTTCAGCGAGCGCGATGCCCAGGGCGCGTGGCGCACGATCAGCTGGGGCGAACTCTGGAATCAGGTGAGGGTGGTCGCGGCGGCGCTGCTCCATCTCGGTCTCGGTCCGCAGCGCCCGCTCATGCTGCTTTCGGGCAACTCCATCGAGCAGGCGCTGCTGCTGCTCGCGGCCGAGTATGCGGGCGTGCCCACGGCGCCCGTTTCCCCTGCGTATTCGCAGGTGAGCCGCGATTTCGCGAGACTGAAAGATGCCTTCGGCCTCGTGCGTCCTGCCGCACTGTTCGTGCAGGACCGCGCCGCATTCGAGCCGGCCATCGCGGCGCTTGGCGCGGCGGACCTGCCCGTCATCGCCGTGAGCGGCGCCACCGACCATCGCCATGCCTGGTCGACGCTTGCCTCGACGGCGCTCACGCCGGCGCGCGTCGCTGCGCTCGTCTGCGCGCGCGCCGCCATCCAGCCCGCCGACACGCTGCGCCTGCTCTTCACCTCGGGCTCCACCGGTGTGCCCAAAGCCGTGGCCACGAGCTACGGCAACCTGAAGGACGCCACGGCTTATCTGGTGTATCTGTTCGGCCCGCTGGCCGACCCGCAGCCGGTCTTTCTCGACTGGATGCCGTGGCACCACACGATGGGCGGCCTCGTGTCCTTCGGGCGCACGATGGTGACGGGCGCGAGCCACTTCCTCGACGACGGCTCGCCCCAGCCCGGACGCTTCGAGCGCACGCTGCGCAATCTGCGCGAAATCTCGCCGACCATCTTCAGCAGCGCGCCCGCCGCCTTTGCGATGCTCGCCCACGAGCTCGAACGCGACGAGGCGCTCGCGCAGACACTCTTCGCGCGGCTCGTGAGCTTCGGCTACGGCGGAGCCAGCCTGGCGCGCGACGTCTGGGAGCGCATCCAGCGCGTGGCCGAACGCACGGTGGGCGAGCGCATCGCGTTTCGCACCTCGCTCGGCGCCACCGAGACGAACGGCATGGGCACGTATCTCGCGTCGCCCGCGGACGATCTCGGCAACGTCGGGGTGCCGGGCCCCGGCATCGAAGCCCGGCTCGTGCCGCTCGCGGGCGGCGACGGCCGCTACGAGCTGCGGCTGCGCGGCGGCTCGATTTTCAGCGGCTATCTCGACGCGCCCGAGCTGAACGCCGCTGCATTCGACGCGCAACGGTACTTCCGTCTGGGCGACGCCGTGCGGCTCGCCGACCCGCGCGACCCGCTGCGCGGCCTGCTGTACGCCGGACGCATCGCCGAGGATTTCAAGCTGGCGAGCGGCACATGGGTGCGCGCGGGCCAGGTGCGGCTCGCGCTGCTGGAGCGCTGCGCTCCGCTGCTGGCGGACGCCGTGATCTGCGGGCACGACCGCGACTACGTGGCGGCGCTGGCGTGGCCGAACGTGGCGGCATTGCGGCGTCTCGCGCCCGGACTCGAAGGGCTCGACGCCGCCGCGCTCGTGCATCATCCGCTGGTGGTCGCGGCGCTGGCGGCACGTCTGCGCACGCCAGTCGATGAGCAAATGGCAGTGGCGAATCCGGCAGCGAATCCGCAAGCCGGCACAGGCGCGAGCCTCCTCGTCAGGCGCGTATTGCTGATGGCCGAGCCGCCGTCGATCGACGCCAATGAAATCGCCGACAAGGGCTACGTCAACCAGGCCGCCTGCCGGGCACGCCGGACCGACCTGATCGAGGCGCTGTTCCGGGACCCGCCCGCCGCCCATGTCGCCTGCGTTCGCTGAGGCGGCGCGCATGCGCGTGAGGCCTCGCGGGCGCGCTTCGGCCGGCTGCCTGGGCCATGCCGCGCGGGTTACAATTTAACGACATCGGCCATGGGATGACAGCCGCGCGCACTGCCGCCCGCGCTGACATCGCTGGCTCGCACTCCTTCATTTTTCCTGCCTCCGTCCCCATGGATTCTTTCCAGACTCCGCCTGGTTTCGAGACATCCGACGTCAATCAACGGCTGCGTCCGCCACGGCGCAGCACGCGCGTCGTTGGCCGGGAGCGCCTGCTCGCGCAGATGACCGAAGCGCGCCGCCACCACTGCGTGGTGCTCGAAGGCGCGGCCGGCTCGGGCAAGACCTCGCTGCTCGGCGCGTGGTATCAGGCGCTGCTGCCGTTCGGCTTCGATGTGGCCTGGCTCACGCTTTCGGCGGAAGACAACGATCTGGCGCGCTGGCTCGACGATCTGATCACGAGCATCGGGCAGGTCGATCCGGACATCGTGCGCGAGGCCGCCTTGCTCGCCGGACGCGGTCAGGACGAGGAGGCGACCGAGCGCACGCTGATCGCGCTCGTGAGCGGCATCAGCCGCCGCACGCAGCACCTCGTGCTGATCCTCGACGATCTGCATTGCGTCACGAATCCGGCTATCCACGAGACGCTGCAGTGGCTGCTCGATTACGCGCCGGCGAACTTCCATCTCGCCATGGC
>JAITTX010000081.1 GCA_031286755.1 Paraburkholderia sp.
GGCATCAGCAAGGGCGCGGGCATGATCAAGCCGAACATGGCGACCATGCTCGGCTTCCTCGCCTTCGACGCGAACGTCGCGCAGCCCGTGCTCGACGAGCTCGTGAAGCACGTGGCCGACCGCTCGTTCAACTGCATCACGATCGACGGCGACACCTCGACCAACGACTCGTTCATGCTGATTGCCTCGGGCAAGTCGAGCCTGCCCGCGATCACCTCGACGGATTCGCCCGCGTATGCCGCGCTGCGCGACGCCGTGACCGAAGTGGCGCAAACGCTCTCGCAACTGATCGTGCGCGACGGCGAAGGCGCGACCAAGTTCATGACCGTGCAGGTGGAAGGCGGCAAGGACGTGGCCGAGTGCCGCCAGATCGCCTACGCGATCGGCCACTCGCCGCTCGTGAAGACGGCGTTCTACGCATCCGATCCCAACCTGGGCCGCATTCTGGCCGCCATCGGCTATGCGGGCGTGACGGATCTCGATGTCGAAAAGATCGATCTGTATCTCGACGACGTGCTGGTTGCCAGGGCCGGTGGCCGCAACCCCGACTACCGCGAGGAAGACGGCCAGCGCGTGATGAAGAAGAGCGAGATCCTGATCCGCGTGCTGCTTGGCCGTGGCGATGCGCAGGCCACCATCTGGACCTGCGACCTGTCGCACGACTACGTGAGCATCAACGCCGACTATCGTTCCTGATTGCGGCTCTTAACTGCGATTTCTGATTTCAAGCCCGATTTCCATGGACAAGCTCGAACAGTTTCTGACCCGTGCCGAAGCGCTGCTCGGCCGCCTCGAGGCCGTGCTGCCGCCGACCGCGCCTGAAGTCGACTGGAACGCGGCGGTCGCGTTTCGCTGGCGCAAGCGCCAGGGGCGCGGCTTTCTGCAGCCGGTGCCGGCCATCTCGACGATCTCGCTCGACGACCTGCAGAACATCGACCGTCAAAAGGATCTCATCGACCGCAACACGCGTCAGTTCGTGCAGAAGAAGCCCGCGAACAACGTGCTGCTGACGGGCGCGCGCGGCACCGGCAAGTCGTCGCTCATCAAGGCCTGCCTGAACGCGTATGCGAAGGACGGCCTGCGTCTGATCGAAGTCGACAAGGACGATCTGCACGATCTGGGCGACATCGTCGATTTGATCGCGACGCGCCCGGAGCGCTTCATTGTGTTCTGCGACGACCTCTCGTTCGAAGAGGGCGAGTCGGGCTACAAGGCGCTGAAGGTGGCGCTGGACGGCTCCGTGGCCGCGCAGGGCGACAACGTGCTGATCTACGCGACTTCGAACCGCCGCCATCTGCTGCCCGAGTACATGAGCGACAACGAGTCGTACAAGCACATGCCCGACGGTGAGATTCATCCGGGCGAAGTGGTGGAGGAGAAGATTTCGCTTTCCGAGCGCTTCGGCCTGTGGGTGAGCTTCTACCCGTTCAAGCAGGACGACTATCTGACGATCGTCGGCCACTGGCTGCGCCATTTCGGTTGTGCTGACGCCGAAGTCGAGGCGGCGCGCGGCGACGCACTCGTCTGGGCACTGGAGCGCGGCTCGCGCTCGGGCCGCGTGGCGTGGCAGTTCGCGCGCGACTGGTCGGGCAAGAAGGCGCAGCAGGCATGAGCGACACAGTGAAGGATGCGGCGGCGCTGGCGCGCCCGGTAACGGAAGTTGCCGTGGGCGTGCTGGTGCAGCCCGACGGCCGTTATCTGCTTGCTCAGCGTCCCGAAGGCAAACCCTATGCGGGCTACTGGGAGTTTCCGGGCGGCAAGCTGGAGAAGGGCGAATCCGTGGAGGCCGCGCTCGCGCGCGAACTGCACGAGGAGCTGGGTATCGACGTGAAAGCGTGCCATCTGTGGCATACGCTCGAGCACGATTACCCGCATGCCTATGTGCGTCTCTACTTTTGCAAGGTAACTGAATGGAGCGGCGAGCCGCATGGGCGCGAAGGCCAGGCGTTCGTCTGGCAATCGCTGCCGGCCAGTGTCGAGCCGCTTTTGCCCGCGACCATTCCCGTACTGGAGTGGCTGGCGGCCGAGTGAGCCCGCCTCGATGAAAAGACAAAAGCCGCTGCGCATAACGTGCAGCGGCTTTTTTGCATCGCGCGGCGCCTGGGGCTTACTGGCGCGTGTCCGTAGGCGGCGCTTCGTCGTCCGGCGGCGTGTCTTCCTCGTTGCCGCCGATCCGGTACTTTTCCGCTGCCCATGCACCGAGATCGATCTGTTTGCAGCGTTCGGAGCAGAACGGGCGGAAGCGGTTTTCCGGTACCCAGCGGACATCCTTGCCGCAGGTCGGACATTTCACAACGGTGGTCATTCGGTCGGTAGAACGGTCTGTGACTGGGCGCCGCCGCGTATGGTAGCGCCAGGGTTGGCAAAAAACGGCAAAAACCGCGGTGTTTCAGCACGCGCGCAATTCATGTGCCTTTGCGGAGAGCGGCGCGCGGCCCTGCGTGGAGCATTTCGCAGGCAGCCCGTCACAGGCTGCATAGCGTGAGCTGAAAGGGCACGTCCTGATCGACGGCACGCGGGCGCAGATTGCCATCCTGCACGGTGAAGCGCACCCAGAGCATGTATTTGTTGGCACTGGCTTCGGGAATGACGCGCAATTCCGGCGCCACGCGAATCTGCATCAATTGATACGTGCGGCCCGAAAGCATTTGCTGATAACTGCCTTGCATCGCCATGACTTTCGATGCCTGGCCGGACTCACGCGCAAGACGTAGCACGATGCTCGCGGCGTCGCGCAACGGCAAGAGCGGCGTGACCCACTTGGCGATGTCCTGGCGGCGCTGGTCGGGATGCAACTGCTGCCATGCGTAGTACGAAGGCAGATCGAACTTGCAGGTGCCGCCCGGAATGATCGCGCGGCTGCGGATGCTGGTGAGCCATTCGTTGTCCGCGAGATGCTGGCCAGTCTTGCCCTGCATTTGTGTGAGGCCCGCGAGCGTCTGCTCGATTTCGCCAAGGACGGCTTCGAGCGCGTTCTGTTCGATGCCGGGATTGCCGCGGAACGGTGCGAGCGTCTGACGTTGCCTTTCGAGTTCCTTCATGAGGTCCGACTTGAGGTCGGCGCGGCCAGCAACTTCCGCGACTTCGAAGAGCGTCGTGAGCGCGACGTGATGTTCCCTCGGATCCTCCTGGGTCAGGAAAAACGTGAAGCGCTCGAAGAGATCTTCGAGGCGCAGCAGCGTCCGGATTCGCTCGTTGAAGGGATACTCGTAAAGAATCAAGCGCGCTCGCCTCGGACGTGGTCGGTGAAGGATTGCAGGACATTCTAATGCCGCGAGTCTGCGGTCGCAATCGCGCACGATTCGCGATTTACCCCTGCAAGTGTCCGATTCAAGGCATTTTTGCGGACGAACCCGGCCGTCTTGCGCCGCGAAGCGCCGAACCTTGTAGTGACGCGCGCCACGCGCGGTTTGACCAGTGTTTTTACCCTTCTTTACCCTTCGTTACGCACGTGACAGCGCGAGGTAGCGCTCGTGCAGTGCTTCGACGTCCTGCGCGAGTGCTTCGAGCGTGGCGCCGTCGTTGACGATCACGTCGTCGGCGGCGGCGAGGCGTGCTTCGCGCGTGGCCTGGCGCGCGATGATCGAAAGCACCTGCTCGCGCGTGAAGCCGTTGCGGTGCATCACGCGCGCGATCTGCGTTTGCACGCTGCAATCCACGGTGAGTACGCGATCGACACGCGTTTTCCAGCTACCGGATTCGACGAGCAGCGGCACCACCACGATCACATACGGTCCATTGGCCTCGCGCGTCTCGCGCTCGGTTTCCGCACGGATCAGCGGATGCGTGATGGCTTCGAGCCGCTTGCGCGCCGACTCGTCGCCGAACACGAGCGCGCGCATGCGTGCGCGGTCCATGGAGCCGTCGGCGGTGACGAATTCAGGGCCGAATTGCGCGGCGATCGCGTCCATTGCAATGCCGTGCGGCGCGGTGATGCGGTGCGCGATCACATCCGTGTCGACGAGCGGTACGCCGCGCGCCGCGAACAGGTCCGCGACCGTGGATTTGCCGCTGCCGATGCCTCCAGTCAATCCCACCGAAATCATCGATCCATTTCCTTATACAAAGACAGCATAAAGCGGTGTGCCTGCAAACAGCGTGACGACTGCGCCGGCGGCGAGATACGGTCCGAAGGGCAGCGGCTCTTCGAAGCGCATGCGCCCGCTCAAGGTGGCGGCGAGTCCGACCACGGCGCCGGTCACCGCGGCGATCACGACGATTTGCGGCAACGCGGCCCAGCCGAGCCAGGCGCCGAGCGCGGCGAGCAGCTTGAAGTCGCCGTGCCCCATGCCTTCGACGCCGCGCAGCAGCCGGAACAGCCAGTAGACGCACCAGAGCGCGAGATAGCCCGCCACGGCGCCCATCACGGCGGCGTGCAGATCGGTGAAGGTTCCGGCGAGATTCACGACCAGCCCGGCCCAGATGAGCGGCAGCGTGATCGTGTCAGGCAGGAGTTGATGCTCGAGGTCGATGGCGCTTGTCGCAATGAGCGTCGCGCAGAGCGCGAACGCGGCGAGCGCCTTGCCCGTGGGGCCAAACGCGAGCAGCGCGGCGGCGGCGCATGCGGCGCCGGCGAGTTCGATCACCGGGTAGCGCACGCTCACGCGCGTGCCGCACTGCGAGCAGCGGCCGCGCAGCGCGAGCCAGCTCACGACGGGAATGTTTTCCCACGCGCGCAACACGTGGCCGCAATGCGGGCAGGCGCTGCGCGGCAACCACAGGTTGTAGCGGGCGGGCAGGCCGTCGTCTGGGCTGCTGTTTGTCTGGTTGTGTGTCAGGTCGTTTGCCGGTTCGCCAGCGTCGAGTTCGCCGCTCGCAGGCGCATGGCCGAATGCCTCGGCGGCGTCGGCGCGCCAGGCGCGCTCGAGCATGATCGGCAGCCGATGCACGACCACGTTCAGAAAACTGCCGACGACCAGACCGATCGCGATCGCGAAGCCCATCAGCACTCCGGGCGGCAGCGTGCCGAGGGCAGCGGCGAAGGAGGAGGCCGTATCGGCGGACGCTACCGACGCAAATGACGCAAACGACGCAGCAGGGACGGTCGAATCCAGTATGGAAGAGGCGGGCGCGGCAACGGCGGCGGACGGAAAGAGGGCGGACATGAGCGGAGGACCGTAATCTGGCAGCGATGCTACACCACGTTGCCGAGTTGAATGATGGGAAGATACATGGCGACGACGAGACCACCGACGAGCGCGCCCAGCACCACGATCACGAGCGGCTCGCACAGGCTCGCGACGAGCGCGATCTTTTCGTCCACCTGACGGTCTGCGAGCGCGGCGATGTCGAGCAGCATGGCGTCGAGCGCGCCCGATTCCTCGGCGACTGCAACGGGCTGGATCACGTCCGCGGGAAAGCAGCCGGCTGAGCGCATGGCCGCCGCGAGCCGTTCGCCGTGCCGCAGCCGCACGCTGATATCCGCGCTCGCGCGGTCGAAGAAGGCGTTGCCGCTGGCATGCGCAAGCGAGTCGAAAGCGTCGGCCAGCGGCGTGCCGGCGGCGAGCAGCGTGCCGAGCGCGCGGCTCCAGCGTGCCGCGCACAGCGTGGTGAGGAGCGCGCCCGCGAGCGGCAGCGCGAGCACGATGCGCCCGAATGCGAGACGCGACGCCTCGGAGCGTCGCAACAGCGCGTGCAGGGCGCATGTGGCGCTTGCGGCACCGATGGCGGCGGGCACGCTCCAGCGTGCGGCGCCAGCCGAGAGCATCAGCACGAATTGCGTGGGGGCGGGCAGGGCCGCGCCGAATCCGTCGAAAATCTGCTTGAAGGTGGGCACGACCCAGACCAGCAGCGCCGCC
Organism: Paraburkholderia sp.; assembly: GCA_031286755.1. Taxonomy (GTDB): domain Bacteria; phylum Pseudomonadota; class Gammaproteobacteria; order Burkholderiales; family Burkholderiaceae; genus Paraburkholderia. The sequence goes on from JAITTX010000081.1 coordinate 5,799, forward strand.
GTAATAGCGAGTGCAAGCAGCAGCACCGCGACCGGGTAGGTCAGCGCCGCACGCACCTTGGCGCGTTGCGCGGCGGCGCGCTCTCGATCGTCGGCAAGGCGCGCGAGCACGGCGGCGAGCGAACCCGAAGCTTCGCCGACCGCGACGAGCTGGCAGTAGAGCGGCCCGAATCGCGACGGATGCTGCGCGAGCGAATCGGAAAAGCGCATGCCCGCCGTGATCTCGCGCGCGAGCGCGGCGGCGATGCGCGGCAGTCCACGCGGTCCCGGGGCCTGGGCGAGCAGGTCGAGCGCGCTCGCGAGCGGCAAGCCGGCGCGCAGCAGGCTGGCCAACTGACGTGTAAAGCGCGTGATGTCCGCCTGGCTCGCACGCGGCTGCGGGGCTGGGCCGCGCCGCTCGAGCGCGGTGGCGGTGATGCGCTCGCGCCGGAGCATGCCGCGTGCTGCCGCTGCGTCGAAGGCGATCAGCGTGCCGCTTCGCGCCACGCCCGCGGCGTCGAGCCCGCGCCAGGCGAAGCGCCAGTCGGACGGAGGTGGTGTGCGGATCATGACGGAGCGTCCGTTGCACAGAGCGCTTCGGCGAGGCTCGTCGTGCCGTCGCGCACGCGTGCGAGCGCCGCGTCGCGCAGCGTGGCCACGCCTTCGGCCCGGGCTTGGCGCGCAATCTCGTGCGCGCTGCGTTGCGCGACGATCAGGTCGCGCATGACCGCGCTCACCGGCATGACTTCATGAATGCCGACACGCCCCCGGTAGCCGATACCATGACACGCCTCGCAGCCGCGCGCGACAAAGGGCTGCGAGGCGTTCTCCAGATCGTCGTGACGGTCATCGAGGCCGGCCGCGTCCAGCGCGGCCGCCGATTCGTCGGCTCTCTCGCGGCATTGCGGACATAGGCGCCGCACGAGCCGCTGGGCTGTGACGAGCCGCAGCGCAGCGGCGAGGTTATAGGGTTCCACGCCGATGTCGATGAGCCGTGCCACCGCAGCGGGCGCGTCGTTGGTGTGCAGGGTGGAGAGCACGAGGTGGCCGGTCTGCGCCGCCTTGACCGCGACGCTGGCGGTTTCTTCGTCGCGGATCTCGCCGATCATGATGACGTCCGGGTCCTGGCGCAGCAGTGCGCGCAGCGCTAGCGCGAAAGTGAGCCCGGCCTTCTCGCGCACGTTGACCTGATTGATGCCCGCGAGCTGGATTTCCGCAGGGTCCTCGACAGAGCAAAGATTGCGCGATGCGTTGTTGAGCATCTGCAGGAAGCAATAGAGCGACAGCGTTTTGCCACTGCCGGTCGGGCCGGTGACCAGCACCAGCCCGTGCGGCGCGCCGATCGCCGCGGCAAGCGTTTGCTGCTGCGTTTCGTTGAGGCCGAGCGCGGCAAGCGAGAGGTCGGCGGGCAAGGCTTCGAGCCGGCGCAACACGAGCTTTTCGCCGTGCAGCGTAGGCAATGAGTTCACGCGATAGTCTTCGTGCGGCTGGGTTTCGCCGCGCGGCGCGAGCCGCAGGCGCCCGTCCTGGGGAATGCGGCGCTCGGCAATGTCCATGCGCGCGAGCACCTTGATGCGCGTGATGAACGCATCGCGCAGGTGCGCCGGCGGCCGTGCGGTTTCGTGCAATACGCCGTCGATGCGCAGACGGATACGCCAGCCATGTTCGAGCGGCTCGACATGCAGGTCGGAGGCGTTGCGCCGCGCGGCTTCGCGCAGCGTTTCGGAGAGCAGGCGCACGGCCGGCGCATCGTCGGGTGCAACCGAGGCAGGCGTGGCGAGACCGGCTCGCGCGGCACCGCCGGATGAAGCGCCATCGGCGGCGAGCGCAGCGCAGGCACGCGCGGTGCCATGTGCACTAAAACGATCAGGAATGGAAAACATCGATTGCCGGCTCGAAGCCGCCGTGAGCTAGAGACGGCTTCATCATCGGCTGGCGCGAGGGTGCGCGCCATTCAGCCGAACGGCTAGCGTCCCGGCAGCAGCTTCTTCGCCTTGTTCAGCGCACCTGTGCCTTTATTCGGCTTTGTGCCCGGTTTGAAGAGCTTGACCGTGCGCACGGCCTGGTCGTCACTGCGCAGCACTTCGAGCTTCACGTCGCCGATCTGCACGCACACATCGCCTTCGGGAATCTCTTCGAGCACTTCCAGGATGAGGCCGTTGAGCGTTTTCGGGCCGTCTGTTGGCAACTGGATGTGCAGCCAGCGATTGAGTTCGCGCAGGGGCATGCTGCCCGGTACGATCAGCTCGCCCTGCTCGTTCCAGCCGCCGCGCCCGGTGCCGCTGCGCGGCATGGTGGTGGTGAATTCGCCAATCAGCTCTTCGATGATGTCTTCGGGTGTGACGAGCCCTTCCATCTCGCCGTACTCGTTCACGACGAGCGCGATGCGATGGCGGCTTTCCTGGAAATATTGAAGCTGCTGGAAGACGGGTGTGCCGGTGGGGACGAAGTACGGTTCGGCGAGCAGTTCGCGCAGCGTCTCGCGCTCGAAATCCTGGTTGTGCAGCGCGGCCAGCGTCTTGCGCACATGCAGCACGCCAAGCACGCGGTCGATGTCGCCTTGATAGACCACGAGTTTGTTGTGATAGCAGGTCTCGAGCTGATGCAGGATGTCGTCGAGCGGCGCGTCGTAGTCGAGCGCCTCGATGCGCCGGCGCGGAATCATCACGTCGTCGACGGTGATGTTCTCGAGATCGAACAGGTTCAGCAGGATGCTGCGGTGCTTGGTGGGCATGAAGCTGCCCGACTCCAGCACGATGGTGCGCAACTCCTCGGTCGAGAGCCGCTGCTCGTGCGCCTTGCTCGTGTTGATGTGCAGCACGCGCAGGATGCTATTCGCGAACATGTTCACGAACCAGATGAGGGGCTTGGTCACGCGCATGAGCGGCGCGATCAGGAGGCTCGCCGGCAGCGCGATCTTTTCGGGAAAAGTGGCGCCGACGATCTTCGGTGTGATCTCCGCGAACACGATGATGAGGAACGCGACGATGCCGGTTGCGATCGAGAGCACCAGATTGTCGTGGCCGAACGTGTGCAGCGCGATCGAGGTGGTCAGGACCGGGATGATGGTGTTGAAGAGGTTATTGCCGATCAGGATGACCGAGAGCAGCAGGTCGGTGCGAGCGAGCAGCTTTTGCGTGGTCTTGGCGCCTAGCGCGCCGTGGTTCGCGAGATATTTCAGCCGATGGCGGTTGAGCGCCATCATCGCCGTTTCGGAGATGGAAAAAAAGCTGGAGCAGATGAGCAGGACGAAGATGGCGCAAATCTGCGCCCATAAAGGGAGGTGGTCCACGCGTCGAGACTGTGAGGGGGGCGGATGGGGAAACTATAGCAGAGGGGTGCGCGAGCACTGGCGCATCCGGCGCGTGTGCTGGCCGTACGGATAAGGCCGGCCCGGGCGATCGGATTGATCGGTTGCGGGCGAAAAAAAAGCCGCGCATTGCTTGCGCGGCTTTTTCCGAAATTCTGGTCGGGGTGAGAGGATTCGAACCTCCGGCCTCTACGTCCCGAACGTAGCGCTCTACCAGGCTAAGCTACACCCCGAATTTACTGCTGGACTCTTAGACTCACTTCGTCTTGTTCAAGACTGGCGCGTCGTCGAGTAAGAACATAATTCTAGCAGGCTCTCTTTGTAAATGGAAGAGGGAAATGACGAAATTGCGGCGGCTGCAGCCTGGGCCTCGGCTCTCGCGCATTGCAGCGTATGCTCGAGCGCGCCCGAACGCGTGATGGCTGCGAAAATTTCGTCGAAGCGCGTCGTGCCGCCTTGCTCGATGGCCTCGCGGGCGAGGGCCGCTTCAGCGGCCGTGCCGTGCTCGATCAGCCAGATGAGCGGCAGCGTGGGCTTGCCTTCGCGCAGGTCGTCGCCGGCATTCTTGCCCATCGACTCCGGCGTGCCGGTGTAGTCGAGCCAGTCATCCATGATCTGGAACGCCGTGCCGATGCGCCGCCCATATTCCGCGGCGGCTTCCTCGGTGCGCGCATCCGACCCCGAAAGCACGGCGCCCAGTTGCGCAGCCGCCTCGAAGAGCTTGGCTGTCTTGTAGCGGATCACCTGCATGTAGCGGCCGGTGTCGACATCGGCGTCGTGCATGTTCAGGAGCTGGAGCACCTCGCCTTCGGAGATGATCGTCGTGGCCGCCGAGAGGATTTCCATCACGCGCATCTTGCCCACGCCCACCATCATCTCGAACGAGCGCGAATACAGGTAGTCGCCCACCAGCACGCTCGCGGCGTTGCCGAACAGGGCGTTGGCTGTCTGGCGCCCGCGCCGCAGGTCGGATTCGTCGACGACGTCGTCGTGCAGCAGGGTAGCCGTATGGATGAATTCGACGACAGCCGCGAGCACGTGGCGATGGGAGCTACGGTCGCCGAGCGCGCCGGCCACGAGCAGCAGCAGGGCCGGGCGCAGCCGCTTGCCGCCCGCTCCGATGATGTACTCGGAGATCTGGTTGATCAGCATCACCTCGGACGCCAGACTCTGCCGGATGACACGGTTGACCTGCTCCATGTCACTGGCGATGGGCGCGAGCAGGGTGGCTGCGCTGGGGGAATGGGTGGCGGTGGACGACATGATGGCAAATATAGGTAGTGCCGCGGATTATAAGGCGAATCGGCGGTGCGCCGGACGCTGCCCTGCCGTTTGGCCGAGGTTTCCTCGACGCTTTCCTCTATTCGACACGCATTGCGCGGCGCGTTCGGACGAGCGCCCGAGCCGCGCCAGGCGGGCTTCGCCCCGGAGCGGTCCGGAGGAGCCGCAGCAGCCGAAGCTGTCGCTGTCAATACCTTTTGACCATGACGCTAACTCTATGTATAATCGAGGGTTTCTGGGCGCGCAGTGCGTCCCGAATTATTGAAAGAGTGAGGTTCTCAATGTACGCGGTCATAAAAACCGGCGGCAAGCAGTACAAGGTTGCCGTTGGCGAAAAACTCAAAGTAGAACAGATACCGGCTGACATTGACGCAGAAATCACGCTCGACCAGGTTCTCGCAGTGGGCGAAGGCGAATCGATTAAGTTCGGTACGCCGCTGGTCAGTGGGGCTTCCGTCAAGGCCACCGTTGTGTCGCACGGTCGTCACGCCAAAGTGACCATCTTCAAGATGCGTCGCCGTAAGCACTACCAGAAGCACGCTGGCCACCGCCAGAACTACACCGAACTGCGCATCGACGCGATCAACGCGTAAGCGCACGAAGGTAAAGGAGCAAACACATGGCACACAAAAAGGCAGGCGGCTCTTCCCGTAACGGCCGCGATTCCGAGTCGAAACGACTTGGCGTGAAGGTGTTCGGCGGCCAGGCAATCCTCGCCGGCGGCATCATCGTTCGTCAGCGCGGCACGCGCATGCACCCGGGCCTGAACGTCGGCATCGGCAAGGACCACACGCTCTACGCGCTGGTCGATGGCCACGTCTCGTTCTCGACCAAGGGCGCACAGAACAAGCACATGGTCAACGTCGTCCCGGCAGCGGCCTAAGTACTAGCCGCTCGCAATCGACGCAAGGAAGGCCCCGCGAAGTTTGCGGGGCCTTTTGTTTATGTGCGCGCATTGATGCGCTCGTCCGGCGCTTGACCGGCTGCTCTGGCCGTTCGGCCAGGTTGGCCAGTGAGGCCGCTGCGGGCAAAATAATCACATTCACGGGACGGAGTAACTCATGAAGTTCATTGACGAAGCGAAGATCGAAGTCATCGCCGGCGATGGGGGCGATGGCAGCGCGTCGATGCGGCGCGAGAAGTTCGTCCCGTTCGGCGGGCCGGACGGCGGGGACGGCGGGCGCGGCGGCAGCGTCTATGCCATCGCGGACCGCAACATCAATACGCTGATCGACTATCGCTATACGAAAAAGCATCTGGCGCGCAACGGCGAAAATGGCCGCGGTTCTGACTGCTACGGCAAGGGCGGCGACGACATCGCGCTGCGCATGCCGGTGGGCACGGCCATCACGGACCTCGACACGGGCGAACTGATCGCCGACCTGACCGAGCACGACCAGCGCGTGATGGTGGCGAAGGGTGGCTCGGGCGGCCTCGGCAACCTGCATTTCAAGTCGTCCACCAACCGCGCGCCTCGCCAGAAGACCGACGGCAAGCCGGGCGAGCGCCGCATGCTCAAGCTTGAGCTGAAGGTGCTGGCCGACGTCGGTTTGCTCGGCATGCCGAATGCGGGCAAGTCCACGTTCATTTCCTCGGTGTCCAACGCCAAGCCGAAGATCGCCGACTACCCGTTCACCACGCTCGCACCGAATCTGGGCGTGGTGCGCGTGGGGCCGAGCAAGAGCTTCGTGATCGCCGACATTCCGGGCCTGATCGAATGCGCCGCTGAAGGCGCGGGCCTGGGCCATCAATTCCTGCGCCACCTGCAGCGCACCAACTTGCTGTTGCATCTCGTCGACCTCGCACCGTTCGACGAAAGCGTGGACCCGGTCGCGGAAGCGAAGGCCATCGTCGAAGAATTGCGCAAGTACGACGAGACGCTTTATGAGAAGCCGCGCTGGCTCGTGCTGAACAAGCTCGACATGGTGCCCGCGGAGGAGCGCGCGGCGCGCGTTGCCGACTTCGTGAAGCGCTTCGAGTGGGATGGCCCCATTTTCGAGATTTCAGCGCTTACCGGCCAGGGTTGCGAGAATCTTTGCTATGCGGTGTATGACTACATCGCCGAGCATTCGGACGCGCGCCGTGCTGCCGAGGCCGAAGATCTTGCCTCCGATGTGCGCTTTCGCGAGGGCGGCCCGGGCCAGGACGATCAGGGCGCCACGCAGCCTCAGGAGTAAGCCGCCGTGCGCGCCGGTGTGTGAACCGCGCCGGCAGCGCCAAGGAAATTCACGCGTCACAGTCATTTGGGGAGACAGCGCAGCATGCGTTCCGTCATCGCCGATTCCCGGCGTCTGGTAGTGAAAGTCGGTTCGAGTCTCGTCACGAACGATGGTCGTGGGCTCGATCACACGGCCATCGGCCGCTGGGCCGCGCAGATCGCGGCGCTGCGCGCACAAGGCAAGGAAGTCGTGCTCGTGAGTTCGGGCGCCATTGCCGAAGGCATGCAGCGTCTCGGCTGGACGAAGCGTCCGCGCGAAATCGACGAGCTGCAGGCTGCCGCCGCGGTCGGCCAGATGGGCCTCGCGCAAGTCTATGAGAGCCGCTTTGCCGAGCACGACATCCGCACCGCGCAGATTCTGCTCACACACGCCGACCTCGCGGACCGCGAGCGCTACCTGAACGCGCGTTCCACGCTGCTCACGCTGCTGCGCCTCGGCGTGGTGCCGATCATCAACGAGAACGACACCGTGGTCACCGACGAAATCAAGTTCGGCGACAACGACACGCTCGGCGCGCTGGTGGCGAACCTGATCGAAGGCGACGCGCTCGTCATTCTGACCGACCAGAGCGGCCTCTATACTGCCGACCCGCGCAAGGATCCGTCCGCCACGCTCGTGCAGGAAGCCGATGCGGGCAAGCCGGAACTGGAGGCGATGGCTGGCGGCGCGGGCTCGAGCATCGGCCGCGGCGGCATGCTCACGAAGATTCTCGCGGCCAAGCGCGCGGCGCATAGCGGCGCGAATACCGTGATCGCGAGCGGTCGCGAGGCCGACGTGCTGGTGCGGCTGGCCTCGGGGGAGGCGATCGGCACGCAGCTCATCGCGCGCACCGCGCGCATGGCCGCGCGCAAGCAATGGATGGCCGATCACCTGCAGGTGCGCGGCCACGTCGTGATCGACGACGGCGCCGTGCAGAAGCTCAAGACGGACGGCAAGAGCCTTCTGCCCATCGGCGTGGTCGGCGTGCAGGGCGCCTTCGCGCGCGGCGAAGTCATCGCGTGCCTGAACGGCGAGGGCCGGGAAGTCGCACGCGGCCTCACCAATTACAGCAGCGCCGAAACGAAGCTCATCCAGCGGCATCCGAGCGGCGAGATCGAGAGCGTTCTCGGTTACATGCTCGAGCCGGAGCTCATTCATCGCGACAATCTCGTGCTGATCTGACGTGCTCGCGTACGGCTGGGCCGTGCCGGAGATGACAAAAAGCCGCAGCGGTCGTCGACCGTTGCGGCTTTTTTGTGATCAGGCTCAATCTGCTCGTGTGGCCCGAGGCTGCACGAGCGTCCGAATTAGCGCACGAGTGATGACTGCGTGCGTCCGTAGCGGAGGTTCTCGACGATCGTCGATGCCTTCGCGATCGGCATCTTGTTCGCGCAGAAGTAATCCTGATAAAGCGCCGAGTGATAGGCGTTGAGCGTGCCGTTCTCGATGCGCGACCAGTCGTTCGCCACGGTCTGGTCCCAGCCGTTGTGATCGGCGTTCAGGCTCGCGTAGAGACGCCACTCGTAAGTGTCGCAGCGGATCCCTTCGTAGTTGACGTTGCGCGCGCCGCTCGGGCTCGTGATGACGATCGTGTAGCGCACGACGCCGTCGGTGCCTACGCTAAGCGATGCCGGGTCGATCGCGAACTTGAGTGGCGTGTTGTTCGAAACATCGAAGCCGAGAAGCTGCGTATTGGTCTGCGGCAGCGCCGGCAGTTCGCCGAGCTTGTTTTCCTGCCAGTTGCCTTTGCGGTCGAGCAGGTAGACGAAAGCGCTGTCGTCCTTGTTGGTGGGGGCGGAGCTGCCGCAACCGGCCAGCAGGACGCTACTTGCGGCCGCGGCGCACACCGCGGCAAGAGCCAATCGTTTCAAATTGATATTCCTTCGATGCACCGGCGCTGCGCGCAGGAATGCGCGGCGCCGCGGATGCGAACCGCCGCGCGGGCGCCGCGCACGGTGGTGCATGGCGCCCGCGCGGCCGGTCCGGGCGTTCAGTGCGACGTCGCGAGCCTTGCCTGCATTACCCCTGCTCGCCCGGCGCAGGCTCGATCATACTCCCCGCCGCGCCGCAATCGCTTTCGAGCGCCGTGTGGCTGGCGGCATCGGCGAGCGAGGGTTCGAGCTGCACCGCTTCGGC
>JAITTX010000123.1 GCA_031286755.1 Paraburkholderia sp.
CGACGCGGGCATCGATCAATCCTAGAAACCAAGTGACGAGGCCGAGCACGCCAAAAGCCCAGCCGGCTGACATGTCGCCTTCGGCGAGCGCGATCTCAATGTCGTAGAAGGTGGCGAGATCCATCTCGTAGCCGCCCCAGCGCTTGGGCTGCAGCACGCGAAACAAACCGACAGCTCGCATCTCGGCAATGGTCTCTGGCAGAATTCCGCGGCGCTGTTTCTGCTCGAGCGTGCGCTTGGCGAGGACTGGCCTCATCGCGCCGGCGCGCGCAATTAGCTCGGTCGGTGTGGGCGTGGTAGCGCGGATGAGGCGAGGCTCCATGCGATCAAAAGAGACGTTGATTTTCGCGCCGCGTCAACGTGGCCGGTTCACCCCCCGGTTGCACCGGGCTGGCCGGTATAGGGCTCGGCCACACCAAACGGCTGGATGAAATGGTTCTGCAGCTTCAGCCCGCGCTCGCGCTGCGACCGCGCCAAAGCCAAGATCTATCCCTGAGTCGATGTTCTGGCGTCGCATTTGCGAAGTCATTCTCAAACCTTCATCCTATGAGACCGTCATTTTCACGCCCATGCGGAACGTGTCGAGGGGCGCCCTCTTCCCAGGCCTCGCGCCGAAAACATGCCCGGGATCGGTCAAATCATTATCGGACGTTGCGGCGACCGAACCAGTCGGCTCGGATACCAGCCAGGACGCCCCTGCCGGACACCCCCATCGGGGTCGTGCGTCGAACCAAGGCCGCGTGATCCAGGGCATCGGTCTGTCGTAGACAATCGCGACGCGAGTTCCGCCGATCCAAAGATTGTCCTCGCGTGCCCGGCTGGGCCGAAGCTGCCGTCAGGCAAACGTCAGCTCGACGATAAGAGCAGAGCAGGGGCTGGTGGTACTGGAGTAGGACAGCTCGCAGCCTGTCCAAACGTGACCCGAGTTCCGAACGCAAAGCGTTGTCAAACTCTCGCCTCGCTGACGTAGCATTCGAGGTGTGAGGTTGAGGCGGGCCGACCGACATGGACCAGGCTCAGACGGTACCGAAGAGCAACACTGGCCAGCGCCTACGCATCGACCCAGCGCAGGATCCTGCGCTGCTGTTCCGCTGTCATGCCTAGAGGACCGACATGAACATCGTCCCGACCCTCGACACTGAAACGGCGCAGATGCTCGATGACGGTCTCTGGTTCAAGGACGCCATCATCTATCAACTGCACGTCAAGGCGTTCCAGGATTCGAACGGCGACGGCGTCGGCGACTTCGTCGGCCTCTCCGAACGTCTCGATTACTTGCGCGACCTCGGCGTTACCGCGCTCTGGCTGCTGCCGTTCTATCCGAGCCCCGGCCGCGACGAGGGCTACGACATTTCCGACTATGGCGACATCAATCCGGCTTTCGGTTCCGCGCGGGATTTCCACCGCTTCATGCAGGGCGCGAAGCGCCGCGGCATGCGTGTGATCACCGAGCTCGTCGTCAACCACACTTCCGACCAGCATCCCTGGTTCAAGCGTGCCAAGCGCAGCCCCAAAGGCTCGAGCGCACGCAACTGGTACGTCTGGAGCGACACCGGCCAGAAATACGCCGGCACGCGCATCAATTTCCCCGATAGCGAGAAGTCGAACTGGACCTGGGACGAGGAGGCGCAGGCCTATTACTGGCACCGCTTTTTCTCGCACCAGCCGGACTTGAACTTCGACAACCCCCGCGTGGTCAAAGCCGTGCTGCAAGTCATGAAACGCTGGCTCGATGCCGGCGTCGACGGGTTCCGGCTCGATGCGGTGCCTTATCTCTGCGAACGCGAGGGCACCAGCAACGAGAACCTGCCGGAAACGCACGCGGTGCTGCGGCGCCTGCGCGTCGCCCTTGACCAGTACGCCCGCAATAAGGTGCTGCTCGCGGAAGCCAATCAATGGCCGGAGGACGTGCAGGCCTATTTCGGCAACGGCGACGAATGCCACATGGCCTATCATTTCCCGCTGATGCCGCGCATCTACATGGCGATCGCCCAAGAAGACCGTTTCCCCATCACCGACATCATGCGCCAGACGCCGGAGATACCGGAAAACTGCCAGTGGGCCATGTTCCTGCGCAATCACGACGAGCTGACCCTGGAAATGGTGACCGACTCCGATCGCGACTATCTCTGGTCGACCGACGCCGCCGACCCGCGCGCACGCGTCAATCTCGGCATCCGCCGGCGCCTGGCGCCGCTGATGGATAACGACCGGCGCAAGATCGAGCTGATGAGCTCGATCCTAATGTCCATGCCCGGCACGCCGATCATCTCTTACGGCGATGAGATCGGCATGGGCGACACCATCTCTCTCGGCGACCGCAACGGCGTGCGCACGCCGATGCAATGGACGTCCGACCGCAACGGCGGCTTCTCGCGCGCCGACCCCGCTGCGCTGTACCTGCAGCCGATCATGGACCCGGTCTACGGCTATGCCTCGGTCAATGTGGAGGCACAGTCGCGCTCGCTATCCTCGCTGCTGAGCTGGACCAAGAGGCTCATCGCCCGGCGCAAGTCGACGAGGGTATTCGGGCGCGGCACGCTCACGTTCATCCGCCCCGCCAATCGCGCGGTGCTTGCTTATGTGCGCCAGCTCGGCGAGGAGGCCATTCTCTGTGTTGCCAACATGTCCCGCTCGGCGCAGGCGGTGGAGCTCGACATGAGCCCCTGGAAGGGACGCATCCCGCGCGAAATGCTGGGCAGTACGCGCTTCCCACGCATCAGCGACCTGCCTTACCTCATCACGCTGGCACCCTACGGGTTCTTCTGGTTCTCGCTCGCTCAGGAAGCCGAAAGCGAACCTGAGAAAGTGCTCCCGCGCGATATTACGACGCTGGTACTCGGCGACACCTGGGATTCGCCGCTGTCAGGGTGGACGCAGCGTACCTTCGAGCACGACGTGCTACCGGCGTTCCTGCCGGATCGCCGCTGGTTTGCCGACAAGACGTCGCGATCGATCACCGCAAGGGTCGCGGTCGCCGTGCGCATCGAGCACGCGGATGACCGTTTCGGCATCGTCATCGTCAATGCAAACGGCAGCGATGGAACTAGCCGCTATTTCCTGCCCCTGACCATCCGCTGGACACGCTACACTGCTATCGACAGAGGGCCAGCCAGCGTACTCGCTGCCGTGCGCCGCGGCAAACGTGAAGGCACGCTGCTCGACGCCACCGCGGAGCCCGAATTCATCAAGATGCTGATGGCGAAAATCCATGCCAAAGAAACTGTCGGCAACGACGCGCAGAAGATCGAATTTCAGCCGACCACGGCCTTTGCCGCAGTGGCAATGCCGGAGATCAATACAGTGCGCGCGATCGAACGTGAGCAGTCGAATTCCAGCGTGATCGTCGACGGAAAGTATGTCGTGAAGATCCTGCGTCGTGTCACACCAGGCATTCATCCGGAGATCGAGGTCGGGCGCTTCCTGGTCGATGTTGCCCATTTCCAGAACGCGCCGGCCCTGCTCGGCACCGTCGAGCTTGCCGCAGATGGCAATCGCACAGCGCTCGCCACAGTGCACGAGTTTATCGAGAACCAAGGCGATGCCTGGAGCGTTACCGCCGCCTCGCTCGATCGCTTCATCGACGAGCAGCGCATGCTAGCTGATGAGGCCGTCACCGAGACGTCGGAAACCGCGTCAATGCTGCAGCGCATGCGGCAGATCGGACGGCGTACCGCCGAGCTGCATCTAGCTTTCGCACGCAGACGCGACATGCCCGACTTCGCGCCCGAGGCCATTTCCGCGCGCGATACCCGGCGTTGGACCGATGCCGCGGTCGGGCGCGCCTGCAAGGTGTTGGGGCTGATCGAGCGCGGCCTGAAGAGCCTGGCCGAACCGGCTCCGAGTCTGGCCGAGCGCCTGCTCGCGCATCGCGACGCCCTCATCAGCCACATCGAGAGCGGCCGCAACGCGGTCTACGAGGGCATGAAGATCCGCCATCACGGTGATTTCCATCTCGGCCAGGTGCTGATTGCGAAGGACGACGCCTACATTCTCGACTTCGAGGGCGAGCCGCGGCGCCCGCTCACCGAACGCCGCGGCAAGGAGCCGCCAGCGCGCGACGTCGCCGGCTTCCTGCGCTCGATCGATTACGCCACGAGTTCCGCGATCTCTCGCTCCCCTAATCTACCGACGGAGGAGCGCGCCGTTCTGGCGCACCGCATCCGCGCCTGGGGCGAGAATCTTGCGACCAACTATTGGGATAGCTACCGCGATGCTGTCGGCGATTCGGCGTTATGGCCCACTGACCCGACGCAGACGCAAAGCCTGCTCGACTTCTTCCTGATCGAAAAAGTGCTTTACGAGATCGAATACGAGCTGACCAACCGACCAGCCTGGGCGCATATACCCATCGATGCGACCTTGCGCCTGCTGGCGCAGCGCGGAGCGATCGCGTCGACGCCGCAGTCCTTAGCTGATCCTGAGTAGCACCTTACCTGGGACCGCGGCATAGCGTTCACCCCACAGAGAAAAGCACCCTTGGTCTCGAAGGTCGATTGCGTTGCGAGGCAGGACCACATCTGAGCTCTTAATCGCAACATAGCTGAAGGTGGGGAGCTAGTCTTATAAATATGCCTTGACGCGTATATGCGCTAACAGGTATATTAA
>JAITTX010000126.1 GCA_031286755.1 Paraburkholderia sp.
CTCGACCCGGTCAACCTCGACGTCATCAAGGACGCGCTCGTCAAGGGCCAGAAGGATTTCGTCGGCGGCAACTGCACGGTCAGCCTGATGCTGATGGCGCTGGGCGGCCTGTTCCGCGAGAACCTCGTCGACTGGATGACGGCCATGACCTATCAGGCCGCTTCGGGCGCGGGCGCGCAGAACATGCGCGAACTGCTCTCGCAGATGGGCGCGCTCAACGCGGCGGTTGCGAGCGATCTAGCGAATCCGTCGTCGGCGATTCTCGACATCGACCGCAAGGTGCTCGCCACCATGAACAGCGACGCCATGCCCACGCAGCACTTCGGCGTGCCGCTCGCGGGCTCGCTGATCCCCTGGATCGACAAGGACCTCGGCAACGGCATGTCGAAGGAAGAGTGGAAGGGCGGCGCCGAAACCAACAAGATCCTCGGCAAGCCGGCCATGGGCGAGCCGGGCTCGATTCCGGTGGACGGCCTGTGCGTGCGCGTGGGCGCCATGCGCTGCCACTCGCAGGCGCTCACCATCAAGCTCAAGAAGGACGTGCCGCTCGACGAGATCGACGGCATCCTCGCCTCGGCTAACGATTGGGTCAAGGTCGTGCCGAACCAGCGCGAAGTCTCGATGCGCGAACTGTCGCCGGCCGTGGTCACGGGCACGCTTTCGGTGCCTGTGGGCCGTTTGCGCAAGCTGGCGATGGGCGGCGAGTATCTTTCCGCCTTCACGGTGGGCGACCAGCTCCTGTGGGGCGCCGCCGAACCGCTGCGCCGCATGTTGCGCATTCTGCTCGACAAGTGAATGAATTAAACTACGCGCCTAATGACGCGTAGACAGGGTGATAAAAGCGCCGCGCCAGTCGCGGCGCTTTTTTATTTCCGGGCGCCGGGCTTCCGGGCGCCGGGCTGCCGGACACGCTGGTTCACCCGCAGCGAACTTCCGTTTCATCGACTGCCGCGCGAGCGGTGTGCCAGGGCATCTGATGATCGTTCGATTTGAATCCGTTCCCAACCGAAACATGAAAGAGCGGCGCACCGCCGTTGCGATGTCCGTGGCGGCGCTGGTCGCCATGACCGGCGCTGTCGGCGTGGCCCATGCGCAAAGCAGCGCTGCGCAGCCGGCCGCACCGGCCGCCATGCAGGCGGCAACCCCGCCAGCTGCAGCGGCGAGCGGCGCGGCTGCTGCATCGGGTGCGGCTGCTACGGCACTGCCCGTGATTGGCCAGTACACCATCCGCGCGGGACAGTCGCTGCACGATGTGGCCGTCGATGTCACCCAGTCGCACGACAACGCGGTGCTCGCGCGCGCGAGCCAGGCGCTGTTCGACGCGAATCCCGCGGCCTTCATGAAGCATGATCCCAGCCGCCTCAAGGTGGGCGCCGTGCTGAACGTGCCGGGGACTCCCGACATGGCGAGCGCAGCCACTGCTGCTTCGGCACCTGCGGCCGGGGTGTCCGGCGCTTCTGCGCCAGCGGCGGCGGTTGGCGCCGCTCCGGCTGCGGGTGCCACGGGCGCCAGTTCCGCGACCGGCGCAGCGGTTACCGCGGCGGCTTCGGTCACCGAGAGCCCGGGCGCACTCGCGGCGAGCGGCGCGGCCGGCGCATCGGAGGCCGCGGCGTCTGCGGAGGCTGGCGCGAGCGCGGCGGCTGCATCGACGGCGTCTGGCGCTTCGGCCGAAGCCAGCGCGGGCGCGGCGCCCGCAGCGGCCAGCGACGCCCATTCGTGGAGCGGCGCGGTTCAGAGCGCGCCGGCGTCGGGTGCGGCCGGGGCATCGGCGCCCGTCACGGTGTCGAGCCTGCAGCAGTTGCTGGCCCTCAAGAATCGCGTGCTGATGGCCTTGCAGCAGCACGGCATCGGCAAGCCGGCGCCGGTGGCCGGCGCTCCGGCCGGGACGGCGGCTCAGCAGGGCGGCGCCCTGGCCGGTGGCGCGCTGGCGGGTGCGAACGGCGCACAGCCCGAGATCTCTCCGGTCACGCTCGGCGGCGTGGCTGCGCTTGTGCTGGCATTCGTTGCGCTGATCGTGCGCCTGCTCATGCGCAAGCGCCGCAAGCCCGCGCTTGCGGCCGACGAAAGCGCGGCGGAACCGCCGCGTTCCCCGGCGCCGCAGTCCGCGACCCGCCCGCCCGAGCGCGAAGATGCGCCGGCAACGCGCGAAACGCCGGTGCAGCCTGCTGCACCGCTCGCGGACGGTGCGGTTGCCGCAGCCACCGCCGCAATGGCGGCGAAAACCGAAGCGCCCGTCGAGCCGCAGCACGACCCCGCGCTGGACCAGGCCGCGGCTGCCGCAAGCCTCTCGGCGGCTGCCGAACTCGGTGGCGAGGCATTGCCGCCACCGGGGTTCGATGCGCGGCATGGCGCCGTGCAGGACGGTCCTGCGGAGCTTCGCGCGGACCGCAAGGAACACGGCACGTACCCGCACGGCGTCGCGCCGGGCGAGCACGCCGCGCCTGAAGCGCCTGCAGCATCTCCGGAATCGCTTGCGCCACCCGTTGCCCCAACAGAACAAAAAGTAGCAATGCCACACCAGGACGTGCCGCTGGAAGCGCCGCAAGAGTTTCCGAAGTCCGCGCTGGACGCGC
>JAITTX010000200.1 GCA_031286755.1 Paraburkholderia sp.
CCGCAAACGCGCACGCCCGACGCGCACTTCATGGTGGAGTCGCGCTATCGCGGCGCGAAGATCGTGTCGATCTTCCCCGACTACGCCGAAGGCGCGAAGTTCGGCGACATCTGGCTGCACCCCAAGCAGGGCACCGACGCCGCGCTCGCGCTCGCGATGGGCCACGTGATCCTGAAGGAATATCACCTCGCGGGCAGGAGCGCGTATTTCGCCGACTACTGCCGGCGCTTCACCGACATGTCGTGCCTCGTCACGCTCACCGAGCGCGACGGCCAGTACGTGCCCGACCGCTACCTGCGCGCCTCCGACTTCCCCGACTCGCTGGGCCAGGCCAACAACCCCGACTGGAAGACCGTCGTGATCGACTCCGCCAACGGCGCGTTCGCGGTGCCGCTGGGCTCGGCGGGCTTTCGCTGGGGGCAGGAGGAAGGCGGCGATCTCGGCAAGTGGAATCTGCGCGAGGAAAACGCCGAGGGCGCGCCGCTGGTGGCGGCGCTCTCGCTCGTCGCGGGCCACGACCAGGTGGTGGACGTGGCGTTCCCGTAC
The DNA here is from genome assembly GCA_031286755.1 of Paraburkholderia sp. GTDB lineage: Bacteria > Pseudomonadota > Gammaproteobacteria > Burkholderiales > Burkholderiaceae > Paraburkholderia. The sequence goes on from JAITTX010000200.1 coordinate 547, forward strand.
TTCGGCAACGTCGCGCACGCGCACTACTCGCACACCGATCACCAGTCGGTGCTGAGCCGCCGCATCGGCGTGCGCCGCGTGGCCACGCGCGAGGGCGAGCGGCTCGTGGCCACCGTCTACGATCTTTTCATCGCCAACTACGGGCTCGACCAGGGCCTCGGCGGCAAGGACGTCGCGCACAGCTACGACGACGACGTGCCCTACACGCCCGCGTGGCAGGAAGCGATCACGGGCGTGAAGCGCGCCGACGTGATCAACGTCGCGCGCCAGTTCGCGGAGAACGCGGACAAGACCGAGGGCAAGTCGATGGTGATCATCGGCGCGGGCATCAATCACTGGTATCACATGGACATGGCCTACCGCGCCATCATCAACATGCTGGTGATGTGCGGATGCGTGGGCAAGTCGGGCGGCGGCTGGTCGCATTACGTGGGCCAGGAGAAGCTGCGCCCGCAAACGGGCTGGACCGCGCTGGCGTTCGCGCTCGACTGGAGCCGCCCGCCGCGCCAGATGAACGCGACATCGTTCTTCTACGCGCACACCGACCAGTGGCGCTATGACCCGATGAACCCCACCGACCTGCTCTCGCCGCTCGCCGACAAAGCGGCGTATCACGGCACCCCGATCGACTACAACGTGCGCGCCGAGCGCATGGGCTGGCTGCCCTCGGCGCCGCAGCTCGCCTGCAACCCGCTCGAGCTCGGGCGCGCGCTCGGCGACGCCGCGCAGGCCGGCGCGGCGGTGGCGTGCAAGCTCAAGGACGGCAGCCTCAAGCTCGCCTGCGAGGACCCCGACAGCCCCACCTCTTTCCCGCGCAACATGTTCGTGTGGCGCTCCAATCTGCTCGGTTCTTCGGGCAAGGGGCACGAGTATTTCCTCAGGCATTTGCTCGGCACCACCAACGGCGTGCAAGGCGAGGAAGTGGCGAAGCAGGGCGCGGCGCGCCCCGAGGAAGTCGTCTGGCACGAAGAAGCGCCGCGCGGCAAGCTCGACCTGCTCTGCACGCTGGACTTTCGCATGTCCACCACCTGCATGTACTCGGACGTCGTGCTGCCCACGGCCACGTGGTACGAGAAGGACGACATGAATACGTCCGACATGCATCCGTTCATTCACCCGCTCTCCGCCGCCGTCGACCCGGCCTGGCAGGCGAAGAGCGACTGGGAAATCTTCAAGGGCATTGCGAAGCGCTTTTCCGAGTTGAGCGTGGGGCACCTCGGCAAGGAACGCGACGTGGTGCTCTCGCCCATTGCGCACGACGCGCCGGGCGAGCTCGCGCAGCCCTTCGGCGTGACCGACTGGAAGCGCGGCCAGTGCGAGCCGGTACCGGGCAAGACCATGCCGACAGTGGCCGTGATCGAGCGTAACTATCCCGAGACCTATCACCGCTTCACCTCGCTCGGCCCGCTGATGGACAAGCTCGGCAACGGCGGCAAGGGCATCAGCTGGAACACCGAAGCCGAAGTGAAGGAGCTTGGCGCGCTCAACTATCGCTACCCGAACGAGCCGAAGTCCGGCGACGCCGCGGGCCGTCCGCGCATCGAGACCGCGCTCGATGCAGCGGAAACGATCCTCTCGCTCGCGCCCGAGACCAACGGCGAAGTGGCGGTGAAAGCGTGGGAAGCGCTCGGCAAGATCACCGGCGTGCGGCACGAGCATCTGGCCGAGGCGCGCGCCGACGAAAAAATCCGCTTTCGCGACATCCAGGCCCAGCCGCGCAAGATCATTTCGTCGCCCACGTGGAGCGGCATCGAGTCCGAGCACGTGTCGTACAACGCGGGCTACACCAACGTGCACGAGCTGATCCCGTGGCGCACGCTGAGCGGCAGGCAGCAGCTTTATCAGGATCACGAATGGATGCGCGCGTTCGGCGAGGAGCTGTGCGTGTACAAACCGCCGATCGACACGGGCAGCTACGCGCACATGGAAAACGTGCGCTCGAACGGCAACCCCGAGATCGCGCTCAACTTCATCACTCCGCACCAGAAGTGGGGAATTCACAGCACCTACACGGACAATCTGCTCATGCTCACGCTCTCGCGCGGCGGGCCGATCGTCTGGATCTCGGAGAAGGATGCCGCGCAGATCGGCGTGGTCGACAACGACTGGATCGAGTGCTTCAACTCGAACGGCGCGCTGTGCGCGCGCGCCGTGGTGAGCCAGCGCATTCCGCGCGGCATGGTGATGATGTACCACGCGCAGGAGAAGATCGTGAACACGCCGGGCTCGGAGATCACCGGCACGCGCGGTGGCATCCACAACTCGGTCACGCGCATCTCGGTCAAGCCCACGCACATGATCGGCGGCTACGCGCAACTGGCCTACGGTTTCAATTACTACGGCACGGTGGGCTCGAACCGCGATGAGTTCCTGCTCGTGCGCAAGATGAAGAACGTCGACTGGCTCGACAGCGAAGAGACGCCCGTAGGCACCCTGCCCCCCGCAGTCCGTGAAGGAGAAACGTCATGAAGGTGCGCGCACAGATTGCGATGGTGTTGAACCTCGACAAGTGCATCGGCTGCCACACGTGCTCGGTCACCTGCAAGAACGTCTGGACGAGCCGCGAGGGCATGGAGTACGCCTGGTTCAACAATGTCGAAACCAAGCCCGGCATTGGCTACCCGAAGGAATGGGAGAACCAGGAGAAGTGGCGCGGCGGCTGGGTGCGCAAGAGCGACGGCAAGATCGAGCCGCGCCTCGGCAGCAAATGGCGCCTGCTCTCGAAGATCTTCGCCAACCCGCATCTGCCCGAGATCGACGACTACTACGAACCGTTCACCTTCGACTACGCGCATCTGCAGGAAGCGGGCAACACCAAGGCGATGCCGGTCGCGCGGCCCCGCTCGCTCGTGAGCGGCGAGCGCATGGAAAAGATCGAGTGGGGGCCGAACTGGGAAGAGATTCTGGGCGGCGAGTTCGAGAAGCGCTCGAAGGACTATAACTTCGAGAACGTGCAGAAGGACATCTACGGCCAGTTCGAAAACACCTTCATGATGTACCTGCCGCGCCTGTGCGAGCACTGCCTCAATCCGGCGTGCGTGGCCGCCTGCCCGTCCGGCTCGATCTACAAGCGCGAGGAAGACGGCATCGTGCTGATCGACCAGGACAAGTGCCGCGGCTGGCGCATGTGCGTGTCCGGCTGCCCGTACAAGAAGATCTATTACAACTGGAAGAGCGGCAAGGCCGAGAAGTGCATCTTCTGCTATCCGCGCATCGAGGCGGGGCAACCCACGGTGTGCTCGGAAACCTGCGTGGGGCGCATCCGCTATCTGGGCGTGCTGCTCTACGACGCCGACCGCATCGAGCAAGCCGCGAGCGTGGCCGACGAAAAAGATCTCTACCAGGCGCAGCTCGACGTGTTCCTCGATCCGTTCGATCCGGCCGTGATCGAGCAGGCCGCGCGCGATGGCGTTCCGCAGGCGTGGATCGACGGCGCACAGCGCTCGCCTGTCTACAAGATGGCAATCGACTGGCGCATCGCGTTCCCGCTGCACCCCGAGTACCGCACGCTGCCGATGGTCTGGTACGTGCCGCCGCTCTCGCCCATCAACTCGGCCGCCAACAGCGGCGACATGGGCATGAACGGCTATCTGCCCGACGTGGAGTCGCTGCGCATTCCGCTGCGCTATCTGGCCAATCTGCTGACGGCCGGCGACGAGCAGCCCGTGAAGGTCGCGCTCGAACGCATGCTCGCGATGCGCGCGTTCATGCGCGCGCGTCACGTGGACCGCGTGGACGCCACCCAGGTGCTCGATCAGGCGGGGCTTTCGCTGCACCAGGTCGAAGAGATGTACCGCTACCTGGCGATCGCGAATTACGAAGACCGCTTCGTGATTCCCACCACGCACCGCGAATACGCGGAAGATGCCTTCGACCTGCGCTCGGGTTGCGGCTTCACGTTCGGCAATGGCTGCTCGGACGGCCGCAGCGAGGCCAGCCTGTTCGCGCCCAAGGCCGGCCAGCGCCGGATTCCGATTCAGGAGATCTGAATGTTCGCGCCCCGCCCCCCCAATAGCCTCACGTTCCGGCTGCTTGCGGCGTGCCTCGAATACCCGACCGAAGCGCTGATTGGCGCGCTCGACGAAGCACGCGAACTCGTGCGAAGCGAGCGCGCCTTGCGCGGCGAGACGCGCGAGCATCTGCTGCGCTTTCTCGACTATCTCGGCTCGCGCGACCTGCTCTCGCTGCAGGAGAACTATGTCGCGCTGTTCGACCGCGGCCGCGCCACCTCGCTGCATCTGTTCGAGCATGTGCACGGCGAGTCGCGCGATCGCGGCCAGGCGATGATCGACCTGAAGCAGATGTACGAGCGCCACGGGCTACTGCTCGGCCCCGAACAGTTGCCCGACTATCTGCCGGTGTTCCTCGAATATCTCTCGATACTCGAAGCCGGCGAAGCGCGCACGCTGCTCGGCGAAACCCTCGCGATTCTGGAGGCGATCACCGCCGAGCTGAATCGCCGCAACAGCCACTACGCGTATGTGACGGGCGCGGTGCTCGTGCTCGCGGGCAACACCGGAGCAGAGCTGCCCGAAGAGGCGCACGACGACGACGCGAACGCACCGCACGACAGCCAGGATCTCGATGCGCTCGACGCCGCCTGGACCGAGGAGCCCGTGAAATTCATGGGCAATACGCAGCCGGCGGTGGCGCCCGTGGAGTTCCATGCGCGCCGGCCGCCGCGCTGAAACTGGCATAACCCCGTACCCGGTTCAGTACACCGCGCAGTAGACCACGCAGTCCCCAGCGCATTCAGCAAGGAGCAGTCATGGGCCAATATTTCCATCAGTTCCTGTTCGGCATCTATCCGTACATCTGTCTGGCGGTGCTGCTGTTCGGCTCGCTCGTGCGGTTCGACCGCGAGCAATACACATGGAAGAGCGACTCGTCGCAATTGCTGCGGCGCGGCGCGCTGCGCGTCGGCAGCAACCTCTTTCACTGGGGCATCCTGGTCGTGGTGATGGGCCACTTCGTGGGCTTTCTCGCGCCGCACTGGCTCGTGGCGCCGTTCATCTCGGCCTCCATGCACCAGTTGCTCGCGATGGTCGCGGGCGGCACCGCGGGCTTTTTCGCCATCATCGGGCTCACCATGCTGATCGCGCGGCGCCTGGGCGACTCGCGCATCCGCCACAACAGCAAGACGTGGGACATCGTCATCGTGCTGATGCTGTGGGTGCAACTCGCGCTGGGGCTCGGCACCGTGGTGCTCTCCGCGGGCCACATGGACGGCGCGATGTTCGAGCAGCTCACCGACTACGTGAAGGGCGTGGTGACGTTCCGCGGCAACATCGCAGGCCTGCTCGACGGCGTGCCGCTCGTCTACCAGACGCACATCGCGCTCGGCTTCACGATCTTCCTCGTTTCGCCGTTCACGCGCATGGTGCACATCTGGAGCGGCATTGCCTCGGTGGCTTATCTGCTGCGTCCGTACCAACTCGTGCGCAAGCGCTGAAACGTCAAGGAGACCTCCGCATGAACGCCGATTCTCAAGCCGTGGCGGGCGCCGGGCACGACGCGCCCGCCCGCGTGAACCATGTTGAAATCGATCTGGACGCGATCGCCGAGGAAAGCCGCCATCACGCCGAC
>JAITTX010000373.1 GCA_031286755.1 Paraburkholderia sp.
GTCGAACAGGTGTGCTCCGGCAGCCATTCGCGTTTCGTGGTCGATGTGGAAAAGCTCAAGACGCGGGTCGCCGCGAAGGCCAGCCGCGCGGGAGTCTCCGTATGAGCGAGCGCACGAACGCCGCTGGCGGGATCGCGATGAAGCGCATCGACGGCAAGACCGGGATCGGGCCGGACGAGATTCCGATTATCGATGCTCATCATCATTTGTGGGATCTCGCGGCGGGGCATTACCCGTGGCTTCAGGACGAGTACCACGAAGCGTTCTTTCTGGGCGATTACCGCAGCCTTTGCCGGGACTTCTTGCCGGAGGACTATCTGGCCGCGGCTCGCGGACAGCCCGTGATTGGAACCGTACACGTGGAGGCGGAGCGCGCGCGCGACGAGCAGGTCGCGGAAACGCGATGGCTGCACGATGTTCACGCGAAATATGGCTTTCCCGGCGCCGTCGTGGCGCATGCGTGGTTCGATCGGCCCGATACGGAAGAGATTCTTGCGCAGCACGCGGCGTATCCGCTCGTGCGCGGGATTCGCTCGAAGCCGGTGACTTCGGCTCAGCCCGGCGAGTCGCTCCGCAACCTGGCTGGAACGATGCAGGATCCGAAATGGCTGCAAGGGTTTGCGCTGCTCGAAAAATTCGGCTTGTCGTGGGACTTGCGTGTGCCGCCGTGGCATCTCCCCGATGCGACCGAAGTGGCCCGCCTGTTCCCCAACACGATGATCGCCTTGAATCACACGGGTTTTCCTTGGGACCGCAGTGAGGAAGGACTCGCGCGATGGCGGGACTGGATGGAGCAGTTGGCGAAACAGCCGAACGTGTATGTGAAGCTTTCCGAGTTCGGGTTGAAGGACAAGCCCTGGAACTACGATGAAAACCGGCGGATCGTGCTCGATGCCGTCTCCATCTTCGGCGTCGACCGCTGCATGTTCGCAAGCAATTTCCCGGTGGCGGGTTTGCGAGTGAGTTACGACGTGCTCGTCGACAGCATCAGAAGCATGCTCGCCCCGCTGGGGCGCGAAGCGCAGGAGAAGATCTTCTATCGCAATGCGCTGCGGTTTTATCGCATGGACCTTCAACCCTGAGATCTAGCCGCCGGATTCCGGCGAAGAATCATCATGTCAAACGCACTTTCCGAACAGGATGCCGTTCCCGGCGCGACGCAGCTTCGCCGCCGCTTTCTGGAAACGGGCTCCGACGACGATTTGCCCATCGCGGACCCGCATCAGCATTTTTTCGATCTGGAGCGTAACTACTATCCGTGGCTGGCGGACAAGCCCGTCGAAAATTTCCGCTACGGCAATTACGACAAGATCCGGCGCAGTTTCTTGCCCGACGATTATTTTCGCGCGGCGGGCCATCACAGGGTCGTCAAGACCGTGCTGATCGAAGGCGAATGGGACCCCGACGATCCGCTCGGCGAATTGCGCTGGGTGGATGCGCTCGAGCGCGAGCATGGCTTTCCCCATGCCATGTGCGGCCACGCGCGGCTCGACCAGGAAGAGGTGGACCTCGTTCTGGAGGCCTATGGCCGCCATGCGCTGGTCAGAGGCGTCCGGCACAAGCCCGCCGCCGTGCCGCGCGCAAGCTACACGGAGCGCTTCGTCGCGCCGGGGTCGATGCGGGATCCGAAGTGGCGGGACGGCTATGCGAAGCTTCAGCGCCACGGTCTGCATTTCGAGCTACAGGTCTTCTGGTGGCATTTCAACGAGGCCGCGGAACTCGCGCGCGATTTCCCGGCAACGCGGATCGTCATCAATCACACCGGCCTGCCGGCGGACCGTTCGAAGGAAGGGCTGAGCGCGTGGCGAGCGGCACTTGAACGCGTGGCGCGCGAGCCCAATGTGCACCTGAAAATCTCGGGAATTTGCGTTCCGGGGCAGTCGTGGAGCGTCGAGTCGAATGCACCGGTCGTGCGGACGGCGGTCGACGTGTTCGGCACGCAGCGCTGCTCGTTTGCCAGCAACTATCCCGTGGATGGTGTGGTGGACACCCTGACCGACATCTTCGACGGGTTCAAGCAGATTGCGCGTGCGTGGTCCGTTGAAGACCGCTTGCGGCTTTTCTATGACAACGCGGTCAGGGTGTATGGGCTTTGACTGAATGCGGTGCGCGGAGGGCCGATTTCCGGCACTCCGCGCACCGTTCCCCGGACCTCAATGCGGCACGTCCACCACTCCGTTATTCACGCGAATTGCGTTGCTGCCGGGATTCGCGACGATGGCCGGCAGGTTGGCCACGCTCAGCGCCGGCGCGGCGCCGGGATTGCCGCCGCGCGGTATCGTGCGGATCACCTGCGAAGGCGGCAGCGCCGCGCCGTGCTTCAAATGATTCCACATCAGATTGAGCGCCTCGATGTTGTAGTAATGCACCGGAACGAAATGGTTATCGAAGCCTGGCACGCCCAGGAACGCATCGAAGTGCTGCCCGTTCATCACCTCGTAAAGCGATAGCTGGCTGTGCGCGCCTTCGCGCGCGCTATTGGCCGCGAGATACGCGCGCGACGCATGATTGATCGGCACCAGCGCGTCGCTGCGGCCCTGTACGATGATCGCGGGCTTGCCATGCAGGTTCGCGTTCACGCTGATCGCCTGCACGCTCTGGCGCATGCGCGGGTCGCCGTTCGTCCACAACGCGCGCATGCATGCGGCGCCCGCGAAACTGGCATCGGGTGTCGCCAGCCGATGGTCGGCGCCGCCCGGCGGCGTGACGTTGTAGACGAGATTGACGCCATTGGTGGGCGGCACGCCGTTACCCAGCCCGAACACGGTCGGCATGGGCGAGACCGCGGGCGCAACGCCCGCCGCGCCCGTCGACGCGTTGGTCGTGCCGAAGCTGAAGCCGCACAGGTTGTCGGTCACGCTCGCGCGCATGTATGCGTTGGCGTAAGTGACCGCCACGGCCGGCACGGCCTGCGAGTCCCACATGGGCGCTTGCAGCAGGTCGGAGTCCGCTTCGTAGCCGGCTGCATGCAAGCGCGCGAGCGCGTCGTTCGCTTGCGCCAGCGTGTCGCCGCCGTGCACGTAGCCCGCCGACGCCAGCGAGGCGCAACGGGCCTGACGGATGGCCGCGGTCGTGGCGACGGGCAGCGCGGTGAGATAGGGCGCGCCGTTGGCGGCGTCGGCGAGCGCGGCGCACGGCTGCAGCAGATTGGCGAGCGTCATGTAGTCGGCGAGCGGCTTGCCCGCCGCCGCGATGCGCTGGCCGCCCTCCCTGACCTGCGCGCTGCCGGGCATGCGCACGTTGATCTGCGGTTCGCCCACCACTACCGCCGTGATCCATTTCCCCGGGTCCTGCTCGGCCGCCGCGAGCGATGCGCCGCCACCGTTGCTCACCGAGGCCGCAATCGTCGTGATGTCGCCGGGCGCGTAGCGCACGCCGTGATGCGATGCTCCATTCGATACCGCATTTGACACATCCACGCGCGGCGCGAACTGCTGGTTCAGCACCCAGTAGGCAAACTGCACCGCTTCGAGCGTGTCCTTGCCCCAGTCCGCCTCCGGGTTCTGCTGCGAATGCGCGTGCTTGAACGCATAGCGATTCGGGTACTTCTGGTTGTACGCGGCGAGCGCGCCGGCAGGCACGTTCACGGTGAAGAGACTGTTGCGCCCGGCCGTTGCGGCGTTGGCGGTGAGGCCGTCGATCAGCGTGACCGTGCCGGTCGCCAGCTCGTGCGCGCCGTTGCCCGAGCCCTTGTCGGTATAGGCCACCGCGCAGCCGCGCTTGAGCGCCCACTCGCCGGCCGCCGAGATCGCGCCATACACGCCGCGCGAGCCCGACGACGTCGCCGTCACGATGCAGGGGTTCGCCGGGTCGAAGCTCGTTGGCACCTGAACGAGGAGGCTGACGTTTTGCCGGCCGGTGCCGTCGTCGGCATACGCGAGATATTCGGTGCCGGCAATTTTCCCTTCGCCCAATGTGTCGTTGCCGTACACGTCCACGTTGGGCCCCCAGAAGCGTCCATAGCCGCCGCTCGGAGTCATGTCGACGAGCGCGCGGTAGTTCGACCAGATGGCCAGCCTGCGCAATTCCGCTGCGGTGGGCGCGGCCGGGTTCGCGATCGGCGGCTGAGCGCCTGCCAGGCCGGTCTTGCCCAGGCCGGCCGTGAGCAGATCGTCGCTCACGCCGTCATAGCTCGTCGTTCTCAGGCTGCCCGCAACCACGAATGCCGGTAGCCGGTTCAGCGCCGCGTGGCCGTTGTTGTTGTCCGCATGAGCGCCGGGCGCGAGCGCAGTGGCGGCTGCCGCCAGGGCCGCGCCGAGCAGCGCGATTTTATGTCGGACTGCAAACGGGGTATCTCTCATCGGTGTCTCCATGATTGTTGTTCATACAGCATGCACTGCTTTGGGAAGACGTTCTGACCCGACGGGGCCGCGGCATCATCGGAGATTAGGACAACCTGGCCGTGGATACCAGGAAAGATTGTGCGCGGGCTTCAGCAGCTCACGGCTATTGGACAGATGCATGCGCATGGCCGCGCGCGAGGTCGTCCGGCTTCGCGCGTTGCGCGGCGAGGCCCGCGCATTCCGTTTCAAGACTGATGCGCAGTTCGAGAATGGACAGCACGTCGCGCAGCGTGGGGGCGGGCACCACGTCGATGCCGGGCCGGAAAGCGGCAGCGCTTCCTGCATGGGATATATCGATGTCTGATGACCGATTATGGGGCGCTGGATATAGGTCGTCGTATGACAAACGGGCAGGCTGCGCAACAGGGTATGGGACGCTGATATTTCTAGGGTAAATACGGAACGGCCCGGATAATGTCCATGTTGTAGGATGACATATGAATAGGTGATGCGGCGGGCCGATCGCGCCCCGGGGGGCGATGCGATGGAAGCCACTCCGCTCCCCAGTTGATCCAACCTCACTCGAAGAAGCAAATAGACATGACCGATTCGAACCTCGGCCGCGCCGCGGCAAAGAAGCCGTTTCGCCGTCTGCTCCTCACCGGCGCGGCGGGCAATCTCGGCAAGCAGGTGCGCGGCGCGCTCGCCGACTGGGCCGACATCGTGCGCGTGTCGGACATCGCGCCGCTCGGCGAAGTCGCCTCGCATGAGGAGGCCGCCATCGTCGATCTCGCCGATGCCGGCGCGGTGCACGCGCTGCTCGAAGGCGTGGACGCGGTGGTGCATCTCGGCGGCATTTCCGTCGAGGCGCCGTTCGAGGATCTGCTCGAAGCGAACATCCGCGGCCTCTACAACCTGTACTCGTCCGCGCACAAGCAGGGCGTGAAGCGCATCGTCTATGCAAGCTCGAATCACGCGGTGGGCTTTCATCCGGTGACCTCGGTCGTCGACATCGACGCGCCGCTGCGCCCGGATGGCCTGTATGGCGTCACGAAGTGCTTCGGCGAAGCGCTGTCGCGCTACTACTTCGACCGCTTCGGGCTCGAGACCGTGTGCTTGCGGATCGGCTCGTCGTTCGAGCAGCCGAAGTCCGCGCGCATGCTCGTCACGTATCTGAGCTACCGCGACCTCATCGAGCTCGTGCGTTGCTCGCTGTTCACCAATCGCGTCGGCCATGCGATCGTCTACGGCGTGTCGAACAATCGCGTTTCCTGGGTGGACAACACCAAGGCCGCGTTCCTGGGCTTCCGCCCACAGGACAGCTCCGAGCCGTTCGAGCATCTGTTCGCGGCCAGCGCGCCCGACACGCGATTCGACGATCCCACCCAGCAGTACCAGGGCGGCCCGTTCGTGCTCGCGGGGCCGATGGAGCCGCAGCGCAATGCGGCGGGAGAGGGCCAATGACGGGCGCGCTGCTCAACCCGAAAGTGGAGCGGCTCGAAGCGGCCGGGCCACTGCCCGCGGCCACGGGCGAAAGCCCGGTCTGGCGCGCGGCGGAGCAGGCGCTGTACTGGGTGGACATTCCGGCGCAGAAGATCGTGCGGGCGCAGGTCGAAACGGGCCGGCGCAGCGAATGGCTGTTGCCGGAGCAGGTGGCCTGCATCGCCTTCGATCGCAGCGGCGCGGTGCTCGCCGGTTGCGAAACGGGACTGTTCGCGCTCACGCTCGGCGAGGCGCCGGACGCGGCTAGTGGCGAGCCATTGAAGGCGGCGGTTCGCAAGCTCGCGGCGCCCGCATTCCCGCGCGCGGGCATGCGCTTCAACGACGGCCGCTGCGACCGGCAAGGGCGCTTCTGGGCCGGCACGATGGTCATGGACATGGCCGCGGCCATTCCGGACGGCGCGCTGTACCGCTTCGACGCAACCGGCGCGTTGTCCGCGCCGGTCGTCGATGCGCTCATCACGCAGAACGGCCTCGGCTGGTCGCCCGACGGCACGACGATGTATCTGTCCGACTCGCATCCGCTGCGCCGCCTGATCTGGGCGTTCGACTACGACGCCGAGTCGGGCGAGCCTCGCAACCGGCGCGTGTTCGCCGATCTGCACCACTACACGGGCCGCCCCGACGGCGCGGCGGTGGACGCCGACGGCTGCTACTGGATCTGCGCGAACGACGCGGGGCGGCTGCTGCGCTTCACGCCGCAAGGCAAGCTCGACCGGCAGCTCGCCGTGCCGGCCGTGAAGCCGGCCATGTGCGCGTTCGGCGGCCGCGATCTCGACACGCTGTTCGTCACCTCGATCCGCCCGGCCAGCGGCGCGAGCGAGCACGACGGTCATGTGTTCGCGCTGCGGCCGGGCGTGAGCGGGCTGCCCGAGCCCGAGTTCGCAGGGCGCTTGTAATCAGGCTTGCATGAAGCATGCGCCGGGAGGAGGTTCTTCTCCCGGCGCTGTTCGTTTGTGAAGCCGCTTTTATCGCGATTCTTCGTCACTCATCGTACAACATGGCGATGCCGGGATTAGCCTGTCTCCCGTTCCCGCTCTCTACCGGCAACATCCCGCGAGTCGTTTCGAATTCCACCTCCGCACCGTGCCAGCAAGCGTAATCCTTGTGGCGCGCAGTGCCGCTCATCGAAACTGGACAGGCTTTTTCTGCGGGTTAATACCGTCTGTACAAGCTAAAAGTGCTTTTATAGACTTCGTCCGTCGTCGTACAACATATCAGTCCAAACAAATTGCTTTCGCCTGGATTTTGAGTCGCAGCACAAGCATGGCGGCTTTCAAATGAGCATGACGCTCCTGTGCCTGAAAGCTTGCTGGCGTGATCAAAGCAAGAAAGTCGAGTGGTCGGCAGGCGTGCTGGAGAACCTGTGCCGGGGTGGTTGCACAGCCAGGCGCCGCATCCCGCGCAGGGGCGGGCGCGCCGCCGCGGACGCATCAAAACCATGTCACATCCGCAATCGATGGGATGGCCAATTTCCAAGGAATGTCACGATGAACAAGAACGTTGCATCTCCCCGTGTTTCGGTGGTCGTCGCAGCCGTGGCGCTGGCGTTCGGCGCGATGTCGGCGCAGGCGCGCGTATTCCGCGTTTCGGACGTGCACGGCGACACCTATCCGACCAACATGGCCGTGAAGTACATGGGCGAGGAAATCAGCAAGGCGACCAACGGCAAGGACAAGGTGAAGGTGTTCGGCAACAGCGCGCTCGGCTCCGAGAACGACACGATCGACCAGGTGCGCATTGGCGCGCTCGACATGGCGCGCGCGAACGGTGCGGCGTTCAACGAGATCGTGCCGGAGTCGCTGATCCCGTCGCTGCCGTTCCTGTTCCGCGACATCGACCATTTCCGCAAGGTGATGTACGGCCCCGAAGGCCAGAAGATTCTCGACGCGTTCGCGGCGAAGGGCATGATCGCGCTGACGTTCTACGAGAGCGGCGCGCGCTCGATGTACGCGAAGAAGCCCATCAAGTCGCCGGCCGACATGAAGGGCGTGAAAGTGCGCGTGCAGCCGTCCGACCTGATGGTCGACGAAATCAAGGCGATGGGCGGCACGCCGACTCCGATGCCGTATGCGGAGGTCTACACCGGCCTGAAGACGGGCCTCGTCGACGGCGCGGAAAACAACCTGCCGTCCTACGAGGAAGCCAAGCACTTCGAAGTGGCCAGGGTGTACTCGGAGACCCAGCATTCGATGACGCCGGAAGTGCTGGTGTTCTCGAAGAAGGTGTGGGACACGCTCACGCCGCAGGAGCAGCAGATCATCAAGAAGGCGGCGGCCGACTCGGTACCGTACTACCAGAAGCTGTGGACCGCGCGTGAAGCCGAGGCGCAGCAGACGGTCACGAAGGGCGGCGCGACGATCATCGCGGCTTCGCAGATCGACCGCGCCGCATTCGTGAAGGCCATGCAGCCGGTGTGGGCGAAGTACGAAAAGACGCCCGAAATGAAGCAGATCGTCGACGAAATCCAGGCAGTCAAGTAAGTCGCGCGTCCAGGACGCAACCCGTATCAGCAACCTGTGTGGCAGGCGCGGCGTGAATCGCCTCGCGGGCGTTCGTCCCGCGGGCGTCGCGCCGCGCTGTGCCGTGCCATGTCGTATTGCGCCGCGCCGCGCCGCCGCGCGACGGGTGGGCCCGGCGACGGCTGCTGAGTCTTCAGGACAGGTCTGTCGTGAGAAGGACAGGGTCAATGAATTTTCTGAAACGCCCCAACGATGTGCTTTTTCGCCTGCTGCTGGTGCTGGCCTCGCTGAGCCTCGCCGCGCTGTGCCTGCTCGTGGTCTATGGCGTGGTGATGCGCTACGTCTTTGCCGACGCGCCCGATTTCGTCGAGCCCATTGCCTTGCTGCTCGTCATCGCGATCGCGATGTTCGGCGCCGCGCTCAGGGTGCGCGAAGGCGGTCACATCGGGCTCGACTCGTTCGTGAAGAAACTGCCGCCGAAGGGCCAGACGATCGTGACGGGCATTCAGCATATCTGCCTGATTGTCTTTGCCGTGGCGATTTTCGCCGGCTGCCTGGAGATGGCGGAAACCACCCTGCACGACCGGATTCCGATTCTCGGCTTGCCGGAAGGGCTGCGCTACTGCATTCCAATCGTTGCCAGCATCTGCATCGCCATGTTCTCGACCGAGCATCTGCTCGCGCTCTTTGCCCGGAAACACAAGTAGAACAATCATGGAACTCGCCCTTCTCACAGCCAGTTTTCTCGTTTTCCTCTTTCTCGGGGTTCCGGTTTCCTTCGCGCTCGGGCTGTCCTGCGTCCTGACGTACCTTTACGAAGGACTGCCAACAGCGACCGCGATGCAGTCGATGATCTCGGGCATGAACGCGTTCTCGTTCCTCGCGGTCCCGTTCTTCATCTTCTCGGGCGAGCTGATGCTCCACGGCGGCATTGCCGACCGCATCCTGCGCTTCGCGCAGGCGAGCGTCGGCCATTTCCGCGGCGGCCTCGGCATGGCCAACGTGGTGGCCTGCACGCTGTTCGGCGGCGTTTCGGGCTCGCCCACCGCGGATACCTCGGCGATGGGCGGCGTGGTCATTCCGCTGATGAAGCGCGAGGGCTACAGCGCGGCATACGCCGTCAACGTGACGACGCACTCGTCGCTTGCCGGCGCGCTGATGCCCACCTCGACCAACATGATCATCTACGCGTTCGCGGCGCAGGGCGTGAGCGGCACGCTCAACGGCGTGCAGATGAGCGGCGTGTCGATCGGCGACCTGCTGTTCTCGGGGCTCTTGCCGGTGCTGTGGGTGATGGGCCTCGTGCTGATCGCCGCTTACTGGCAGGCCGTCAAGTACGGTTACCCGCGCCGTCCGGACGGCTCGACCGGACTGCAGCGTTTCCCGGGCTGGATGGCGGTGCTGCGCACGTTCATTGGCGCGCTGCCGGGCCTGATGGTGATCGCGATCATTCTGTTCTGCGTGGCGCGGGGCATTGCCACGGCGACGGAGGCCGCCGCGATTGCCGTGGCGTATTCGCTGATCCTCACCATCGTGGTGTACCGCTCGATGTCGCTGGCGAAGCTCGCGCACGCGCTTGGCAAGGCGGCGAAGACGACGGGCGTGGTGCTGCTGCTGATCGGCGTGTCGAACATGCTGCGCTTCCAGATGGCTTATCTGGAGATTCCGGATGCGATCGAGCAGATGCTCGACGGCGCGACTTCCATGCCGTGGCTGATGCTTTTGTACATCAACATCATTCAGGTATTTCTCGGCACTTTCGTCGACATGGCGGCGCACATCCTGATCACCACGCCGCTGTTTCTGCCGATGGCCATGCATAACGGCGTGGGCCCCGTGCAGTTCGGGATCATGATCCTGCTGAACTGCGCGCTCGGGCTCGTGCATCCGCCCATCGGCTCGGTGCAGTTCATTGGCTGCGCGATCGGCAATGTGTCGATTGGCGAAACGACCAAGGTCGCGTGGCCGTATTACCTCGCCATTTTCTCGGCCATCAATATCGTCACTTACGTCCCGTGGTTTTCGACCTGGTTGCCGAGCCTGATTAACGGTCACCCGGTTTTCTGATTCCCGCTGTTCGATCCAGTCTGGTTTCCATACCCGGCGGCGCTCGCGCAAGGCCGCATAAATATAACCTTCCAACAGAGGACTACACATGAAAAAGGCACTCTTGAGCTCGGCGCTGGGGTTGGTCGCCCTGGGCGCGCATGCGCAAAGCAGTGTGACTTTGTACGGTATCGTCGACACCGGGATTGGCTATCAAAGCAGCTCGGCGCCGCTGGGCTCGAACTCGGGCGGCCGCTCGGTGGTCAAGATGAACAACGGCATCTGGGCCGGCAGCCGTTTCGGCCTGAAGGGCTCGGAAGACCTGGGCGGCGGCACCAAAACGATCTTCCAGTTGGAGCAGGGCTTCAATAGCGCGAACGGCGCGCAAGGCGTGTCGGGTCTGGCGTTCAACCGCCAGGCGTGGGTGGGGCTCGCGAATGCCCGGCTCGGCACGCTCACGGCGGGCCGCCAGTACACCTCGTATTACCAGTTGCTCTCGACATACAGCCCGACCACCTGGCTGACCGGCGCCTACGGCGCGCACCCGGGCGATATCGATTCGCTCGATACGCTGTACCGCGCGAACAATTCGCTCGTCTATACGTCGCCGAGCATGGGCGGCCTGACCATCAGCGGTTCGTATTCGCTGGGCGGCACGCCGGGCAGCTTCAGCGCCGGTCAAACCTGGAGCGTGGCGGCGCAATACCTGAACGGGCCGGTTGGCATTGCAGCGGGCATCCAGCGCATCGATAACGGCAATTCGAGCGGCGGCGCATGGGGCGCGAACTCCACGGAATCGAACAACGGTGCGCAGCCGGGCGTCTCGGGAATCAACAATGGCTTCCAGACGGCCGCCAAGCAGCAGCGCGTCGCGGTGACGGGCGGCTATGCGTTCAATGCGCAGTGGGACGTGTCGTTCTCCTATTCGAACGTGCAATACGCCGCGGGCACGGCTTCGCTGTTCCACGGCACGCAGATCTGGAACACGGCCGGCGCCGTGCTGCACTGGAAGCCGACTTCGACGCTGGACCTGGCCGCTGGCTATAGCTACACCGCCGCAACCCAATCGAACGGCATCACGAGCGCGGCGAGCTACAACCAGTTCAACCTCTCGCAGTACTACGCATTGTCCAAGCGCACCGGCCTGTATGCGCTGGAGGCGTATCAGCGCGCGAACGGCCAGACGCTGGGCACGAACGGCAAGACCATCATCAACGCAACGGCGGACGTCGGCGACGGCCAGAACGGCTCGCCGTCGTCGTCGCGCAGCATGGTTGCCGTTGGCGTAGGCATCATCCACCGGTTCTGATGGCTCGAGCGTACGTGGCGGCGCGGTTTGCCGCCACGGCGGAGGTTCAATCGATGAAATCGTTCAAAAATATAAGGATTACTATGCGTTCACCGAAGAAGTCCGCTCTCACGCTGGCACTGAGCACGCTGCCGGCGCTTCTCATCGGCGCCTGCGGCGGCAGCCACCACGACGACTCGTCCAGCACGACCCCGCCGCCGCCTGCCGCGACGCTGGCGGCCAATTCCCTTCAGGCCGTCGTCTATGGCGCGCCCGATACCAGCGTGCCGCAGGGCGCGGGCATTCCGGTCACGATGATGGGGCAGATGCGCGCGCTATTCGACCTGATCAGGAAATCGCCCGATTTCACCCAGGTGGTGATGGATCTCGGCGACGGCAGCCCCGTTCACGTGCTCGATACGAGCACCGGCGACAAGTTCCTGCCGGGCAAGCTGGCCCTCGGCCTGTCGTACATCCTGATCGACATGAAGGCCAAGGGCGACCCGCAGTACGCGGACTACCTCGCGACCTATCAGAAGATCACGACCGCGATGATGCAGTCGAGCGGCACGAAATATACCTACGCGAATACGTCGTGGGGCGAGTATTACTATCTCGTCGCGCTGAACAACCTGAACGCGCACGGCATGCTCAACGAAGTCTTCAGCGACACCATGCTGGCGACGCTGCAAAAGCGCCTCACGTTCTGCGACATGTTCGGACCGGACGCGAGCGGCGCGACCGACACCTGTCCCGCCGACGGCACGCCCATCGACGTCGCCTCGCTCAACACCGCGCAGAACTACTACGCCGTCTCTTATGGCATTGCCGGTTTGCGGCAGAAGCTCGGCTGGAGCAATCCGGGCTTTTCGTCCGCGTCCGACCCTGCGGTCGCGACGATGGGCGCGCGCGACGCGCTGCTCTACACGCTCACGAAGCATATTCGCAACGACTCGTCGGGCGGCTTCTCGGATGAAGCCTCGAACAAAAGCAGCACGTACTATGACCAGGCGCGCTTCGACCGTTACAGCACGCTCCTGATCGGCGAGGTGGTCGAGCGCACCTTCGAGATGGACAACCAGGCCAATCTGACGCCTGAATTGAAGGGGTATTTGCGCAAATCCGTCGATCTCATTCTGCCGCAGCTGAACGCCGACGGTCAGGGTTTCAATTACGGACGCTCCATCGGCCCCTATGGCGACTCGGCATTCATGGAGGTGCTGACCGCGGCGGCCAATGCGGGCGTGCTGACGCCGGACGAAATGCAGATCGCCTACACGTTCATCGACAAGGCGGCCTACCGCTTCGACAACTTCTGGTACGACCCGAGCCTGCCGACGCCGTCGGTCAACATGTGGGTGAAGGGGCGGGGCACCGATGCCTATCGCGGCAAGCCGCGCGTGATGGGCGAGAACTTCAGCCTGCTGCATCAGTACATGTACGTGAACAACTGGTGGAACAAGCTCGGCTTCGGCGGCAAGGCGCCCATGGCCGATGCGGATTTCACGTCGTACTTGAACGGGCTGCCGCATTACACGCTCACCTGGTACAACCAGCCCGACGACGCCGCGCACCCGTATAGCGCCGCGCTCTTGACGGTGCGCGACGGCAAGCGCGTGATCAACCTGAACCTGAGCCAGGCCCCGGACTACAACTCGTTCACGCCGTATTACCCGGTGCCGTTCTCCGACAAGCTGATATACGGCACGACCGATCTCGGCTACGCATTGCTGATTCCGCAGGTCTCGTACAACGGCAAGACCTATATTCCGGTCACGTACTACAAGAATCTGAACGTGCAGGAAATCAACGGGCAGGTGGTCGTTTCGTTCGACACGGCCAAGTTCCGGCAGGCCACGAAGAACGCGCCGTACACGACGGATCTCGATCTGCAGGCGCATACGGTCCTGACTTTCGGCAGCGGCACGATCACGCGCACGGATACGCTGAGCTCGGCCACGCTCACGGGCAGCGTTGCCGTGGAAACCGACTTCACCTCGTTCGCCGATTTCCCGAGCACGAGCGCCAGCGGCTTCAACGTGAACTACGCGAACACCGCGGACAGCGCCGCCACGAACTATGGCACCACCGGCTTCGACAATTGCGCGCTGTCGAACTTCGACACGATGAACGGCGCGACCAATCCGTTGTCGACCACACCGGTTGGTCAACTGCACTCGAACTTCGCGTGCACGACCAATCCCTTCACGTTTGCGGCGGGCACGAGCCGCTCGTTTAGCTGGACGCTGAAGTACGCGGCGTCGAACTGATCGATCTGATCGAATCGATCGATCCCGGCGCCGCCGCCGTCATGCGGCGTGCCGGGCATGCCCGTTCCCGCTCACTGCGCCTCGGGGAAAACCGGCTCGCCGAGGTTGAGCATCAGCCGGTTCGCCCACGCGAAGATCGACACCGAGTGGATCAGGTCGAGAATCTCGGCGTCGTCGAGACCGGCATCGCGCAGCGCGCGAAGCTGCGCGGCGTCCACGGCGTCGGGCCGCTCGGTCAGCGCGATCGAGAACTGCACGATCGCGCGCTCGCGCTCGGTCGTGCCGGCGCTGCGCGGCTCGTCGAACACTTCCCGGATCACGTCGTTGCGCTTCGCGAGCTGCTCGAAGCGCTGCGCGTGCACCGACGCGCAATACACGCAGCCGTTGATGCGCGAGACCACCGTGGTCGACAATTCGCGCTCCGCGCGCGGCAGCCCGCCCGGCGCGTACATGATCGCGTTGAAGGCGGCCGAGCGCTGGCGGAGAATTTCGGGCTGATGCACGAGGAACAGGTAGTAGTCCGAGACTTTGGCCTTCGGGTGGCTTTCCTCCAGCACCGCGATCTGCTCAGGCGTCGCGTGGTCGAGATCGACCACGTCGAGCCAGGCGTCCCAGTCGAGCGATTCGTTGGTGAAACCGTGCGAGCGGATCAGGTCGGTCATGTCGGCGTCTCCAGTTGTTGCAGTGCCTGCAGGCCTGCGACCACGCGAGTCTGGTACGAGAGAAACGCAATCAGTTGCGCGAGCACCACGACGGCGGGCGTCGTCAGCCCGGCCGCGGGCAGCGTGGCCAGCGCGGCCTTGTCGCCGGCCACCGGGTTTTCGATCAGCGTGCGCGTGAACGCGAGAATCGCGCGCAGCCGCGCATCGGCGAGATGGGCGAGCGCGTCCGGCGTGCCGGTTTCGACTGCCGCACGCGTAGCCGCGTCCACGCCATGCTGTTCGAGCGCTTCGCGGTAGTGCGCGAAGAGCGTGGCCGAAGGCGTCAGCCGGCTCGCGTAGCACGCGACGAGCAGCCGTTCCGCGAGCGTCAGCCCTTCTAGCGCGGGGTCGAACAGCGCGTCGTAGCTCTGCTGGGTCGCCACCGCGACCTTGTCGCGCCGATGCCGCAGCGCTTGCGTGGCCGAGCCGGGCGCGAGCCCGACGAGGCGGTCGACGAGATCGGTCGTTGCGCCATCAACGGTGTGTGTCATGAGAGTCCTCGGAACGTGAATCGGAAGAGGGCGCGCCGCTCGCTTGCGCGGCATGCGCCGCGCGGGTGGCTACGGCGCGCGCCAGAAACGCCTGCACCGCGGCCCAGGAGCGCTCGTCGGCGTGCGCGTTCGCGGCCGGCTCGCCGCCGCCGGTGCTGATCCGGCCCGACACGGGATGCGCGTAGACCACCTGGGTGGTCGGCACATAGGGGAACACGATCGCATGCCCCGCGCGCTCGAAATCGAGGTGCTCGACCGGATGCGGGTGCCCGTGCGCCGCGAGCCGCTCGGCGACCATGCGCGAATAGCGGCTCGACGGCCAGGAGCCGTCGGCCTCGGCCGAGAGCAGCATGACCGGACCGCGAATGCGCTCGACGCGAATGCGCGCGCGCTCGACCGCGTCCGGATCGTCGAGCGCGGTGAGCATGGCGTGCGCGTGCCGGTGCGGCGGCGGGCCTTCGTCGTAGGGCGCCCAGCTCGCGGTGCGGTTGTTTTCCCAGATGTGCGGCAGCGGTTCGCCGTTCAGGAGCCAGGTCGGGCCTTCGCGGCCCGTGGCCGGATCGGCCGCGTTCTGCGCGCTGTGCACGAGCGCGCTCGGCACATAGCCGATGACCGCCGACACCAGCTCCGGAAAGGTCGCGCCCAGCAGCAGCACGAGCTCGCCGCCGCGCGACTGCCCGGAGAGCGCGATGAAATCGTGCGCGGGGCGCACCGTGTTGCGCAGCCAGCACAAGCCGCGCTCGAAGTATTCGAGCGGCGTGTTCGAGATGTAGTCGGAGAGGCCCGGCGCCTTGAAGTAGCCGAGCGCGAAGGCCGCGTAGCCGCGCGAGGCGTAGAGCGCCGCGCGCGGCTCGTTGATGCCGCCGCCCGAGCCGTTCAGCACCATGACGGCCGGATGCGGCCCCGCGCCGGGCGGCAGATAGAGCGTGCCGACCAGACCCTGCTCGCGGATTTCGCGCCGCGTCACGCCCTCGGCCGCGAGCCGCTGCGTGAATCGTGCGGATACCGAAGCATCGCCCACGCTCGCGGTCAGCGTCGTCACCAGCGGCGCAGTGACCAGGGCCGTGACCGGCGTGGGGAACACGTCGCGGCTCGTGCCGTCGACGGGCGTCTGCGACCACACGAGGCCGAGCGCCGAGACGCCCGCGTAGCTGCCCGAGACGGGCGCGTCGCGCGACAGGTCGACGGTGCCGTCCGCGTCGGCGACAAACGTTGCGTCGGCGCTCCAGGGCGCGCCGTGCGCGCGCTCGGTGCGGCTCGCGATCGTCACGCGCGCGCCGGCCGGCGCGCCGTGCAGCACGATGCGGCGCGGCACGTCGATCAGCGCGTCGGCGGGCAGGACGGCCAGCGAGAGCGTGTGCGTTTGCGTGGGTTGCGCGCCGCTCATTTGCCGACCTGCGTGACCTGCATCGCGACGGTGCGGTCGCTCGTGTACGGCGAAACTTTCAGACCTTTGCGCGCGGCCCACACGTTCTGATAGTGGAAGAGCGGGATCACGCCCACATCGTTCGACACGATCTCGACCGAGTGGCGCAGGATCGCTTCACGCTTGCCTTCGTCGAACTCGGCGGTGGCCGCGTCGAGCGCCTGATCGACGCCCGGATTGCTGTAATGCCCCCAGTTCGAGGCGCCGAGCCCCTTCTTCGCGTCGACGGTGGCGAGCACGTTCACGAGCGCGTAGCTGGCCTCGCCGGTGCCGTTGCCCCATGCGAGCATCGACATCGCATACTCGTTCTTGCCCGCGCGGCTCGCGTAGATCGACCAGGGCACCACTTCCACCTGGGTCTTCACGCCGATGCGGGTCCAGAACTGCGCGACCGCCTGCGCGGTTTCCGGCCCTTGCGGATAGCGGTCGTTCGGCACGTGCATCACGATCTTGAAGCCGTTCGGGTAGCCCGCTTCGGCGAGCAGCTTCTTCGCCTGCGCCGCGTCGAACGGAATGTCCTTCACGGCCGGGTCGTAGCCGAATGTGTTCTTCGGCATCCACTGGTTCGCGACGCTCGCGGTGCCCTGCATGATGCGCGTGACGATGGCGTCGCGATTGATCGCGAGCGACAGCGCGCGGCGCACGCGCACATCGAGCAGCGGATTCTTCGGCAGCGGCTTGCCGTCGTTGTCGGTGATGTATTGATTCGAGCCTTCGCGGAAGCTCGGCTGCAGCAGCATCACGCGCAGGCCCGGATACGGATAGACGGTCACGTTGGGCGCCTGCTTGAGGCGCGGAATGTCCGAGGCCGAGACCTTGTCGATCACGTCCACATCGCCCGCGAGCAGCGCCGCTGTGCGCGCCGCGCCGTTGTTCACGTAGCGGTAGTCGACCTTGGCCCAGAGCGGCTTGCCGTCCCAGTACTGGTCGTTGCGGACCATCTCGACGCGGTCGCCCGGCGTGTACGACACGAACTTGTACGGCCCGGTGCCGATCATCGCGCGGCCCGAGTTGTAGTCGTCGGTCTGCGACTTCTCGCCGATGTGCTTGCTGACGATGTGCACCGACGCGAGGTTCAGCGGCAGATCCGGGTTCGGCGCTTTGGTCTTGATGATGAGCGTGAGCGGATCGGGCGCGCTGACCGATTCGATCGTGCGCAGATAGCCGGCGAAGGTCGCGACGCTGCCGGGCACGTTGCGCGCGCGCTGGTAGGAGAAGATCACGTCGGCGGCCGTGAACGGCGTGCCGTCCTGCCACTTCACGTTCGGGCGCAGCTTGAACTCCCAGGTCTTCGCGTCGAGCGGCTTCCAGCTCACCGCGAGGCCGGGCTGCAGCTTGTTCCACTTGTTCTCGACCAGCAGATCCCAGAAGTGCAAGTCGTCCGAGCGGTCGCCGGCGTGGTTGTTGAGCTGCGGGTCGAGCGAGGAGAGCGGGTCGGCGAACGCGATGCGCAGCGTCTGCGCATCGGCGGCGACGCTGGCCGACAGCAGCACGGCGGCAACGGAAGACAGCAGGAGACGTTTCATGTCGGAAGATCCTGTGAAGGGAGAGTGCCGGTTTGTCGAAGGAGGGAGCTCATGCCGCGTCGTTCAGGTGGCACGCGCTCAGGTGGCGGACCGCGATGCCGCGCAGCGTTGGCGCTTCGGTCTTGCAGCGCGGCAGCGCGTGCGGGCAGCGCGGGTGGAAATGGCAGCCGGAGGGCGGCGCGAGCGGGCTCGGCAGTTCGCCGCGCAAGGCGGCGAAGGTCTTGTGGCGCACGTCGATGCGCGGAATCTCGGCGAGCAGCGCCCGCGTGTACGGATGATTCGGATGCCGGAATATTTCTTCGGCGGGCGCGCTCTCGACGATGCGTCCGAGGTACATGATCACCACGCGATCCGAGAGATGCTCGACCACGCCAAGGTCATGGCTGATGAACACGTACGTAAGACGCAGTTGCTCGCGCAGGTCCATGAAGAGGTTCAGGATCTGCGCCTGGATCGAGACGTCGAGCGCGGCCACGGCTTCGTCGCAGACCAGCAGGTCGGGCTGCACCGCGAGCGCGCGGGCAATGCCGATGCGCTGCCGCTGCCCGCCGCTGAACTGGTGTGGGTAGCGCTCGCGCAGCGCGGGGTCGAGCCCGGCGCGCGCGAGTTGCGCGCTCACGTAGTCGTCGAAGCCCGCGCGGTCGACGAGGCCGTGCACGCGCGCGCCTTCGCCGACGATGCGGTCGATGCGCAGGCGCGGGTTGAGGCTCGCATAGGGGTCCTGAAAGATCATCTGCGTCTTCAGGCGCGCGGCGCGCCGCTCGGCGGCGGACAGCGAGCCGGCGCGGCGGCCTTCCAGCCGGACCTCGCCGGACGAGGGCGCGAGCAGGCCCGCGAGCAGCCGGCCGAGCGTCGATTTTCCGCAGCCCGATTCGCCCACGAGGCCCACCACTTCGCCGCGCCGCACGGTGAAATCGACCTGGTCGATGGCGTGCACGACGGCGGGCGGGTGCGCGAGCCCCACACGTTCGAAAAGCCGCGTGGCGGGATTGCTGGGGCGCTCGCCGAAGCGCTTGCTGACGCGCTCCAGCGCGACGAGCGGCGGCGTGTCGGCGGTGGTGTCGGCGGCATTGGCGGCGTGGCCGGGCGGCTGCGCCGGCATGGCGGGCGCGGGCGGCGCGGTGGCGGCAAGGGGCGCGCCGGAATGGCTGTGTGGCGTGCTCATGCGGTCTCCCTGGCGAGCTGCGCGGCGCCCGGATGGAAGCAGCGCACGAGGCGGCCAGGCCGCGTTTCGGTCAATTCGGGGCGCGCGCCGCAAGCCGCGCTCGCATGCGCGCAGCGCGGCGCGAACGCGCAGCCGGCCGGCATCGCGAGCAGGTTCGGCGTCATGCCGGGAATCTGGCGCAGCCGTTCGCCGCGCTGGTTCAGGCTCGGCAGGCTTGCGATCAGGCCGGCCGTATAGGGGTGCTGCGGCTCGTCGAGCACCGCGTCCACCGGGCCGTGCTCGACGATCCGGCCCGCGTACATCACCGCGAGTTCGTCGGCGAGCCCGGCGACCACCGACAAGTCGTGCGTGATCCAGATCAGCGCGGTGCCATGTTCGCGCACGAGCTTCTGCACCTCGCACAGGATCTGCGCCTGGATCGTCACGTCGAGCGCCGTGGTCGGCTCGTCCGCGATGATCAGGTCGGGCCGGTGCAGCATCGCGATCGCAATCGCCACGCGCTGGCGCATCCCGCCCGAGAGTTGATGCGGATACGCGCGCAGCCGCTCGTCCGGGCTCGGAATGCCCATGGCGGCCAGCGCGTCGCGTGCGAGTTCGCGCGCCTGCGCGCCCGACACGCGCCGGTGCGCGCGCACGGCCTCGGTCATCTGCACGTCGATGCGCAGGACCGGGTTCAGCGTCATCATCGGATCCTGGAAGATCATCGCGATGCGGTTGCCCTGCAGATGCCGCCGCTCGCGCGCCGGCAGCCGCACGATGTCGCGGCCCTGGAACAGGATCTCGCCGCCCGCGATGCGGCCCGGCGCGTCCACGAGGCCCATGATCGAGAAGCCGGTGACCGATTTGCCCGAGCCCGATTCCCCCACGAGCCCCATGATGCGGCCGGGCGCGAGCGTGAACGACACGTCGTCCACGGCCGCGAGCATGCCGGCGCGCGTGTCGAATTGCGTGCGCAGATGGCGGACCTCGAGAGTCGGCGGCGTGCTCATTTCTGGCTCCTCGGGTTGAACAGGTCGCGCAGGCGGTCGCCCACCAGATTGATCGCGACGATGGTCGCCAGCAGCGCGAGGCCCGGGTAGAGGCTGATCCAGTACTGGCCGGAGAGCATGGTCTGGTAGCCGTTCGCAATCAGCAGGCCGAGCGAGGGTTCGGTCACGGGCACGCCGAGCCCGAGGAACGACAGCGTGGCCTCCAGCGTGATCGCGCGCGCGACTTGCAGCGAGCCCACCACGACGAGCGGCGGCAGGCAGTTCGGCAGAATGTGGCCCACCACGATGCGCCAGTCCGGAATCGCCTGGCAGCGCGCGGCCTCCACATATTCGCGGCGCGCTTCCACCAGCGCCTGGGCGCGCGCCGTGCGCGCGAAATAGGCCCACTCGAGCACGATCAGCGTGAGCACGACGTTGCCGATGCCCTTGCCGATGTACGCGAGGATCATCATCGCGACGAAGATCGACGGAAACGACAGCAGCAGGTCGACCATGCGCATCATGAGCGCGTCCACCTTGCCGCCCGCATAGGCGGCGACGAGCCCGAGCAGCGTGCCGATGATGCCGGCCGCGAGCGCCGAGCCCACCCCCACGCCCAGGCTGATGCGCAGCCCATAGACGATGGCCGAGAGCAGGTCGCGGCCCTGGCCGTCGGTGCCGAGCCAGTAGGTGAAGGTGGCGGCGCCGTTCGCGGAGCCGGGCGGCAGCCGCGCGTCCAGCACGTCGAGCTGCATCAGGTCGTAGGGGTTTTGCGGCGTGATCCACGGCGCGGCGAGCGCGGCCACGATCAGCACGACGAGCACCACGAGGCCGACGAGCGCGCTTTTCGAGCGCGCGAAGTCGCGCATGGCCTGACGCCACGGCGAATCGCGCCGCGCTGGCGCGGCGGTCTCGCGCGCCTCGGGCGAATTCGGCGAATTGGGCGCGGAATATTGCGGAGCGGGGGCGCTCATGCGGCGGCCTCCAGACGAACGCGCGGATCGAGCCAGCGGTACAGCAGATCCACGATCAGGTTCAGCGTAACGAACATGCACACCACGACGATCAGATACGCAACGATCACAGGCCGGTCGAGCGCGTTGATGCTGTCGAGAATCAGCTTGCCGGCGCCCGGCCACGAAAACACGCTTTCGGTCACGACCGAGAACGCGATGGTCGAGCCGAACTCGATGCCGAGCACGGTGACGAGCGGAATCAGCGTGTTGCGCAGCACGTGCACGCGCACGAGACGCAGCGGCGCGAGCCCCTTGGCGCGCGCGAAGCGCACGAAATCCTGCGGCAGCACTTCCACCACGCCCGCGCGCGTGAGGCGCAGCACGAGCGAGATATTGAACAGCGCGAGGTTGAACGCGGGCAGGATCAGATGGCGCAGCCCGTCGAGCGTCAGGAACGACCACGCCACGCCGAACACCGGCACCGTCGCGCCGCGGCCGCTCGCGGGCAGCCAGCCCAGGTGGACCGAGAAGGTCATGATGAGCATCAGCCCGACCCAGAAGGTGGGCAGCGAGAAGCCGACGATGCTGCCCGCCGTCAGCAGCCGCGCGAGCGGATGATGCGGCTTCAGTCCCGCGAACAGGCCGAGCGGAATGCCGATCACCACCGCGATGAGGAGCGCCGCGCAGGCCAGTTCGAGCGTGGCGGGCAGGCGTTCGAGAATCAGCCGGATCGCGGGCACGTTGTAGACGAAGCTGTTGCCGAGATCGCCGTGCAGCGCGCCGTTCACGAAGGCGAGGTACTGGCGCCACAGCGGCTGGTCGAGGCCGAGCCGCGCGATGATGCGCGCGCGGTCGATCTGGTCGACGTCCTCGCCGATCAGGATGTCGACCGGATTGCCGATCGCGTGCAGGCCCACGAAGACCACCACGGTCATCAGCCACAGCACGACGACCGCTTGCAGCACGCGGCGCAGGATCCATGCGCTCATCGCTGCGGCTCCGGCTCGGCGTGGACGGCCGATGGGGTGGGCGGTCCAGCGGGAGGGCCAGCGGGCGTCCATTCGTCGCCGAACACCTCGGGCTCTTCGAACGCTTCGAGATTCGCGTAGTGCTGATCGATGTCTTCGCGATAGAGCGCGGCCGCGAGCGCGAGCGACAGACGCTTCGCGCCGTCGCTCACGGCCGGAATGTCGCCCGAGAGCGCGCCGTGCGAGAGCGTTGCCGGCGCGCAGAAGCAATGGATGCGACCGAGGCCGGGGCACGCGCCCGGGGTCTTTTCGAGGAATTCGAACGCCGGGCCCAGGTCGGGCGAGTCGGCGAGCTCGCGGTCTTCGTCGCCCGCGGGCGGCGTGTAGCGCTCGCTCCAGGTGCGGATGTGCCGCGCGAACGGCGCGAATTCCGGGCGGCTGGCCGGATCGATGTTGAAGCCCGTCGCGAACACGAGGAAATCCAGCTCGAACAGGCCGTGCGGCGTGCGCACGTGCAGCGCGTCGCCGGCCACTGTGACGTCGAGGATCGGCGAGCCGAGGTTGAAGCGCGCGTTCGCGTGGCGCGACACGCGCAGCGTGCTGCCGCGCGGCGGCGGCACCTGCTGCGCGTTGATGTAATGCCGGACGCGCCATTTCCACGCGTCGGGCAGCGCGGCATGGCCGTGCGTGAGCCCCGGGTTGCCCGCGCCCTTGCCCTTGTTCACGCGCGGAATGTCCGTGCGGCGGATCAGCAGATCGACCGACGCGGCGCCCGCTTCGAGCGCGGTCGCGGCGCTGTCCATGGCCGAGGCCCCCGCGCCGATCACGCCCACGCGCTTGCCGCGCAGCGTGCCGTAATCCATCTCGTCCGACGAGTGCGCCCAGAAGCGGCGCGGCAGCGCGTGCGCGAAAGCGGGCACGCTCGGGCCGCCGAGGCCGTCGCGGCCGGTCGCGAGCACCACGTGGCGCGCGTGCACCACTTCGTCGCGGCCCGCGTGCGAGACCGAGAGCGCGACCTCGCCGTCGCCGTTGCCATCGTCATGCGGCGCGATCGAAGTGATGCGGTGCTCGTTGCGCACGTCGAGGCCGAGCACCTCGCGATACCAGCGCAGGTAATCCATCCATTGCAGACGCGGAATCTTGTCGAGCGCGGCCCACGCCTCGCCGCCGAACTGCGCCTCGAACCACGCGCGAAACGTGAGCGCGGGCAGGCCGAGCGCCGGGCCGGTCAATTGCTTGGGCGAGCGCAGCGTCTCCATGCGCGCGGTGGTCGCCCACGGGCCCTCGAAGCCTTGCGGCGATTGATCGAAGATCACCGCGTCCACGCCCAGATGCGTGAGCGCCGCCGCCGCCGCGAGCCCCGCCATGCCGCCGCCGATGATGGCCACGCTGATGACGGGCCGGCCCTCGCGCGTGCGCAGCGGCACCCATGATCTGGCGGGCAATTCGAGCCAGGCAAGGTCTTCGCGCAGGCGCGCTTCAAGCGCCGCGAGGCCTGAGGGACGAGCGGTCGGCGAGTTCATGGTGACGGGGTTTCCTTCGGAGCGGGCAGGTCGCCGTAGAGCGACTGCAGGACGTGGGCATGCTCGCTGGGCGCATGCTGGACGAAATCGGGGAGCAGCGCGCGCGCGGCCAGGGCGAGCGCATCGACGAACGCCGCCGCGACGGCCGAGACCACTTTCGCGTCGCGCGTGACGACCCCGAAGAAGAACGGAATCACGGTGTCGATCGGGCGCACGGCAACGTCGGGCAGCGGCAGACCGTACGCGGTCACGGGTTCGAGCACGGAAAGGCCGAGCCCGGCGCGCACGGCGGCGAGCGCATTGAGCGACGAGTTGGTCTCGATCAGTGCGGCCGGCGCGATGCCCGCGCTCGCGAACGCGTGATCGAGGCGGCGGCGCAGCCGGTACGGGTTCTGCATCGTGACGATGCGCTGGCCGGCGCATGCGGCGAGCGGCACGCGCGCCTGCGCGGCGAGCGGATCGTCGTGGCGCAGCACGGCGACGCACGCGGACTCGCCGATCCAGTGCACGACCAGCCCGCGATGTTCGAGCGGCAGGCTGGTCACGCCGATGTCGGCGGCGCCCGTGAGCACCTCGTGCACGACCTGCTCGGGCGACATGCTGCGCAACTGGATCTTCGGCGTGTCGTGCGCGGGGCCAGGCAGGGCGAGCGCCGCGGGCAGGAGCCCGGCCGCCAGTGCCGAGGTGGCCGCGATATGCAGCGGCCGCGCGTCGCCGCGCGCGATCTCGCTCGCGCGGTCGCGCACCTGCTTCATGCCGGCCAGCATCCGCTCGACGTCCTCGTACAGCAGGAAGCCCTGCTCGGTGGGCGAGACGCGCGGGCCGTTGCGCGCGAACAGCGCATAGCCGATCTCGGCCTCCAGCTCCTGGATCAGCCGCGTGATCGCGGGCTGCGAGCGCCCGAGCAGGCGGCCAGCCGCAGTGATGCTGCCCGTGGTCATCACGGCAGCGAAGGCTTCGAGCTGGCGAAGTTCCATGAGTCAGTGGGAGCGCACCGGCGCCGTTGCATGCGATTTAAGTATTCTTAACCTTTCAATATGCAAAACACAAATACTAAATCCGCATGTTGATATATCGCAACGTGCGAACGGGTTGGGGGTGTTTTTGCGCAAGGTGGGGGGTATTGGGTGCCCCGATGGCATCGCCATGCGGTTGGCGAATGTCCCAACAAAGCAAACCACTGTCCCCGTAAAGCAAGCGTGAATCGCGGCTGCGCCAGATACTCGTGGGCATGG